>JBDZUM010000040.1:20437-30035 GCA_040255215.1 Rhodospirillaceae bacterium
TTCGAGGACATCGCCCATCTCGGCGACGAGGCGCAGCGGGCGGAGAAGGCGGTGCCGCTGGCCATCTTCGTCACGCTGGCGGTGTCGCTGGTGTTCTACGTCGCCATCTGCGCCGTCGCCGTCGCCACCTTGCCGCCGCAACGACTGGCCGCCAGCCACGCGCCGCTGGTCGACGTCGCCGTCGCCGCCGGCGGCAGCGGATTGCTGGTCGCCGTATTGGGCATGATCACCATCGCCGACGGGCTGTTCGCGCAGATCATCATGGTGACGCGCACCATGTACGATCTCGGCGAGCGTCGCGGCGGCGCGCCGGCGGCGCTGGCGCGCATCTGGTCGCGCACCCGCACGCCGGCCATCGCCACGCTGCTGGTCGGCGCCGCCATCCTGGCGCTGGCGCTGTTCTTCCCCACGCGCACCCTGGCCGCCGTCACCAGCGCCATCGTGCTGGTGGTGTTCGCCGTATCGAATGCCGCGCTGATCGTGCTCAAGCGCCGCGAGCCCGAGAAGGCCGGACGCTTCCGCGTGCCGGGCTTCGTGCCCTGGGCCGGCGCGGCGAGCTGCCTGCTGCTGCTCTGCGTGCAGCCGTTTCTCGGCGGCGAATGATCGCCTCAGCCCGGCTCGGCGCCGATCAGGTCGGCCTGGCGGCGCTGCAACTCGTGCAGCAGCTTCTCCACCATGGGCAATTGCAGCATGAAGCCTTCCTCGGCGCTCGAATCGGTGTCGCCGACGATCATGATCGCGATGCTGTCGTAGGCCCGCACGAAGGGCGCGCCGTAGAACGCCCCGTGCCAATCGCTGCGCAGGATGGTCGGCTGGTCGGCCGGCCCGTCGCCGCGCTCATCGCCATTGGAACCGTCGCCGGCGGCTGGCGTCGACGTCGCCGTGACGCCGCGTTGCGCCAGCAACTCGTTGCGCACCGCCTCGAGCTGGCGCGCGAAACGACCCACCAGCACGGCCGGGAACGCCACCCGCGAATAGGGACCGCTGGCGTGGCGCAGCTTGACCAGCAGCCATGTGCGATTCCCCGCCGGTCTGGTCGCAAGATCGACCACCAGCCTGATCTTCGGCTTGCTCCCCGTCACTCCTCGAACCCCAAAATACGAACGCAACGTCAGAGCTACGTCTGCCAGCCTAAGAACTGTGGTTAGCAAACGGCAAAGGAATTGCGTAAGCCTGTACGAATGGATAGGGAGATGGTCTCGCCCCACTGGCGCGCCTGCCGCCCCGCAGCGTAGTCTGCGCCGGCCGCCCGCACCGCCGACGGACCGATGTCGAGGGCGCGAGTGCAACAACGCAACGCGAAAGCGGGGGAGTGGAATGCTGTTCCGGAATCTGAAAGCCGAACTGAGATCGGGTCGCAAGTTGCTCGGCTGCTGGGCCAGCCTCGGCAGCCCCGCCGCCGTCGAATGCGCCGCCATCGCCGGCTTCGACGTCATCGTGCTCGACTGCGAGCACGGCTTCGTCGACCGCTCCAATGCGTTGTCGCTGACCCTGGCCGCCCGCGCCCATGGCTGCGGCGTCATCCTGCGCGTGCCGGATCAGCGCATCGCGGAATTCAAGTTCGCCCTCGATATGGGCGTCGACGGCGTCATCATTCCGATGACGGCCAATGCGCAGGAAGCGAAAGCCATCGTCGATGCCTGCCGCTATCCGCCGCACGGCACGCGCGGTGCGGCGCCCGGCGTCATCCGCGCCGCCGATTACGGCCTCAACGCCAAGGCCTATATCGACAGCCACGCGTCGGACCTGCTGATCATCCCGCAGATCGAGCACGTCGACGCCATCGAGGAGATCGCCGCCATGGGCGCGATCGACGGCGTCGACATGCTGTTCATCGGCCCGTCCGATCTGTCGGCCTCGATGCACATGCTGGGCACGGCCGACTTCAAGCCGGTGATGGCCCAGGTCGAGCGCGCCGCCAAGGCGATCAAGCAGGCCGGCCTGATGCTGGCCTCGATCCAGGTGCCGACCATGGACGCGCCGACCCTGTTCAAGGCCGGCTACGATCTCGTGGTCGGCGCCGCCGACGCCACCCTGCTGCGCGCCGCCGCGCAGGCTTACGTCAAGAATTCGGGCAGGGGGCACTGAGGCCGGCGCTTCGCTTGTTATCTCCGTCATGCTGAGCCCCTTCGACAGGCTCAGGAGCGAAGCATCTTCTCTCGGCCTGCAAAGTCGATGCGCCTGAAGGAAGGCCGCTAGGCCGCTCTGCACCCGTCATCCCGGGCAAGGCGCTCTCTCTTCTTTTGTCGTCCCGGACGAGGCGCTCTCTCTTTTTTGTCATCCCGGGCGAGGCGAAGCCGAGACCCGGGAACCATGCCGTCGCCTGATCCGCTGAAGCACCGTCGTCATGGGTCGCGGACCGGCGCGCCGACGGCGTCTGTCCGCGATGGCGCGGGCAAGGGCGGCCCGCCGCCCAGCAGCAGCCGGCCCAGCGCGCCCGGTCCCAGCGCCGCGCCGATCTCGCGCAGCAGATAGAACGGGATCAGCACCAGCCATAGCAGCAGGCAGGTCGCCGCCGCTTCGGCCAGCCGCTCGTGCAGAAAATGACTGAGCGTGGCGGCGATGCCGTGGCCATGGATCAGCCCGCGCGCGATCTCCTCCAGCGCCGTCAGCCCGACCAGCATCGCCAGGGTGGTGATGGACTTGCCCAGCGCGATCTGCAGCGGCGGTCGGTTGCCGAACAGATGCCCCAGCGGCACGGCATGGGCGACCAGCGCCAGCTTGGCGATGATCGCCGCCTTGACCACGGCCAGCGCGTAGGCGACGAGACCGGCGCCCGACCCGCCGGTCACCGCGGTCCTGTAGAGCAGGATGGCGCCGAACCAGGCGTAGAAATAGACGCCCGTCGCCAGCAACTCGCCGATCTCGCGCGCCAGCCAGCGCCGCAGCCAGGACGGCAGCCAGCGCGGCAGAAGTTGCGTCAGTCTTTCTTGCATGCGTCATCCGCCTCCCGCGCGTCTCGCGCGGCGACAGAATACGCCGATGGCGCCCCGCGTGCCGGACCGATCGCCGCAGGCTTGTGTCGGACCTGAAACCGATCACGGATGTGGGTGTCGTACCGCTCGCTTCCCGCCACCCCGTCCCCTCGTCCCGAGGAGGCCGCGCAGCGGCCGTCTCGAAGGACAGGCAGCGATGACAT
This sequence comes from Rhodospirillaceae bacterium, assembly GCA_040255215.1. Classification (GTDB taxonomy): domain Bacteria; phylum Pseudomonadota; class Alphaproteobacteria; order Reyranellales; family JAQSWP01; genus JAQSWP01. The sequence continues at coordinate 23,577 of JBDZUM010000040.1, forward strand.
CCCCATTCTCTAGTGGCGCGTCGCGGCGTCCGAGGTGATGGCGACCTGCGAGGCGTACTGCACGGCCTTGTCGTAGTCGTCGCTGGCGAAATTGGCGAAATCGACCGACGGCACCAGCGGATCGAAAAACCGCGTCAGCGCCTTGAGGAACTGCTTGTCGGACACCAGCGCGACGCGGGGAAAGCGGTGCCACTGGTCGATCAGGCTCAGCTCGGCCTTGAGATCCTCGACGATGGCGTCGGCCGTCATGTCGGTGCACTGGCTCATGTCGACCACGACGCCGATGCGGTCGTTGGCCGCCAGCTTCTCCTTCATCGCTTCCTCGACGCCCTGGATGTCGCGCTTCTCGATGGTGCCCGTCAGCTTCAGCGCCAGCACGTTGGCCGGCGATTGCCCGATCTCGAGCATGGCATTTCTCCTTTCGCTGCCGCCGCGAGGGCGCCGCGGCGTCACCCGGAGAACGGCGCCGCCGCAGCGGCCGTTCCGGTTGCTTTCCGGCGATCGCCGACCTGTCCGGAACCCAGGCGTCCGCCGCATCGTTGCCGCTCGAAGGAGAAAAGCGATGGCCCTGGCGATCCACCTGCTGGCCGTGCTGCTGCTGGCCACGGCTTTCGGCCAGTCGCTGGTCTTGGCGCTGCCTGCCCGAGGGCTGGCATCGTCAGGCAGCCGCGTTACCACGCAGCCTCGCCATGACGTCCTGATCGCCCCGCGCTTCACGCGTGCCGGCCTGCTTGGCGATCTCGGCGGCATTCTTGCCCTGCTGGCGCTGCTGTTCGTTCTGCCGCGCGGCGACACCGCCTTCTGGCTGATCGCCGCGGCGCTGTCGCTGATGCTGGCCTCTCAATTCCTGCTGTGGACGGTTCCCTCCGCCTCCGGCACGGCGATCCCGGGGCAGGGCGGTTCCCGCCTTGCGCGCACAGGCCTGGCGCTGCTCGGCCTGCTCGCCGTCGCCGTGGCGCTGGGCGCCTAGCCATGTCCTATCTGCGTTTCGCCCTGATGATCGCGACCTCGACGGTCGTGATGTTCTGCCTGACCTATCTCAACAGTTGGGAGGCCGCGCATGTCTGGTTCAGCCAGACGCGGGCCTGGATGGCGCTGGTCATGGGCGCCGCCATGGCGGTGGTGATGCTGGGCTACATGTGGACCATGTATCGCAGCCGCGCCGCCAATCTCGCCATCGTCGGCATCGCGATCGTGGTCTTCGCCGCATCGCTGTGGCTGGTGCGCAGCCAGGAAACGGTCGACGACGTCGCTTACATGAAGGCGATGATCCCGCACCATTCCATCGCCGTGCTGACCAGCAACCGCGCCCATATCGCCGACCCGCGCGTGCGCGACCTGGCCGACCGCATCATCGCGGCGCAGCTGCGCGAGATCGATGAGATGGAGGCGTTGATCGCCGACCTCGAAGCCAACCCACCGCCGCCAAACGCGCCGGACCTGAAACCGGCGGCGGGGCGCTGACTCACCGCCCTCCGTCATGCTGAGCCCCTTCGACAGGCTCAGGAGCGAAGCATCTTGCGAGATAGAGAGGCGATGGGTTCATTGATCGGCGGCTCGAGCCGTAAATTCCCGTCATCCCGGGCGAGGCGCAGCCGAGACCCGGGACCCATAATGCCGCGGGCAACGCACCACACCCTTCACCCTGAGCCTGACGAAGGGTGAAGCCCACGCATCGCGTTGCCCGACCCATACCACCTCGTCCCGAGGAGGCCGCGAAGCGGCCGTCTCGAAGGACCGACTGCGACGACGATTCTTCAATCGTCTTTCCGAGCGCAGCGAGGGATCTTTTGGCGGTGAACCTATGCTGACAATTCCAGAACCGGCACCCCCTAGGTAAGGGAGTCACCAGCAGGCTTGCCTGCCGTCTGCGTCCGCGGGCATGATCGCACATTCGTCCCCGCCGCAGCCGACTGCTCCCGACCATGCGCCTTTCCTGGAACGAGATCAGAACCCGCGCCGCCGCGTTCGCGCGAGAGTGGCAGGGGCAGGGCTACGAAAAGGGTCAGACCCAACTCTTCTACCGCGATTTCTTCGAAGTTTTCGGCATGCCAGTGAAGCGGGTCGCAAGCTTCGAGGAGCCGGTCAAGAATCTTCGCGCGGAAAAACGTGGCTTCATCGATCTGTTCTGGAAGGGCGTACTGCTGGTCGAGCAGAAAAGCATTGGCAAGAAACTGGTTAAGGCCAAGCAGCAGGCTCTCGACTATTTCCCTGGCCTCAAGAACGCCGATCTGCCGCGCTACATCCTCCTGAGCGATTTCCAGAGCTTCGAACTCTACGATCTGGAGGAGGACGACCACGTCTCCATCTCGCTCGCCGATCTGCCGAAGCACGTCGAGAAGTTCGGCTTCATCATCGGCGTCCAGAAACGTACCTTCAAGGATCAGGATCCTGTCAACGTCAAGGCCTCGGAACTCGTCGGCAAGCTGCACGACGCGCTGGAGGAGGCGGGGTATGTCGGTCACGATTTGGAACAGTTTCTGGTCCGCATCGTCTTCTGTCTGTTCGCCGACGACACAGGCATCTTCGAGCCGCGCGACATTTTTCTCGACTATCTCCAGACGCGAACCCGCGAGGATGGGTCTGATCTCGGACCGGCGCTGGCGAAACTTTTCGAGGTGCTCAATACCGAGGAAGGCAGGCGCGGACGAACGCTCGACGAGGACCTGGACCGCTTTCCTTATGTCAACGGCGATCTGTTTCGCGATCCGCTGCGTATTCCCGATTTCGACTCGGCAATGCGGCAGACGTTGATCGACGCCTGCGAGTTCGACTGGTCGGCGATATCGCCCGCGATTTTCGGCGCCTTGTTCCAGTCGGTCATGGACAAGGAGGAGAGGCGCAAGCAGGGCGCTCACTACACGACAGAAAAGAACATTCTCAAGGTCATCGAGCCGTTGTTTCTCGATGATCTTCGGGCGGAGTTCCAGCGCCTGAAATCCAGTCGCGGCACGCGCCGCACCACCGAACTGCTGGCTTTCCAGGAACGACTCGGAAAGATGCGCTTCCTCGATCCGGCCTGCGGTTGCGGCAACTTCCTGATTATAGCCTATCGGGAATTGCGGGCGCTCGAAATGGACGTGCTGCGCGAGTTGCACCCCACGCGACAGCTGGATGCCTTGGCGGACACATTATCTGTGGTCAACGTCGATCAGTTCTACGGCATTGAGATCGGTGAATTCCCGGCCCGCATTGCCGAAACGGCGCTGTGGATGATGGACCACATCATGAATAACCGGCTGAGCCTTGAGTTCGGCCTGACCTTCGTCCGCATCCCGCTGAAGAAATCGCCGCATATCGTTCACGGCGATGCGTTGGAGATCGGGTGGGATACCGTGCTGACGCCGGGCGATTGTTCCTATGTCCTTGGCAATCCGCCATTTGTCGGGGCGAAGTATCAAAGTGAATTCCAGCGCCAGCAGGTGCGCCGGATCGCTGCCTTGGGAAAGAGCGGCGGTACGCTCGACTATGTTTGCGCCTGGTTCATCAAGGCGGGCGAGTATATCGCCGCAAACAATGTCCCTATCGGCTTCGTTGCGACGAATTCGATCACGCAAGGCGAGCAGGTGGCGCAGCTTTGGCCGATCCTGTTTGACAGGCTGAAACTGGAAATCGCCTATGCGCATCGGACGTTTGCCTGGGGATCGGATGCTCGCGGTAAGGCGCACGTTCATGTGGTGATTGTTGGTTTGAGCAAGCGGGAAGCCGCACCCAAGATTCGCCGCTTGTTTTCCTATGAAGACATCAATAGCGAACCTGACGAGAGCGGTCATACCGCTCTGACGGCTTATCTATTCGATGCAGCCCATTTGGCCGACAAACATCTGGTTGTTCGCGAATCGGCGCAACCTCTGAATCAACTGCCGAAACTTGTTATCGGATCAAAGCCAATCGACGGCCGAAACTTTATCTTTTCGGCTGCGGAGCGAGAGGATTTTCTGGCGGCCGAGCCTGATGCTGTTCAATTTCTACGGCCTTACGTGGGCAGTGAAGAATTCATCAATGGTGGTTGTCGATGGATTTTGGCATTGCAGGAAGCAAGCCCAGACGTATTAGCAAGACTTCCATTGGTGAAGGACAGAGTGGCGAAAGTCAGAGCCTTTCGTTTGGCGAGCAAGAGCAAACCGACTCAGGCCCTTGCGGCAACTCCTACATTGTTTCACGTGAATGTCTTGCCTTCGGATGCATTTCTTGTAGTTCCAAAGGTTAGCTCCGAGCGGCGCGAATACGTTCCTATTGGCTGGCTGGAGCCACCTACCGTTCCCAGCGATTTGGTCTTTGTCTTGAAGAACGCGAGCAAATCACATTTCGCCATCCTCACCTCCGCTATGCACATGAGTTGGCTGCGTCAAATCGGAGGGAGGCTCGAAAGCCGCTATCGCTATTCCATCGGGCTCGTCTACAACACCTTTCCGATGCCGTCGGTTGCAGAGGCGGAGCTAGATCGGCTCGAACCGCTGGCGCAGGCGGTGCTCGACGCCCGCGCCGCGCACCCGACCGCAACGCTCGCAGATCTTTACGATCCCGACCTGATGCCGGCCAATCTGCGCAAGGCACATCAGGCGCTGGATCGCGCCGTGGACCGGCTGTATCGAACGTCAGGTTTTGGGTCCGACCGCGAGCGGGTCGAGCATCTGTTCGGCCTGTACGAAAAAATGGTCGCGCCACTTGCCGCAGCGGCGGCAAAGAAACCGAAGCGAAGTCGGAAGGCCGCCGCTTCCGCCTAACCCGCCACCCCCAGCGCCTCCTTCAGCGCCGCTTCCAGTTCGGTCATGCCGAACGGCTTCTGCACCAGCGGGTAGTCGCGCCAGGCGGCGAGGACTCCCATGGCGTTGTAGCCGGTGGCGAAGGCGAAGGGCACGTTCTCGCGCGCCAGCCGCTCGGCGACGGGCAGCACCATCTCGCCGCGCAGGTTGACGTCGAGCACGGCGAGGTCGGGCATGCGCTGGTCGATCTCGCGCAGCGCCTGACCGACCGTGCCGGCCAGCACCACGTCGTCGCAGCCCATTTCGAGCAGCATGCTTTCGGTCAGCATGGCGATGATCGATTCGTCTTCGACCAGCAGTACGCGCAGGCCGCGGCAGAAATCGCTGTCCTCCGTCATGCCGTGGCCAGCGCCGCTTCGATGGTGACGTGCAATCCCTCGGGTCGATACTCGAAAACGCAGCGGCCGGCCAGGTCGTTGGCGGCGGCGCGCTCGACGAAGCGGGTGCCGAACCCCTTGCGCTCGGGCGCCGCGCAGGCGGGGCCGCCGGTTTCGGTCCAGCGCAGTTCGAAGCGTCGTTCGGGCAGCAGCGCCCAGCCGATCGCGACGCGGCCCTGCGGCTGCGACAGCGCGCCGTATTTCGCCGCGTTGGTCGCCAGCTCGTGCAGCACCATGCCCCAGGTCACCGCCTCGCGCGGCCGCATCATGATCTCCGGCCCGGCGATGTCGATGCGCTTGCGGAACGGCCGCAGGGTCTGCGCCACCACCGTGGCGAAGGACGCTTCCTTCCAGGCGTTGAGCGACAGCTGGTCGTGCGTCGCGCTGAGCGCCATCAGCCGGCCCTGGAAGGTCTGGCGCGCCTCCTCGAGGCTGCGCTCGCCACGCAGGGTCTGCGTCGCCAGCGCCTGCACCGTCGCCAGCGTGTTCTTGACGCGGTGATTGAGCTCGTCGAACAGCGTGCGCTGCAGCTCCTCCGCCCGCTTTCGCTCGGACACGTCGCGCGCCACCTTCGAGGCGCCGACGATGCGCCCGTCGCGATCGCGCACCGGCGATACGGTGATGGAAAGATCCACCAGGGTGCCGTCCTTGCGCAGCCGGCGCGTGTCGAAATGCTCGATGCGCTCGCCGCGCCGCAGCTTGGCGATGATCTCGGTTTCCTCGTCGCGCAGGTCGAGCGGAATGATGGTCGTGATGTGCCGGCCGATCATCTCCTCGGCGGTGTACCCCAGGATGCGGGTGGCGGCGGCGTTCCACGACACGATGATGCCGTCCAGCGTCTTGGACACGATGGCGTCGTCCGACGAGGACACGATCGCCGCCAGCCGCGCCGCCTCGATGCTGGCGCCCTGGCGCTCGGCGATCTCGACCAGCATGTTGAGTCCGCCCCGCACGATGCCGTCGGCGTCCACCAGCAGGCGCAAATGCGGCAGCACGGCGGTCCGGGTGCCGTCCGGCCGCTCGACCAGCGCCTCGCTGGCCGGCGCCTCCCGGCCGTGGCGCAGCGCCAGCGCCATCGGGGATTCCTCGTGCGGCAGCGGCCGGCCGTCCGGCCAGTAGAGTTTCCACGAGCCGCACCATTTCGTCGCGCCCAGCTCGGGCCGCCGGCCCCACAGCCGTTCGGCCGCGTCGTTGAACCAGGTCAGCCGGCCCTCGGCGTCGGTCATGCAGACGGCGACGGGCAGGGTGCTGAGCAGGGCGGTGTCGGAGGTCTGGATGTCGTTCATTCCGCGTCGATCCCGCGGCCGGGCGCGGTA
>JBDZUM010000172.1:0-5536 GCA_040255215.1 Rhodospirillaceae bacterium
CCTGCCCGGCCCACCGGCCGCCCGCCCGCGCAGGGTGGCGCCGCCGGTGGAGCGTGCGGGCTTCGGCGCGGGAGCTTCGCCCGCCGGCGCTTCCGCCGCGGGCGATGCCGCGCCGGTCGCGGCGCCGGCGACGCGCTTCTTCTTGACCTCGACGGTCACCGCCTTGGTCCGCCCGTGCGAGAACTTCTGGCGCACCAGACCCTGTTCCGTCTTGGGCCGCAGCTCGAGCTTGCCGGCGCCGGAAAGGGTCAGCGGTTTGGTCGGTTTGGTTTCTTTGGTATCGCTCATCTGAACCCTATTCTACACCTGTTCACCGGGCGCTGTCGGCAGGCCGCGCAGGCCCTTCAGACGCGCCGCATCGATTTCCAGCCGTTGCGCCAGCCGCCCCGGCGCGACGGCGACGTACACCGCCTGATCGCGGGCGAAAGCGACGCCCAGTTCGAACGCCTCCATCGCCTCGACGACGGCGATGCCGCGGCCCAGCGCCTGCGCCCTGGCGTGCGCATCGCGGCCGGCATCGCTGGCCAGCAGCAGCAGGCCGGCGCGCCCCTCAGCGACGAACGCCTGCACCTTGTCGTGGCCCGCCACGGCCTGGCCGGCGCGACGGGCCAGCCCCAGCCCGTCGATCATCCGCTGCAGCAGCAGGCCCTGCAGCCGCTGCGGCAGGTCGGCCGGCATGATCACCTTGGCGCGCGCGGCGCGGGAGAACAGCCCCTTCGCCATCGCCTTGGCGATCGCCGCCGCCTCGGCCTGCACCCACATGCCGCGGCCGGGCAGGCGGCGCTCGATGTCGGGCGTCAGCGTACCGTCGGGCGCCACGACGAAACGGATCAGCCGCTCCGGCGGCAGGCTTTCGCCGCTCGCCAGACAGCGGCGCAGGCTCGGCGCTACCTGGGCCGCCGCCACCTGCGCTTCCTCCGTCATCGTCGCACCTTGCATCAAGCCGGTCCGCTCCTTACTGCTCCGCCGCCTCGGCGGCCGGCTCGGCTTCCTCGTCGGGGAACCAGCCGGCGGCGCGCCGCGCGCTCATGATCATTTCGTTGGCCTGCTCCTCGCTCAGCTCGAGCGCCGGCAGCATTTCGCGCAGCTCGTCGCTGGCGAGATCGGCCAGGTCGTCCATCGTCTTGACGCCGCCCTGGCCCAGCAGGACCAGCGACTGCTTGTCGAATACCTCGATGGCGGCGATCTCGTCGGTGACGCCCAGCTCCAGACGTTCCGCCTCCAGCCGCTCGTCGCGCTCCTGGATGAAGCTCTGGGCGCGCCGCTGCAGCTCGCCGGCGATGTCCTCGTCGAAGCCCTCGATCGAGGTCAGGTCCTCGAGCGGTACCAGGGCGACGTCCTCGACCGAGGTGAAGCCCTCGGCCACCAGCAGATGGGCAATGACCTCGTCGACGTCCAGCGCTTCCTTGAATTCTTCCGAGCGCTGCTTCATCTCGGCCTGGCGGCGCTCCGATTCCTCGGCCTCCGTCATGATGTCGATGTCCCAGCCGGTGAGCTGCGAGGCCAGGCGCACGTTCTGGCCGCGCCGGCCGATGGCCAGCGACAGCTGCTCGTCGGGCACCACCACCTCGATGCGCTCGTTCTCCTCGTCGAGCACGACCTTGGAGACTTCCGCCGGCGCCAGCGCGTTGACGACGAAATTGGCCTGGTCGGCCGACCACGGAATGATGTCGATCTTCTCGCCCTGCAGTTCCTGCACCACGGCCTGAACGCGGCTGCCGCGCATGCCGACGCAGGCGCCGACCGGGTCGATCGAACTGTCGTGCGACAGCACGGCGATCTTGGCGCGGCTGCCCGGATCGCGCGCTACCGCCTTGATCTCGATGATGCCGTCGTAGATTTCCGGCACTTCCTGGGCGAACAGCTTGGCCATGAATTGCGGATGGGTGCGCGACAGGAAGATCTGCGGCCCGCGCTGCTCCTCGCGCACGTCGTAGATATAGGCGCGCACCCGGTCGGAGGGGCGGAACACCTCGCGCGGGATCAGCTCGTCGCGGCGGATGATGGCCTCGGCCCGGCCGCCGAGATCGATGATGACGTTGCCGAAATCGACGCGCTTGACCGCGCCCGAGACGATCTCGCCGACGCGGTCCTTGAACTCGGCGTACTGGCGCTGGCGCTCGGCCTCCCGCATGCGCTGGGTGATGACCTGCTTGGCGGTCTGGGCGGCGATGCGGCCGAAATCGATCGGCGGCAGCGCGTCGGTCAGGAAATCGCCGACCTGCGCGTCCGGATTGCGCCGCTGCGCCTCCTTGAGCGAGATCTGCGTCGCCTCGTTCTCGACGTGGTCGACCACTTCCTGGTAGCGCAGCAGGCGGATGTCGCCGTTCTTGCGGTCGATCTCGGCCCGGATGTCGTGCTCGAGGCCGTATTTGGAGCGGCCGGCCTTCTCGATCGCCGTCTCCATCGCCTGCAGCACCTGCTCGCGGTCGATGCTTTTCTCGCGCGCGACGGCGTCGGCCACCTGCAGCATCTCGATGCGGGGCATTTCCGCCGCGACTGAAACCTTCGTCGCCATGATCTTCTCCAGCGCCTCTATTGTGCCTGATGGGCCGCCAACAGCTCGTCGGTCAGCACCAGTTTCGCCCTGACGATCGCGTCGAGCGGAATGACCGCCGCCGCGCCGTCGTCCAAAATCACCGTTACCGCCTCGTCGGCGACGCCCTTCAGCGTGCCGACGAAGCGCTTGCGCCCGTCGACCGGCGCGTCGCACTCGATGCGGGCGCGAAAGCCCGCGAAACGCGCGAAATCCCGCGCCTTGACCAGCGGCCGGTCGATGCCCGGCGAGGAAACCTCCAGCCGGTAGGGACCGGAAATCGGGTCCTCCACCTCCAGCAGCGCCGATACCGTGCGGCTGATCTCGGCGCAGTCCTCGACGGTCATCGCCGCCGCGTCCCGCCGCTCGGCCATGACCTGCAGGGTCACGGCCTGGCCGCCCGCCACCATCACGCGCACGATGTCGTAGCCCATCGCCTCCACGGCGGGAGCAATCAGCGCCTCGATCCGCGCGGCCTGTTCCTGACCTGCTCTCAACGATCCTCGCCATCGACCGAAATCGGACGGTCCGGTCCCGAAGGTCGGCTCCAAAAGCGAAGGGTGGGCTTTTGGCCCACCCTTTGATTTTGGGGCCCGGAGGTGACCGAACCCTATGTTGGGCAAGGGTTTAGGGCAAAGAACCGCAGCGCGCAAGCTGATTCTGGCCGCTGCCCGGCGGGGCGGGAATCGGCAACGGAGTCAGGCGCCTGAGGGGGCGGTGCGGGGCCTGCGGCGCAGCCGCAGGAACATCGGCACCCGGCCGTGGGCGATTGCCTTGCGCTCGTAGCGGGTCTGCGGCCAGTCCGCCGGCCGCTGCCGCCAGTCGGCGGCGCGTTCGGCCAGCCACTCGAAATCGGGGTGCCGGCAGGCGTGCTCGACCATCCAGGGCTGGTAGGAGGGATCGTCGGTGGCGCAGCGCAATTCCGCGCCATCGGCCATGGCGCGCGCCAGAAGATCGAGCGTCGGCCGCGCCACGAAGCGGCGCTTGTGATGGCGCAGCTTGGGCCAGGGATCGGGAAACAGGATGAAGACCCGCTCCAGCGACGCCTCGGGCAGCGCCTTGATGAGCAGCCGCGCGTCGTCCGCCAGGAAGCGCAGATTGTCGAGCCCGCGCTGCTCGGCCCCGGCCATGGCCCGCGCCAGGCCGTTGACGAAGGGCTCGCAGCCGATCAGGCCGATATCGGGATTGTTCTCCGCCTGCCACAGCAGGTGCTCGCCGGCGCCGAAGCCGACCTCGAGCCAGATCGCCCGCTTGCCGGGAAAGATCGCCGCGGGGTCGAGCCGCTCGCCCTCCGCCGGCGGCGCGATGGCGCGCTCGCGCAGGGAGCGTTCGAGAACCTCCTCCTGTCCTGCCCGCAGTTTCTTGCCCTTGCGCCGGCCGTAAAGCGTGCGGCGGCGGGAGGCGTGTTCGGAGGAGTCGGGATCGTTCATGGCTTCCAGAAAACTTGTCATCCCGGCCAAGCCGCCGCAGGCGGCGCAGAGCCGGGACCTATAACGCCGTGCGCCAACGGTGAACAGTCTCCACTTCAAACTGCGCTGCTATGGGTCCCGGCTCTCCGCTTCGCTACGGCCGGGATGACAATTGCAGCGACATCTCACATCCACACTTCGATCAGTCGCGGTCCCTTCTCCGCCAGCGCCGTCTTCAGCGCCTTCACGAGCTGGTCGCAGTCGCCGACGCGCACGGCGTCGACGCCCAGGCCCTTGGCGATCTGCACCCATTCGGGATCGGGCCGGTCCAGGGTCAGCATGTCGATCGCCTTGGGGCCGGGATTGCCGGCGCCGACGCCGGCCAGTTCGCCGCGCAGGATGGCGTAGGAGCGGTTGGCGAAGATCACCGTGACGATGTCGAGCTTTTCGCGCGCCATGGTCCACAGCGACTGCATCGTATAGAAGGCGCTGCCGTCGCCCGACAGGCAGATGATCTTGCGATCGGGCGCGGCGACGGCGGCGCCGATCGACACCGGCATGGAAAACCCGATCGAGCCGCCCATGTTGGTGATCCAGTCATGCGGCGGCGCGCCGGCGGTCAAGGGTGCGAAGCCGCGGCCGGAGGTCACCGATTCGTCGACCACCACCGCGTTCTCCGGCAGCAGTGCGCCCAGGACGGCGCCCAGCTTGTCGAGGGTGATGGCGCCGGTCGGCGCCTGCGGCCGTTCGGCCTTCTGCAGCACCGGCGCGGTCTTGCTCGCGCCCAGCGCCTCGGCCAGCCGCGCCAGCGCATCCTCGAGATCCTGCTCCAGCCCGGCCATGTTGTGGACCTCGCAGCCCTCCGGCGTCAGCAAGCTGGGCTTGTCGGGATAGGCGAAGAACGCCACCGGCTGGCGTGCGCCGCACAGCACCAGATGCTTGACGTCCTTCAGCACGTTGAGCGCGGGATCGACGGCGTAGGGCAGGCGCGGAATGAAGACGCGGCCGGCGCCGCGCTGCATGCGCACGTTCGACCATTGCGCCGAGATGCGGCAGCCGGTGGCGGCGGCGATGCGGCCGGCCAGTTCCAGCGGATTTTCGCGCAAGGCGACGCCGGTCAGCATCAGCATGGCGTCCTTGCCGGCGCTCTTGAGGATACGCGCGGCTTCGGCGATCTCGGCCTCGTCGACCTTGGCGCGCGGCGCCGGGGCGGGCGTTTTGGCGATGCCGCTGCCCTCGTTCCAGGCGGTGTTGGCGGGCAGGATCAGCGTGGCGATCTGGCCGGGCGCGGTGCGGGCGGCGGCGATGGCGGCGGCGCCGTCGGCCGCGACTTCCCTGGCGCTGGGCGAGGTCTTGACCCAATGCGACACCGGCCGGGCGATGCCTTCGATGTCGGCGGTCAGCGGCGAATCGTGCTCGATGTGATAGGTGGCGTGCTCGCCGACGATGTTGACGATCGGCACGTTGGCTTTCTTGGCGTTGTGCAGATTGGCCAGGCCGTTGCCCAGCCCCGGCCCCAGATGCAGCAACGTCGCCGCCGGCCGGTCGGCCATGCGCGCGAAGCCGTCGGCGGCGCCGGTCACCACGCCCT
>JBDZUM010000041.1:0-15355 GCA_040255215.1 Rhodospirillaceae bacterium
GGTGACGTCGCCGAGCTGGTTGCGCAACGCCGGCGGCACGGTCAGCGTCACGACGCTCTTGCTGCGACTCAGCCGCGTGCGCGGCAGCAGGCCCGGCGCGCCGCCGGAGAGATTGTAGGCCAACCGCAGCGAGGTGCCGATGCGCTGCGCCACCGCCGCCCATTCGTCCTCGATCAGATTCAACGCCATTGCCGCATCCGCGCCGCGAACGCCGCTCTTGTAGCGCCACATCAGGGCCAGGGCGAGCATGGCGCGTTCGCGATGATCGATGCCCGGCACCGGCATGCGCAGAACCCGCAACAGCGCCTGTTCGCCGCGATAGTCGGGATGATCGGCCCAGGCGATGTCGCTCAGCAGCGAGGCCGCCCGTCGCAATCGCGCCTCCTGCTCGGTCTCGCCCTCGAAGACCGGCGACGTCCAGTCGTGAATCTCGTCGGGCATCAGCTCGAACCGGCGCCAGCGCATGCCCTCGTCCTCGGCATAGGCGATCAGTGGATCGCGCTGGCGCTCCTCGGCCGAAAGGGCATTGTAGTAATAGCCTTCGCGCAGACCGAAGGCGGAGAATCGCAGGGATTTGGGCTGCAAGATCGCCAGCAGCCGTTCCAGCACCTGCAGCGATACCGGAAGCGTCTCCAGCCGGCGCTTGGAGACGCCGACGATCTTCTCGAGCGACTTGGGGCTCTGCTGCGACAGCATCGAGGCCATCTCGCGCGCCTCGCGGCCGGAAACCCGGTACTCGTGAATGACATGCAGCGGATAGCCGACCTGCTCCATGTGCAGCCGCGCGAAGGCGCGCCAGGCGCCGCCGACCGGAAAGAACGTGCGGCCGCGATAGTCCTGCAGCCATTTCACCGACGCCAGCGCGCCGTCGATCACTTCCTTGGCGGTGCGCTTGCCGTTGAGCGACTGCAGGCGGAGGGGCCCCAGCGGCAGGGTCACCGATGCGCCCAACGCGCCCTTCTCCAGCGCCATCAGTTCCAGGCTGCCGCCGCCCAGATCTCCCATGACGCCATCGGCGTCGGGCATGCCGCAGATCACGCCCATGCCGGAGAGCTGCGCCTCCTCCTTGCCGCTGATGATATGGACCGGTTCGCCCGTGCGCCGCGTGACCTCGGCCACGAAGGCTTCGCCGTCGCTGGCGTCGCGCACGGCCGCCGTGGCGACCAGATCGAGGCGAACCACCTTCATGTTGCGCGCCAGGGTGACGAAGCGCTGCAGATTGTCGAGCGCGCTCGCGACGCCATCGGCCGGCAGCGCGCCGGTGCGCTCGATGTCGCGACCCAGACCGCACAGGACCTTCTCGTTGAACACCGGCATGGGCGCGCGCAGCGCGTGCTCGTAGACGACCAGACGTATCGAATTCGACCCGATGTCGATGATGCCGATCCGTCCCCTGCCGCCGGCGGCAGGGGATTTTGCTGCTCTGGTCATGGCGAGGGTTTAGCTTCTGGGCCGACCGCGCGCAATGCGGCAGATCGGAACTATGCCAGGAGCTAGGAGCGTGCCCGACCGTTCTTCGCCAGCCCCTCGCTCAGCCGCAGCGCGCTGCCGCGACCGGACAGGCTGGGGTTGGTCATGAAATAGACATGGGCATTGGGGGCATTGTCGTCGGCCGACATGCGCAGGTATTCGCCTTCCGGCCCGAGCTGCCAGCTCTGCGCCACGTCCTTCAGATTGTTGACCATGATCTGGTCGACGATCTGCTGGTGCACGGTCGGGTTTTCGATCGGAACCAGCGTCTCGACCCGCCGGTCGAGATTGCGCGGCATCCAGTCGGCCGATGAGATGAACACCCGCGCCTTGCGCGAGGGCAGCTTCTCGCCATTGCCGAAACAGACGATGCGGGCGTGCTCCAGGAAACGGCCGACGATGCTCTTGACCCGGATATTCTCCGACATGCCAGGCACGCCCGGGCGCAGACAGCAAATGCCGCGCACCACCAGATCGATCTGTACCCCGGCCTTGGACGCGGCATAAAGCGCGTCGATGATCTCCGGATCGACCAGCGAATTCATTTTGGCCCAGATCGCCGCCGGCTTGCCCTGCGCCGCCAGCGCCGCCTCGGCCGCGATGTGCCGCATCAGCGTCTGGCGCAGATTGACCGGCGAAATCGCGATCTTCTCGAGCTCGGTCGGCCGCGCGTAGCCGGTCATGTAGTTGAAGACGCGGGCGGCGTCGCGCGCCAGCGTCGCATCCGAGGTGAAGAACGACAGGTCGGTGTAGATCTTCGCCGTGATCGGATGGTAGTTGCCGGTGCCGAAATGCACGTAGGTGCGCGCGCCGGCGCCCTCGCGCCGCACCACCATCGAGACCTTGGCGTGGGTCTTCAGGTCGATGAAGCCGTAGACCACCTGCACGCCGGCGCGCTCCAGATCGCGCGACCAGCGAATGTTGGCTTCCTCGTCGAAGCGGGCCTTGAGCTCGACCAGTGCGGTCACCGTCTTGCCCGACTCGGCGGCTTCGATCAGCGCCTTGACGATGGGCGAGTCCTTGCTGGTGCGATAGAGCGTCTGCTTGATGGCGATGACGGCGGGATCGCGCGCCGCCTGGCGGATGAACTGCAGCACCACGTCGAAGCTCTCGTACGGGTGATGCACCAGAATGTCCTTGGCGCGAATGGCCGCGAAACAGTCGCCGCCGAAATCGCGAATGCGCTCGGGGAAACGCGCCGTATAGGGCGGGAACTTGAGGTCCGGCCGCTCGTCGACGATCACCGCATTGACCGATTCGATGTTCAGCGACATGTCGAGATAGAAGACGTCGACCTCGTCCTCGGTGATCTCAAGCTGCTCGAACAGGAAATCGCGCAGATAGGCCGGCATGTCGGAGTTCAGCGTCAGCGAGATCAGATCGCCGCGGCGGCGTCCCTTGAGCGCCGTCTCGAAGGTCGAGACCAGATCTTCGGCCTCTTCGTTGATTTCGACTTCGGAGTCGCGTATCAGCCGGCAATAGCCCTTGTCGATGACCTTGTAGCCCGGAAATAGGCGGTCGAAGTAGAGCTCGACCAGGCGCTTGATCGAAATGAAGCGCAGGCTTGTCGACGGGATGCGCACGAAGCGCTCAAGCTGCGAGGGCAGCGGCAGCAGGCCCATCATGTTGCGTCCGTCGCTGGCGCGGCGCAGCTCCAGCAGGCAGGACGTGCTGAGATTGGCGAGGAAGGGAAACGGATGCGCCGGATCGATCGCCAGCGGCGTCAGCACCGGAAACACCTGCTCAATGAAATACTGGTCGAGCCAGGCCCTCTCCTCGACGGTGAGTTCCTCCGGCTCGACGACCGCGATGCCTTCGCGGCGCAGTTCGGTGCGCAGCTGCGCCCACACCGTCTGCTGGCGCTCCACCAGTTCGGTGACCGTGTCGCGGATGGCGAGAAGCTGCTGCTGCGGCGTCAGGCCGTCGTCGGAGATCGTCTGGATGCCCGACCGCACCATGTCGCGCAGGCCGGCGACGCGCACCATGTAGAACTCGTCGAGATTGTTGGCCGAGATCGACAGGAAGCGCACGCGCTCCAGCAGCGGATGGCGCGGATTGGTGGCCTCCTCCAGCACGCGGGTGTTGAACGCCAGCCAGGAGAGTTCGCGATTGATGAACCGCTTGGGCGAATTGGGATCGATCAGCGCCACCGGCGGGCTGGCCGCCGCCCGCGCCGCCACCTTGTCGGCGGTCTTGGTCGCCGCCGGCAGCGCGTTGGCGGCATCGGCCTTCGCCGTGGCGGCTGCGGTCGGAAGCTGTTCGACGTTGGACATTCGGGCGATCTCGATGGCTCAAAATTCGGACTTATCACCAGCCAATTTAGACTTCCTGCATGACTCTGTCATGACGTCCTGATAAGCATTTGAACCGACACGGCAATTCGGCTCCAATCGTTACAGTTTCGCGATGAAGACACTCTGCCTGCTGCGACACGCCAAATCGGCCTGGCCGTCCGGAATCGGCGATTTCGACCGCCCCTTGAACGGCCGCGGTCGCGAAACCGCCGGCCTGATGGGCCGCTACATGGCGGGGGCGGCGCTGGCGCCCGACATCGTGCTGTGCTCGGCCGCCACCCGCACCCGGGAGACGCTGGAACTGGCCGCGCTGTTCTGGAAGAGCCGCCCGACCATCGTGATCGAACCCGAGCTCTACCTCGCCGGCGAACGCACATTGATGGCCCAGGCGCGCCGTATCGACGACCGCCACCGCATCGGCCTCATGATCGGCCACAACCCCGGCACCCAGGCGCTGGCGCTGCAGCTTGCCGAAGCGGCGCCGGAGATCGAACGCGACCGGCTGGCGACCAAGTATCCCACAGCCGGCCTGGCAGTCTTCGACTTCGACGTCGAGACTTGGTCGCAGATCGCGGCCGAGCTCGCCACCCTGCGCGTCTTCGTCACGCCCCGCTCGCTGGCGGTGCGCAACTAGTTCACTTGACGCGCGTCCAGGTCTGCGACTTGCCCAGCATCGGCATCAGCACGAAGCCGCGCAGCACCAGCGTGTCGGGATTTTCCAGCCTGATGCGGGCGCTGTAGGTGTCGCCGTCCTCGGCGTTGTAGATCTTTCCGCCTTCGTACGCGCCCGCCTCGCCATCGGCTGCCTTGAAGCCATAGAGAAACTCCAGGCCGAGGATCTTGCGGCTGCGCAACGACTCGTCGGGATTCTTCACGTCGCGCACGTCTTCGACGCTGGCTGCCGGCGTCTGGTCGGGATTGGTGGCGTTGCGCAGCCACACGACCTTGCCGCACACCACGCCGCGCGCTGGATCGGCGCAGCGATAGAGTTCGACATGGGCGTTGGTCGATTCGGTCTGCCACTTGCCGTAGACGTCAGCCCCGTTCTGCGCCGAGGCGGTCGAGGCGAAGGCGGCGACGATGGCCGCGAGAATCGGAAGCCGCATCAGAAAGTCCCCGGGTACTGGCCGCCGTCCAGCAGCACGTTCTGGCCGGTCATGAAGCCGGCATGGACGCTGCACAGGAAGGCGCACATGGCGCCGAATTCCTCTGGCGTGCCGAAACGGCCGGCCGGATTGGCTTTGGCCGAGATCTCCGCTTCCTCCTCCGCCGAGCGGTTGTTGCTGCGGGCGCGGGTGGCGATGTTGGAGCGCAGCCGGTCGGTGTCGAACGGGCCGGGCAGCAGGTTGTTGATGGTGACGCCATGGCGGGCGGTGGTGCGCGCCACGCCGGCGATGAACCCGGTCAGGCCCGACCGGGCGCCGTTGGACAGGCCGAGAATGTCGATCGGCGCCTTGACCGCGCTGGAGGTGATGTTGACCACCCGGCCGAAGCCGCGCTGCATCATGCCGTCGACCGTCGCCTTGATCAGCTCGATCGGGGTGAGCATGTTGGCGTCGACCGCCTTGATCCAGTCCTCGCGCGACCAGTTGCGGAAATTGCCCGGCGGCGGCCCGCCGGCATTGTTGACCAGGATGTCCGGCGCCGGACAGGCCTTCAACGCCGCCGCCCGGCCGGCCTCGGTGGTGATGTCGCCGGCCACGGCCGTCACGGTGACGCCGGTCGCCTTGCGGATTTCCGCCGCCGTCTCCTCCAGCGTCTGCGCCGTGCGCGCGGTGATGGTGACGTGCACGCCCTCGCGCGCCAGCGCCATGGCGCAGCCCCTGCCCAGCCCCTTGCTGGCGGCGCATACGATCGCCTTGCGTCCCGCGATACCCAGATCCATGGCTTACGCTCCCTCCCGTTCTTCGTTGTCCGGTTGTAGCGCGGCCAGCACCTTGGCCGCCAGCGGCACGGTGATCGCCCGCTTGCCGGCCAGAGCCTCCGCGTCGATCGCCGCCACCAGTTCGCGGGCGAAAGCCAGCGAGCGGTCCATGCGCGGCAGCAGATAGGCGATCACCTCGCCGCCCAGCGTCACCTGGCGGTCGGCGAACAGCTTGACCAGAACGGCGCCCAGCAGCGCCTCGTCGGGCGCGCCGACCGTTGCGACCGGCAGCGCCGCCAGCCGCGATCTCAGAT
The DNA here is from genome assembly GCA_040255215.1 of Rhodospirillaceae bacterium. Taxonomy (GTDB): domain Bacteria; phylum Pseudomonadota; class Alphaproteobacteria; order Reyranellales; family JAQSWP01; genus JAQSWP01. The sequence continues at coordinate 5,943 of JBDZUM010000041.1, forward strand.
CAGGCAGCACCGCATTCCAGCGCGCTGGCGCGGTGCGGCCGGTCAGCAGCAGCGATCCACCCTGCTGGCGCGTCAGGTTGAGCAGATGGAAGAGCGCTGCGTCGCCCGCGGCGTCGCCGGTCGAGGCATCGGCGGCATCGAAGACGACGGCGGTCGGCGGCAGCGCCGCCAGTTCCGGCAGGGCGACGGACAGCAGATCGGGCGTGATCCAGCGCGCGTCCGTCGCGGTCGCCCAGATATGCGCCAGATGCGTCTTGCCGCTGCCCGGCGGTCCCACCAGCGCCAGCGTCGCTCCGCCGGTGGCCGGATGGCCATCGAGCGCCGCCAGGGCAGCCCGGTTGGCCTCGGCGACGAGAAAATCCGCCCGGCTGTAATGCGGCCGATGCGGCAGGTCGAGAGCGAACTGGCGCGCCCGCTGCGTCATGGGCTGGAGGATGCCGGCGGCGGCGGATCGTTCGAGGCCAGTGCCTCGGTCGACTGCACCTGCGCCGGATCGATGACCACCGGCGGCACCTGGAACGGCGGCACATGGCCGTCATCGTAGAGGCGGCTGGCGAGATACTGCTTCATGAAGAAGCGGCACAGCACGCCGATCAGCGCCGCCACCGGCACCGCCAGCAGCACGCCGGTGAAGCCGAACAACGCGCCGCCGGCCAGCAGCGCGAACATGATCCACACCGCGTGCAGCCCGACGCGATCACCGACCAGCTTGGGCGACAGGTAATTGCCCTCGACCGCCTGGCCGACGACGAAGATCGCCGCCACCAGGGCGACGCTGGCCCAGTCGGGCGGAAACTGCGCCAGCGCCATGCCGATGGCGAGAATGCCGCCGACCAGGCTGCCGACGTAGGGGATGAAGGTGATGAGCCCGGCGATCAGCCCGATCACCAGGCCGAATTCCAGCCCGACCAGCGCCAGCGACACGGCGTAGAAACTGCCGAGGATAAGACAGACCAGCGCCTGGCCGCGCATGTAGCCGGCAATGGAAAGATCGGCTTCGTGGCCCAGCTGGCGGATGGTGCCGGCATAGCGGCGGGGCAGCCATGAATCGATCTTGGCGACCATGTGATCCCAGTCGCGCAGCACGTAGAAGGCCACCACCGGCGTCAGCACCAGCGTGGCGATGACGTCGAACACCGCCAGGCCGCCGGCCAGCACCGATCCCATGGCGTCGCTCAGCCAGGTGAAGATCTGCGCGCCGCGCTCGCGCACGGCCTCCGCGACCTCGTTGGTGACGGTGCCGGTAATGCCGAGCTGGGGCTTCAGCGCCTCGAGCTTGGGCAGCAGGCGCATGTTCAGTTCCGACAGATAGCGCGGCAGGTTCTCGGCGAAGCCGACCGCCTGATCGTAGATCAGCGGCGCCAGCAGCAGCAGGAACGAGAACAGCAACAGCAGGAAACCGATCAGCACGATCGCCGTGCCGGTGGTGCGACCCAGCCCCCGACGCTCGAGCCGGTCGACCAACGGGTCGAGGAAATAGGCGATGATCAGGCCGGCGACGAACGGGAACAGCACGTCGCGCAGCAGCCACAGCAGCGCGAAAAACACCAGGCCGACGATGAGCCAGATGCGCAGCTGCGTGCGGGGGGTCATTGCGGGCATGATGCCATCCATTCTCGGCGCGGGACCGGGAATAACGTCCGGCGCGGGCGCGGGTTCACCAGATTTCCGCTCAGGGCTGGCGCGGGGCGGCGGCGCGCAGGGTCCAGCCACCGGACTCCTCGGTCAGCGCAATCCCCGACTGGGCCAGAACGGCGCGCAATTGCTGCGGCGTGCCGGCATGGTGCAGCGTGACCTGCGCCGCGCCGACGCCGATCGACCGGACGTCGATGCGCTTGATCGCCGGCACTGCGGCCAGCTGCTTGCGCAGCGCGATCCATTCCGAAAGCTGCGCCACTGGCGCCACCGCATCGAGCGCTCCGCCAGGACCGCTGTCGATCGCCGCGGCCGCTTTCCAGTTCTCCTCGACTTCCTGGGAAATCGCGATCGCCGTCGCCAGCAGCGCTTCCGGCGGCCGCCTCGGCGTGACCGGTATGCGCAGCCCCTGCTCGAGGCCCAGCGTGTATCGCACGACGATAAGCTGCTCGATCGTGTCGGCGCCCGCTCCAGCGGTCGCAAACGCCACCAGCACCGATTGCGTCCCGTAGCGCTGGGCAATTGCGGCCAACGCTTCCTTGTTGCCAGCGACCGCCTGTTCGGCGGTGATCGCCTGCAGGTCCGCCAGATCGCCCAGCGGCGTCAGCAGCGGCACCAGCCCCTTGCCGGCCGCCACTTTCAGCCACGCCTCGCGCCACGGGTTGCGATCGTCGAACAGCTGCACCGTGCTGCCCTCGCGCCACACCGGCAGCACCAGTACCGGTTGGCTCGGCGTTTCGGCGATCGGGATCGCGGCCTGCTGCATCAGCCGCCGCACTGCCTCCGGCTTGAAGCTGACCGTGAGGTCGGCGAGATAGCGCACGGCGGAATTGCGCTCGTTGGCGACCTGGAACCCGGAAACGAGATCCGGCAGCGCCTTGGCGTCGATCGTCGGCAGGCGCGGATGGTCCGCCCGCAGGGCCAGACGCTCCAGCAGCAGGCGAGCGGCGCGCAGCTGACCGGCCGTGACGGCCCGCTCGCGCGCCTGTTGGGCATTGTCCGCGGTGGCGTCGACCGGCACGCCGGTGACGGTGTAGACGTCGGCCAGGGTCGCGGCCTCGCCCCGCCCCGGCGCGCCGACGAGGCTCAGCAGCAGGCCCATGGCGGCGAGCGCCAGCGCGGCGGCGATTGGCAAGGTCGGATGCGGACGCGGGCTGGCCATGGATTTCCCCGTGGTTTCGAGCGGTTATGGCGTTGCAAACCGTTCCCGATCAAGTCATTTTCGCCCCGAACCCAGCCCAAGTCACGCTTCGCAGCCGAGGCCCCGGTGACCGTCAAGAATTCACTCACCTACCGCGATGCGGGCGTCGACATCGATGCCGGCGAGGCCATGGTCGACGCCATCAAGCCGCTGGCCCGACTGACCGACCGGCCGGGCGTCGTCGGCGGGCTGGGCGGCTTCGGCGCGCTGTTCGACCTGAAGGCCGCCGGTTTCGTCGATCCCCTGCTGGTGTCCGGCACCGACGGCGTCGGCACCAAGCTGAAAGTGGCGATCGAGGCCAATTATCACGACACGGTCGGCGTCGATCTGGTCGCCATGTGCGTCAACGACATCGTGGTTCAGGGCGCCCAGCCGCTGTTCTTCCTCGACTATTACGCCACCGGCAAGCTCGACGTCGTGGCTGGCCGCGCTGTGGTCGCGGGCATCGCCAAGGGGTGCCGTCAGGCCGATTGCGCCCTGATCGGCGGCGAGACGGCGGAGATGCCTGGCATGTACGCCGAGGGCGACTACGATCTCGCCGGCTTCGCCGTTGGCGCGGTGGAGCGCGATCGCCTGCTGCCGCGCCCCGACATCGGTCCGGGTGACGTCATTATTGGCCTGCCCTCCAGCGGCGTGCATTCCAACGGCTTCTCGCTCGTGCGCAAGGTGGTGGAGGTCAATGGCCTGTCCTACGACGGGCCAGCGCCCTTCGAGCCGGAAACGTCGCTCGGCGTGGCGCTGCTGACGCCGACCCGGATCTATGTGCGCTCCTGTCTCGGCGCGATCTCGGCTGGCGGCGTCAAAGGGCTGGCGCACATTACCGGCGGCGGGCTGGTCGACAACATTCCGCGCGTGCTGCCCGATGGCTGCATCGCCCGGCTCGATGCGCGTCGCTGGTCGCTGCCGCCGGTATTCCATTGGCTGGCCAAGGCCGGCGGCGTCGCGGCCGCCGACATGGCCCGCACCTTCAACTGCGGCATCGGCATGGTCGTGGTCTGCGCCGAAGCCGACGCCGAGCAGGTCATGGGCGCGCTGGGGCGCGGTGGCGAGAATCCGAGCGTCATCGGCCGCATCGAGGCCGGCGACGGCGAAGCCGCCTGCATCGTCGAGAGCACGGTCGCGGCATGGCGCGTCTGAAGCTCGGAATCCTGATTTCCGGGCGCGGCAGCAACATGCAGGCGCTGGCGCGCGCCTTCTCCACGCCCGATGCCGCCGCCGAGATCGCCGTGATCGTCAGCAGCACGCCCGCGGCCGCCGGGCTGGATTGGGCGCGCCAGCAGGACCTGCCCTGTCATGTCGTCGACCATCGCGATCATGCCGACCGAGATTCGTTCGACGCAGCGCTCGACGCGCGCCTGCGCGAGGCCGGCGTCGACCTGGTCTGTCTGGCCGGCTTCATGCGGCTGCTGGGCGATACCTTTGTCGAGGCCTGGCGCGACCGCCTGATCAACATCCATCCGTCGCTGCTGCCCGCCTTCAAGGGGCGCCATCCGCAGCGTCAGGCGATCGAGGCTGGTGTGCAAATCAGCGGCTGCACGGTGCATTTCGTGCGGCCGGCAATGGATGCCGGGCCGATCGTCGGCCAGGCGGCCGTGCCGGTCCATGCCGAGGACGACGAAAACGCGCTGGCCGGTCGCATTCTCGAAGCCGAGCATCGGCTCTATCCCGCCGTGGTGCAGCTGATTGCGGAAGGCGCCGTCACAGTGTGCGGCGAGCGCGTCGTGCTGGCGCCGATGGCGCGGGAAAGATTGAACGCCTGCAACGGGTTGCCGCACTGAACGGGCGTTCAATTTTCGTCGCCGCGCCTCTTTCCTTCGCCGACGGCATTGAGTATAACGGCGACGAACGGCCGACGGGGCGCGCCGAGGAGAGGGTTGATGGCGGACGATTTCGACATGCGCTCGCATCGCGAGATGTGGGGAAACTTCATCAAGCTGACCAACTACGGCGTGGTCGGCGTGGCGCTCCTGCTGATCTTCATGGCGCTGTTCCTGCTCTGATCGAGCCGGTTCGCGCACAATGAAAAAAGCGGCCCATTGGGCCGCTTTTTTGCTGTCGGAAGGCCGGCTTCAGCCGACGATTTCGGTGCCGGCGAAGAAGAAGGCGATCTCGGTGGCCGCGTTCTCGGCCGAATCCGAACCATGCACCGAGTTGGCCTCGATCGACTCGGCGAAATCCTTGCGGATGGTGCCGGCATCGGCCTTGGCCGGATCGGTCGCGCCCATGATCTCGCGGTTCTTGGCGACGGCGTTGTCGCCTTCCAGCACCTGGACGACCACCGGACCGGAGGTCATGAAGGTGCACAGATCGTTGAAGAACGGCCGCGCCTTGTGCACGCCGTAGAACTGCTCGGCCTGCTGGCGCGAGAGGTGCAGCCGCTTCTGGGCGACGATGCGCAGACCGGCGCCCTCGAAACGGGCGTTGATCTTGCCCGTGAGATTGCGGCGCGTCGCGTCCGGCTTGATGATCGAAAGTGTGCGTTCCTTGGCCATGTTTTCCTGCCTGTCGCGAAAAAGTCGCGGGCTTATAGACGGTTTCCCACCGGCCCGCAACCGGCCGGCCTTGGCCGGACGGGCCGCCTGTGCTAATGCCCCCGCCCCATGCTCAGCATCGTCGATCTCACCTACCGCGTCGGCGGCCAGCCGATCTTCGAGCAGGCCAGCCTCAGCGTCGCCGCCGGCAAACGGGTCGGCCTGGTCGGCCGTAACGGCGCCGGCAAGTCGACCCTGCTCAAGCTGATCGACGGCGAATTGCAGCCCGACCAGGGATCGATCTCCATTCAGCCTGGCCTGCGCGTCGGCCGCATGGCGCAGGATCCGCCCGACGGCCCCGAATCGCTGCTGGAAACCGTGCTCGCCGCCGACACCGAGCGCGCCCAGCTTCTGGCGGCGGCCGAAACCGCCACCGATCCGCAGCGCATCGCCGAGATCCACAATCGGCTGGCCGACATCCAGAGCCACAGCGCGCCGGCCCGCGCCGCCCGCATCCTCGACGGCCTCGGCTTCGATCACGCAGCGCAGCAACGCCCCTGCAACTCCTACTCCGGCGGCTGGCGCATGCGCGTGGCGCTGGCGGCCGTGCTGTTCTCGCAGCCCGACCTGCTGCTGCTCGACGAGCCGTCGAACCATCTCGACCTCGAGGCGCGGCTGTGGCTGGAAAGCTATCTGCGCAATTATCCGCACACGCTGATTCTGGTCAGCCACGACCGCGACCTGCTGAACGGCGCCATCGAACAGATCGCCCATATCGATGCCGGCAAACTCGTCGCCTACAACGGCAACTACGACCGCTTCGAACGCACCCGCCGCGAGCGCCAGGAAAACCTGATGTCGCAGGCGGCGCGCCAGCAGGCGCAGCGCAAGCACCTGCAGGAATTCGTCGACCGCTTCCGCGCCAAGGCCTCCAAGGCGCGTCAGGCGCAGTCGCGCCTGAAGATGATCGAGAAGCTCGAGCCCGTCGTCCTGCTGGCGCATGAGAAAGAAGTCGGCTTCGACTTCCCCTCGCCCGCGGAGTTGGCGCCGCCGCTGATCACCATCGAAAACGGCCAGGCGGGCTATGGCGGCAAGCCGGTGCTGTCGGGGCTCGATCTGCGAATCGACATGGACGACCGCATCGCGCTGCTCGGCGCCAACGGCAACGGCAAGTCGACCCTGGTGCGGGTGCTGTCCGACCGCCTGAAACTGCAGGCTGGCAGCTTGCGGAAATCGGGCAAGCTGCGCGTCGGCTATTTCGCGCAGCACCAGACCGAAGAGCTCGACATGCGCGACACGCCGCTCGATCACGTGCGGCGGCTGATGCCCGACGCCAACGAGCAGAAGCTGCGCAACCATCTCGGCCGTTTCTACTTCTCGGGCACCAAGGCGACGCTGGAAGTCGGGCGGCTGTCGGGCGGCGAGCGCACCAGGCTGCTGTTCGCGCTGATGAGCGTGGAGGCGCCGCACATCCTGCTGCTCGACGAGCCTACCAACCATCTCGACATGGACGCGCGCGAGGCGCTGATCGAGGCGCTCAACGACTATCGCGGTGCCGTCGTGCTGGTCAGCCACGACACGCATCTGCTGCGGCTGGTCGCCGATACGCTGTGGCTGGTGGCGGACGGCGCCTGCCGGCCCTACGACGGCGATCTCGACGACTACCAGCGCCTGCTGCTGGGACAGCGCGGCGGCGAGGAAAAGCCTGCGCGCTCTGCGGCCGCGAAACCCGAGGCCAGGCCGGCCGTCACCGAGACCGCTCGCGAGCGGCGCAAATCGCAGGCCGAGATCCGCGCCCGGCTGGCGCCGCTGCGCAAAGCGGTTTCGGAAGCCGAGGCGATGGTGGCGCGGCTGGGGAAGAAGAACGAAGCGATCCGGCAGAAGCTGGCCGATCCCGCCCTCTACAGCGGCCCGGCCGACGCGATCCGCGATCTGCAGATCGAAGCGGGTTCGCTGCAGAACGCGCTGGCCGAGGCCGAAGGCGACTGGCTGGAAGCCAACGAACGGCTCGAAGCGGCCGAGCGTGAACTGCGCGAGGGCGCCGAGGCCTGAGCGTTGCTCTGACCGCTATTGCGGCGGCTCGGGCGGATCGAAACCGATCGAACGAATGGCGCGCTGCAACTGCGCCGTGCCGGCCGCAACCTCGCCCTTCCGGCAGCGCTCATGGCCGACGATGCGATCGATGCCGCCGGCGTTCGACATGCCCTCGCCGCGCTTGTTGTAGCGGTCGTAGTACGAGGCGAGCTGATCGCAATAGGCGAGTTCGGCCGCCGTCTGGGCATGCGCCGGCGCGGCCACGGCGCAAAGCAGCAGGCCGGCCAGAACGATCTTCGATTTCATGTGTCTCAAGACTCCTCGCGGGACTCCCGAGTCGCAGTCTAGCCGAACCGACGCCGGGCAGCAGCACGGCGATGGCATAGATGCCATGCTGCGCGCCGGGAATCGTTGCCGACGACAACCTTGGCCGGCATGATCCTGGAAAAACGGGAGGAAAGTCATGGCGCGCTGGAAGAACAGGCCGGAAGGCTCGACCTGGGGCGATTGGGGCGAAGACGACCAGCTCGGCCGGCTGAACCTGCTTACCGCCGAGAAACTGCGTCAGGGCGTGGCCGAGGTGCGCGAAGGCCGCAGCTTCTGCCTCAGCCTGCCGCTCGACTATCCCGGCGGCAGCCTGCTCAACCCGCGCCGCACGCCGCCGGTGCTGCAGCCGACCGGCGATGCCGACATGCCGCGCTTCAACTTCCCGATGGCCAAGGCCGATCCGCACTACACCGACATCGTCTCCGACGATCGCGTGCTGCTGACCCTGCAATACTCCACCCAGTGGGATTCGCTGGCGCATGTCGGCAGCCATTTCGACGCCGATGGCGACGGCAAGGCGGAGCCCGTCTACTACAATGGCTGGCGCGCCGGCATCGACGTGGTCGGACCGCACGACTACGGCACCGGCGCCGCACCCGGCCAGCCCTCCGCCGCCCGCCGGCTCGGTATCGAGAACATGGCGTTCCACGGCGTACAAGGCCGCGGCGTGCTGATCGACCTGCATGCCCATCACGGCCGCGCCCGCACCCAGATCGGCTACGACGAGCTGATGGCGGCGATGCAGAAGGACAAGGTCGAAGTCGAGAGCGGCGACATGGTGCTGCTGCACACCGGCTTCGCCACCATGATCCTCGAGATGAACCGCGATCCCGACGGCGAGAAGCTGCACAATTCCTGCGCCGTGCTGAACGGCCGCGACGGCCGGCTGCTGAACTGGATCACCGACAGCAACCTCGCCGTGCTGATCGCCGACAATTACGGCGTGGAAGGCGTGCCCGCCCTGCCCGGCGCCGGCGATTGCCATGCCGGCCTGCCGCTGCACGAGCATTGCCTCTTCAAGCTCGGCGTCCATCTGGGCGAATTGTGGTACCTGCACGAGCTGGCGGCTTGGCTGCGTGCCAACGGACGCAACCGCTTCCTGCTCACCGCCCCGCCGCTGCGCCTGCCCGGCGCCGTCGGCTCGCCGGCGACGCCGATCGCCACGGTCTAGCTGCCGGGAAAATGCCGCGCCCAGACGCCCTGCAGTTCGGGCAGGGCGTCGATCTTGTGCGCGATCGCCGTCAGCTTCGGGCAGCTGGCGGCGAACCAGGGTCGCTTGGGCGTCCAGCGCGTCATGACGCCGACATAGATGTCGAGCGCGCTGAGCCGCGCGCCGCAGAACCACGGCGCGCCCGTTTCGGCCTCGACGATTCGCCACATGCGTTCGCGCCAGCCATTGACGCGTTCGAGATAGCCCGCGCGTGCCGCCTCGTCGGGCACGAAGCGGGCAGGATCGTCGCCATAGGTGAAAGTCGGATAGACGTTGGTGACGAGGAACGCCAGCCAGCGCAGGAACGGCGCTCGCGCCGGATCGCCCGCCGCCGGCACCAGCGTACGAGCGCCGCCGGCATCGCCCAGCAGCAGGGTGATGGCCGCGCTTTCAGTCATGATCGACCCGTCCGGCATCTGCAACGTCGGCACCTGCGCCAGCGGATTGACCTTCGCCAGCTGCTCGCGGGCGGTCGCCGATTTGAACAGATCGTCGACATCGATCGTCTCGAACGGCAGCCCGTACCAGGCGAGCT
>JBDZUM010000041.1:15455-29998 GCA_040255215.1 Rhodospirillaceae bacterium
TTGAACAGATCGTCGACATCGATCGTCTCGAACGGCAGCCCGTACCAGGCGAGCTGCGCCTCGACCAGCGCCGAGCCCCAGCCGGGCCGGCCGTAAAGCACGTGCATGTCAGCGCCGCTGCGACGGCGGTGGCGGCGGCGGCGCCCCGCGGCGCTCGATATAGCGCTGCGCCGCTTTCATGGTCGCCGCCTGCAGGATCGGCATGACCTCGGCCATGTAGGTACCCATCTTGCGCTGGATCGACTGGCCTTCGGGCGAGCCGTAGAAGCGCGCCATGGCGCGGATCTCGCCAGTGGTGAAGGTCTTGACCATGGCGTTGGTCGCCGCCGATTCCAAAGTGGCGATGTCGAGATCCTCCATCAGCATCTGGCGGAACGGCTCGCGTTCGGCCGGCGGCAGCGTCTCGGCGATGGCCGTCGCCATCTCGTTCATCATCGTGTCCATGCGCTGCACCTTTAGCAGTTCCTTGGCCGCCGCCACCCGGTCGGCCTGCGAATCCTGGGCGGCCGCCGGCATCGCCACCGCGACAAGCGCCAGCGCCGTCAGCACGCCACGAACCCATGCCATCGTCATGCTCGGATCCTTTCGCTTCACGCCTTCTTCTCCCAGCCGCCGCGATCGCCCTGCTGCCAGTACGACACCGCGTGCCCCGCCTCGCGATACTGCTTCCAGCGCTGGCGCGCGGCCTCGACCGCCGTCTCGTCGCGTCCGTCGAACAATTCGAAGCAGCGCGCGTAATCGGCCATCCGCGCCGATTGCGCGCCGTCGGTCAGGAACAGCATGCTGGCCGCATTCGGATTCTCGTCCTGGTCGGTCAGCCAGACCGGCTGGCGATCGGCATTGCCATCGCGCGCCGCGCCATGCGGCAGGAACGAACCCGGATCGTAGGTCCACAGATGCGCGTTGAGCGCCTCGACCCGCTCGGGCGAGCCGGCCAGCACGACGCAGCGCGCCCCGCCCTGCAACGCCTTCTCCAGCAGCCGCGGCAGCGTCTGCTCCAGCGTCGATCGCGTCAGATGGTAGAAGCTGACCTCGGCCACGCTTCCTCCGTCTCTAGTCCTTGGCCTCGTAATTGTCCGAGATCAGCCGGTTCAGCAGCCGCACGCCGTAGCCGGTCGCTCCCTTGGGCGAGGTCGGCAGATCGCGGTTGCTCCACGCCATCGCCGCGATGTCGAGATGCGCCCAGGGCGTGCGCGGCAGGATGAAGCGCTCGAGGAACTGCGCCGCCGTGATCGAACCCGCGCCGCGGCCGGAGCCGACGTTCTTCATGTCGGCGATGTCGGAGTTGATCTCCTTGTTGTAGTTCTCGCCCAGCGGCAGGCGCCACACCTTCTCGCCGCTCTTTTCGCCGGCCGCGCTCAGCATGTCGGCCAGCTTGTCGTCGTTGGCGAACATGCCGGCGTATTCGTGGCCCAGGGCGATGATGATGGCGCCGGTCAGCGTCGCCAGGTCGATCACCGCCTGCGGATTGTACTTTTTCTGCGTGTACCAGAGCGCGTCCGCCAGCACCAGCCGACCTTCCGCGTCGGTGTTGATGACCTCGATGGTCTGGCCCGACATCGACGTCACCACGTCGCCCGGCCGCTGCGCGGTGCCCGACGGCATGTTCTCGACAAGGCCGACCACGCCCACGACGTTCGCCCGCGCCTTGCGGCCGGCCAGCAGGTGCATGGCGCCGATCACGGCCGCCGCGCCGCCCATATCCCACTTCATGTCTTCCATGCCGCCGGCAGGCTTCAGCGAAATGCCGCCGGTGTCGAAGCAGACGCCCTTGCCGACGAGCGCCACCGGCTTGTCGCCCTTTGGCCCGCCCATCCAGGTCATGACGACGAGCTGCGATTCGCGCGCCGAGCCCTGGCCGACGCCGAGCAGCGCGCCCATGCCCAGTTTCTTCATCGCCGCCTCGCCCAGCACCTCGACCTTGACGCCGAGCTTCGACAGCTCGCGGCAGCGTGCGGCCAGCGATTCGGGATAGAGGACATTGGCGGGCTCGGCCACCAGGTCGCGGGTGAAGAACACCGCATCGGCCGCCTTGCCGATCACGCCATAGCGGCGCTGGGCGGCGTTCGATCCCTTCAGCCCGACCGTGAAGCTCGACAGGGTCGGCTTGGCGTCGGGCTTTTCCTTGGTGCGGTACTTGTCGAAGCGGTAGGAGCGCAGCTTGGCGCCCAGCGCCAGGCGCGCCGCCAGTTCCGGCGCTTCGATCTTGCTGCCTTCGGGCAGGTCGAGCGCCACCACCAGCGTCTTCTGCGCCGCGCCGTTGGCGTCGACCGCCAGCTTCGCGCCCGCCGTCTCGGCGGCCAGCACGTCCATCTCCCCCTTCTTGCCGACGCCGACCAGCGTGATGCGGTCGATGCGCGTGCCCGATGGCGCCATCACCGACAGCATCTGGCCCTTCTTGCCGCTGAACCGGCTGGCCGCCATCGCCCGCTTCAGCGCGCCCTTGGTCTGCTTGTCGAGCGCGGCGGCGGCAGGCAGCAGCTTGGCGTCGGCGGCGACGAAGACGGCGACATTGCCGGAGGTGTAGCGGGTCGGTTCGGCGAAGCTGATTCTCATTGCGGTTCCTCTTGGCGCAGGGCCGGCGGCGTATCGCCTTGGCGGGGCCTGTGGAGCGAACCGTGCCACGGCGATACCCCAAAAAAAAGCGGTTTCGGCAAGCCCCTTGGCGGCGAACATGGTCCGTCACATAAATTCACCCGCGCTAGGCGCTGGGATCGCTGGATTTGTTCCTAGGATTTGGCGGAAACGCCGCATTATACTGCGGCCGGCCGTCGGGCAACGTCCCGCGCGCCGATGCGGAGCTATTGGGGACGACCTCTTGTGCCAGTGCTGAGCGGCAACGTGTTGCGAGTGGCGCCTGCCGGCTGCAAGGCGGCGGTCGGCGTCACGACCGCGCTGGCGCTGGCCTTGAGCACCGGCGCCGCCGGGCTGGCGCCCTTCGCCGCCATCGCCCAGGAACGCCAGGCGCCGCGCACCGACCAGCCGCTGGTGTTCGCGGCCGACGAGGTCCACTACGACAAGCAGCTCGACATCGTCACCCTGCGCGGTCGGGTCGAGATGTTCCAGAACGACCGCATCCTGACCGCCGACACGGTCAGCTACAACCGCAAGGCCGACATCATGTCGGCATCCGGCAACGTCGCGGTGATGGAGCCGACCGGCGAAGTCGCCTTTGCCGACTACGTCGAGATCAGCGGCGACCTGAAGAACGGCGTGGCGCGCGACATCAGGCTGCTGATGTCGGACAACAGCCGCTTCGCCGCCAATGGCGGCACGCTGCGCAACGGCCAGCGCACGCTGTTGACCAAGGCCGTGTTCTCGCCCTGCGAGCTGTGCAAGGACGATCCCGACCGGCCGCCGCTGTGGCAGCTCAAGGCCGACAAGGTGCTGCACGACCGCGCCAGCCGCAACGTCTACTACGAGGACGTTACGCTGGAGATGTGGGGCATCCCGATCGCCTACACGCCCTATTTCTCGCACGCCGATCCGACGGTGAAGCGGCGCACCGGCGTGCTGGCGCCGGAGTTCGGCGCGTCGAGCACGCTGGGTTTCTGGACTACCGTTCCCTACTACTGGGAAATCAACGGCCACAGCGATCTGACGGTCTATCCGCGCGTCTTCACCAGCAACCTGCCGCAGCTGGGTCTCGAGTACCGGCACCGCTTCGAGGCCGGTACGCTAAGCATCTTCGGCAGCGGCACCTATGGCGAGATCGAGGATGCGACCGAGAAGCGGAGATTCCGCGGCCACATCGATGCCGAAGGCCGCTTCGAGCTGAGCGACGTCTGGCGCGCCGGCTTCGACGTCAAGCGCACCACCGACGAGACCTATCTGCGCCGCTTCGGCTACGGCTCGCCCTCCTATCTGACGTCGCAGGCCTTCGTCGAGGGCTTCTCGCGCCGCTCCTACGCCAATTTCCGCGCCTACGCCTTCCAGGAGTTGCGCCAGGACCTGGACGATCCCGACCTGCCGATCGTGGCGCCTCTGCTGCAGCTCGACATGACAGGCGATCCCGACGCCTGGGGCGGTCACTACATTTTCCAGGCCGAAGCGGCCAACATCTATCGGCGCGACGGCGCCGACAGCAACAAGCTTTCGGCCAAGGTCGGCTGGACCAAGCCCTATATCGGCGGCTGGGGCGACGTGTGGAACTTCACCGCCACGGTGCAGGGCGACATCTACAACGTCGACCAGATCAGGGACCCGCAGAACCCCGGCCGGAAATTCTCCGGCGTCACCGGACGCGTCGTGCCGCAGGCGACGCTCGACTGGCGCTGGCCGCTGGTGCGCCACGACGGCGACGGCAACTACCAGATGATCGAGCCGATCGTCAGCGTGTCGGTGGCGCCATCGCTCGGTCGGCAGTGGCGGATTCCCAACGAGAACGCCCAGGACATCGTGTTCGACGAGACCAATCTCTTCAACGCCAACCGCTTCGTCGGCACCGACCGGATCGAGGGCGGCCAGCGCGTCACCTACGGCATCAAGTTCGGCCTGTTCGACACCAAGGGCGGCGCCTCGACCGCCTTCATCGGCCAGAGCTACCGGCTGAACGACCGCCAATCCTTCGTCGACAACCAGACCAGCTCCAATTTTTCCGACGTGATCGCCGCCATCGCGGTCAATCCGGGCGATTTCTGGGACGGCTTCGCCCGGCTGCGCTTCGACAGCCGCACCTTCGACGTCCGGCAGGCCGACCTGCTGACCAATATCGGCCCGAAGGAGTTCCGCGTGTCGCTGAACTATCTGTTCATCGATGACACGCTGATCGCCCCCAACAATTTCGGCGATCGGCAGGAAATCAACATCGGCGCGACCTCGCAGCTCACCGACACCTGGTCGGTCGGCGCCGTGTGGTCGCACGACATCGAGGCCGGCAAGACGCGCCACTATGGCGGGCGGTTGAAATACGAGGACGAATGCTTCATTTTCGCCCTTGATGCGCAGCGGCGCCTTTACCGCGACCGCGAGGTGGACCCCGATTTCCGGGTCCTGGTGCAGGTGGTCTTCAAGCAGTTCACGAGCCTGCAGTCGCGCGTGTACTGACGGTGAAGCCCCTGAAAAGCCGCCGTTTTTGACCATATCGCGCCACTGCGCGGCTTGCGCTATATATAGCGGCCGCGCGGCCGCGGGTTTAGGGAGCGACGAAGAATCAATGAGGCGTTGGATCTACCGGCTGCTGGCCGTTTCCGCTCTGGCCCTGACTTTCGCGTCGGCGCGCACGGCCGCTGGCCAGGAGCTGACCCGCATCGCCGCGACCGTCAATGAAGACATCATCTCGGTCTACGACCTGATCTCGCGCACCCGGCTCGCCATCCTCGCCTCCCGGCTCGAGGACAACAACGAGACCCGCCAGCGCGTCGCCCGCCAGCTGCTGCGCATCATGATCGAGGAGAAGCTGCAGCTTCAGGAGGCCAAGCGGCTGGGCATCCAGGTCAGCAACAAGGAGCTGGAAGAGGCCGTCGAGCGCATCGAAAAGGCCAATCGCTGGGCGCCGGGCCAGTTCAAGGCGTTCCTGCAGAGCGCCCAGGTGCCGCCGACCGCGGCACTCGACCAGATCCGCGCCAACCTCGCCTGGCAGAAGGTGGTTCGCCGCCGCCTGCAGCCGCAGGTCGACATTTCCGACACCGAGATCGACGAGACGCTGGCCAAGCTGCGCGAGAACATCGGCAAGCCGGAAAACCGCGTCGCCGAAATATTCCTGCCGGTCGACCGGCCGCAGCTCGAACCCGAAGTCCAGCGCAACGCCGAAGCCATCGTGCAGCGCATCAAGGCCGGCACGCCTTTCCCGGTGCTGGCGCAGCAATTCTCCCAAAGCCCGAGCGCGGCGCAAGGCGGCGATCTGGGCTGGCTGCAGCCCGGACAGCTCGATCCGACCCTCGAGCGCGCGGTCGCCGCGCTGCAGCCGCGTGAAACCTCGGCGCCGATCCGTACCCTTGCCGGCATCCATATCCTGTACCTGATCGAACGCCGCACCTTCCAGGGCGGCGGTCGCGAGGGCGACGCCGAAGTGCAGGTCGACCAGCTCGTGCTGCCCCTGCCGGCCACAGCCAACGCCCGCGACGTCGCCAGCCAGATGAATCTGGCGCAGCAGCTGGCCGAGAACGCCAATAGCTGCGCCGATCTCGCCGCTCTGGCCCGCGAGGTCAAGGGCGGCCGCGCCTCGACCCTCGGCACCGGCCAGATCAGCGCCATCGATGGCGAGGCGCGTCAGGCCGTTGCCGGCCTCAAGGTCAACCAGCCCAGCGCGCCGTTGCGCACCGCCGAGGGCGTCAAGATCCTGATGATCTGCCGCAGCGAAGGCGGCGACGGGCTGCCGAGCCGCAACCAGATCATGAATTCGCTGGTCCAGCAGCGACTGGAACTGATGGCGCGCAAATACATTCGCGAGTTGCGGCAGACCGCAACGGTCGATATCCGGATCTGACGCAATGCCACCGGCCGGCAGCAGCGTCGGCCCCGTCCCGCCCCTGGCCGTCACCATGGGCGAGCCGGCCGGCATCGGCGGCGAGCTGACGCTGATGGCATGGCGGCAGCGACGCGAGCGCGGGCCGCAATTCTTCGCGCTCGACGATCCCGAACGCCTGCAGGCGCTTTCCCAACGAACCGGCCTGCAGGCGCCGATCCGCATCATCGATCGTCCCGAGCAGGCCTCGGCGATTTTCGCCGACGCCCTGCCGGTACTGCCGGTGACGCTGCCTGTCGCCGTGGCGCCAGGCAAACCCGACGCGCAAGCCGCCAAGGCGGTCATCGCCAGCATCGACCGCGCCGTCGAACTGGCGCGCAGTGGCCAGGCGGCGGCTGTGGTTACCAATCCCATCCACAAGGCGGCGCTCTACGGCGCGGGCTTCCGCTTTCCCGGACACACCGAATATCTGCTCGAACTGGCCGGCGGCCCCGGCAGTGGGCATCGCGCCATCATGATGCTGGCAAGCGAGGTTCTGCGCGTCGTGCCCGTGACGGTGCACATGGCGCTGCGCCGCGCCGTCGAGGCGCTGACGACCGACATGATCGTCGAAGCCGGCGCGATCACCGCCCAGACGCTGGCGCGCGATTTCGGCATCGCCGAACCGCGTCTCGCCGTGGCCGGTCTCAATCCCCACGCCGGCGAAGGCGGCGCGCTGGGCGACGAGGAGAAGCACATCGTCACGCCGGCCATCCGCGCCCTGCAGGCCATGGGCATCGCCGCCACCGGCCCGCATCCGCCCGACACCATGTTCCATGCCGAGGCGCGCGCCGGCTACGACGCCGCACTCTGCCTCTACCACGATCAGG
The DNA here is from genome assembly GCA_040255215.1 of Rhodospirillaceae bacterium. GTDB lineage: Bacteria > Pseudomonadota > Alphaproteobacteria > Reyranellales > JAQSWP01 > JAQSWP01. The sequence continues at coordinate 22,731 of JBDZUM010000041.1, forward strand.
CGTTGATCCCGCTCAAGACCCTCGACTTCTTCGGCGGCGTCAACGTCACGCTGGGCCTGCCCTTCGTGCGCACCTCGCCCGACCACGGCACCGCCTTCGACATCGCCGGCAGCGGCCGCGCCAATCCGCAGAGTTTCGTTGCCGCGCTCGACCTTGCCGCCCGGCTGTCGCGCCAGCGCCTCGGCCGTTCGTGAGCGCCGCGTCCGGCCAGCCCTCCCTGCCGCCGTTGCGCGAGGTCATCGCGCGCTATGGGCTGGGCGCCCGCAAGTCGCTGGGCCAGCATTTCCTGCTCGACCAGAATCTCACCAGCCGCATCGCCCGCGCCGGCGATCCGCTCGACCGCGGCACCGTCTTCGAGATCGGGCCCGGCCCGGGCGGATTGACGCGCTCGCTGCTCGCCGCCGGCGCGCGCCGCGTCGTCGCCGTCGAGCGCGACACGCGGTTTCTGCCGGCGCTGCAGGAGTTGCAGGCGGCATGGCCGGGCCGCCTCGACATCGTCGAGGCCGACGCGCTGACGGTCGATCTGACGACGCTGGGCGAAGCGCCGCGCCAGATCGTCGCCAACCTGCCCTACAACGTCTCCACCGCCCTGCTGCTGCAGTGGTTGAAGCAGGCGCCGTCCTTCACGTCGATGACGCTGATGTTCCAGAAGGAAGTGGCCGACCGGCTGCTGGCGAAGCCGCGCACCAAGGCCTATGGCCGGCTGAGCGTGGCGACGCAGTTCCACTGTGCGATCAAGCCGCTGTTTCTGGTTCCGCCCAGCGCCTTCACGCCGCCGCCGCAAGTGGTGTCCACCGTGGTGCAGCTGCGCCCGCGCGACGAGCGGCCGGCCGATATCGATGCCGCCGCGCTTGAGCGCGTCGCCGCCGCCGCCTTCGGCCAGCGCCGCAAGATGCTGCGGGCGGCGCTGAAATCGCTGGTCGCGGAGCCCGAACCTCTGCTCGCCGCTGCCGGCATCGAGCCTACGGCGCGCGCCGAGGAACTCGATCTCGACGCGTTTTGCCGTCTGACGCGCGCATTCTCCGCCTCGCGATAGCAGAAAAATCGCCGTCAGCGCCTCATCGCCGCAATAATGCCGAAGAACGGTGGCACAATGCCCCGGTTGAAATTCTTGTGGCGGCAGTCGGCATTCATCGATGGAATTCGCATTCACCCTGATCCTGGTAGGCGCGGCGCTGGTGCTGATAAGCATCTTCGCCAGCCTGGTGTTCGCCCGGATCGGGGCGCCGTTGCTGCTGCTGTTCCTCGGCATCGGCATGCTGGTGGGCGTCGACGGGCCGATCGGCATCGAGTTCGACAATTTCGGCCTCACCTACGTCGTCGGCTCGGTGGCCCTGGCCATCATCCTGTTCGACGGCGGGCTGCGCACCTCGCGCGAATCGCTGCGCCTGGCCGCCGGTCCCGCCATCACCCTGGCGACCATCGGCGTCATGCTGACCGCCGCCCTGACCGGCCTCGCCGCCGCACCGCTGCTCGGCCTGTCGCTGGCCGAGGGCGCGCTGCTGGGCGCCATCGTCGGCTCGACCGACGCCGCCGCCGTCTTCCCCCTGCTCAACCGCCGCAGCACCGCCATCGAGCGCCGCGTCGGCGCGACGCTGGAGGTCGAATCGGGCTTCAACGATCCCATGGCGGTGTTCCTCACCGTCATGCTGGTCGAATCGCTGGCGGCGCGCGGCTCGTTCTCCTCGACCGAAGCGGCCGGACTGTTCCTGTCGCAGATGGCCGGCGGTGCGGCGATCGGCGCGGCAGGCGGCATGGCGCTGCTCTGGGCCGTCAATCGCGTCTCGATCGCCACCGGCCTCTATCCAATCCTGGTGCTGACCGCGGCGGTCTTCGTCTTCGCGCTGGCCACCACCGTGGGCGCCAGCGGCTTTCTCGCCGTCTATCTGACCGGCATGGTGTTCGGCCTCGGCCGCCATCGCGCCCGCCAGCACATCGCCCGTTTCCACGACGGGCTCGCGTGGCTGAGCCAGATCGTCATGTTCCTGCTGCTCGGCCTGCTGGTGACGCCGTCCAACCTGCTGGACGATCTGGTGCCCGCATTGCTGGTTGCCGCCGCCCTGATCCTGATCGCACGGCCGCTGGCGGTGCTGCTCTGTCTGCTGCCTTTCCGCTTCTCGCCCAGCGAGATCGCCTTCACCGGCTGGGTCGGATTGCGCGGCGCGGTGCCGATCTTTCTCGCCACCATCCCGGTCGTCGCCGGTCTGGAGGACGCGTCGACCTATTTCAACGTCGCCTTCGTCGTTGTCATCGCCTCGTTGATCGTCCAGGGCTGGACCATCCTGCCCGCCGCGCGCTGGCTCGGCCTGATGGTGCCGCCCAGCCCGCAGAGCGGCGATCAGGTCGATCTCGGCGCGCCGATGACCGGCGATCGCGATCTGATGTCGTACCGGGTCGGCAACAACAGCCTCGCCGCGCGCCGCGCCTTCTCGCAGCTTGGCCTGCCCGAGCGGACGCGGGTGCTGGCGGTGCTGCGCAACAACGTGGCGCTGGCGCGCAACGCCATCGAGCGGCTGGAGGCGGCCGACACGGTGCTGGTCCTGACGCCGCCCGAAACCTCGCTGGCGCTGGACCGTCTCTTCGCCAGCCGCGGCGCCCGTGCCGAGGACGAAGTCATTGGAGACTTTGTGTTTTCCAGCGCGACGCCGGCGGCGACTTTGGCGACTTTGTATGGCCTGCCGGTGCCGGCGGGCGACCGCGATCTGGCGCTGGGCGATCTGATGCGCCGGCGGCTGGGGCGCAAACCGGTGGTCGGCGATCGCGTCGAAATCGGCCCGGCGCAGCTCGTCGTGTCCGAACTCGACGGCGATCGCATTGTAAAGATTGGACTTTTCCTGCAACGCAAGCGCCCGCCGGCGCGCGGCACCATCATCCGCCTGCGCCGGCTGTGGCGCCGGATAAAACGCCGTTTCCCGCGGCGGCGCTTGAAAAGTGAGTAAGCGCTCACTACAATAATGGCGTTCCGCTATTGAGGCAATCTATGCGCTCGCTTGCGTTCAACGCTTTTTTCTATGGCTACACGGTGCTCTTCGCCCTGTTCCTGATCCCCTTGACGGTGGTCCCAGGGCGCTCGGTGATGGCCTGGGGACTGCGGTCCTGGGGCCGGGTCGTGGTCTGGATGATGCGCCGGATCGGCGGCATGCAAATTGAAGTCCGTGGCCGGAATTTCATCCCGGCGTCCGGCCCGAGCCTGATCGCCAGCAAGCACCAGAGCGAGGCGGACGGGATGGTGATGGCGGCGGAGGTGCCGGACATCGCCTTCGTCGCCATGCGCGAGCTGTGGGCCTATCCGCTGGTCGGGACGATCCTGCGCAAGCTGGAGATGATCCGCGTCGACACCTGCGGCGGCGGCAAGGAGCGGGAAAACCTCGCCACCTTCGCACGCCGCGCCCACGACGCCGGCCGCAACATCGCGATCTATCCCGAAGGACACCTGATGCCGGTCGGCGAGAAGGAGCGCTATCGCACCGGCATCTACTATCTCTATCGCGACCTGAACCTGCCGGTGGTGCCGGTGGCGCACTGCCTGGGGCTGGTCTGGCCGGAGCGCAACTGGCGCAAGCGGCCGGGCCGCGCCATCCTGGAATTCCTGCCGCCGATCGAGACCGGGCTGGACCGCGACGCGTTCATGCGGCGGCTGGAGGACACGATCGAGGATCGCACCGCGTTGCTGGTGTCGGAAGTGACCGGCCAGCCCCCGGTGGCAGCGCGCTTCCGCATCAAGTTTCCCGAGCAGGCGCGCGCGGGCGCGCCTACTGCCCCTCGCGCAGCGCCTTGACGAAGTCGCCGAGCCCGATCTGACGCTCGCGCTTGAGCCGCTCGGCCGCCAGGATCGAGCGCAGCTGGCTCATGCTGGCTTCGACGTCGTGGTTGACGATCACGTAGTCGTATTCGATGTAGTGCGTCATCTCGTCGGCCGCCTTGGCCATGCGTTTGGCGACGACGTTGGGCGTGTCCTGGGCGCGCTGCAGCAGGCGGCGTTCCAGTTCTCGCGTGGTCGGCGGCAGGATGAAGATGCTGACCATGTCGGCGCGCGCCTGCTCGGCGAGCTGCTGGCGGCCCTGCCAGTCGATGTCGAACATGATGTCGCGCCCTTCGGACAGCGCGCCCTCGACCGCCCCACGCGGCGTGCCGTAGTAGTAGTCGAACACCTTGGCGTGCTCGAGCAGCTCGCGCCGCTGCACCAGACCGTCGAACTGCACCGGCGTGACGAAATGGTAGTCGACGCCGTCGACCTCGGCCGAGCGACGCGGCCTGGTGGTGACCGAGATCGACAGGGTGATCTCGTTGTCGCGCTGCAGCAGCAGACGCGACAACGTCGTCTTGCCGGCGCCCGAGGGCGAGGACAGCACCAGCATCAAGCCCCGCCGCCCGATCCGCGCCTGTGCCATCGTCGCCCCTCTCCCCGTATTCCGTTTCGCCGCTATTCGACGTTCTGGACCTGTTCGCGCATCTGCTCGATGGCGCTCTTCAGGTCGATGCCGATGCGGGTCAGGTCGATCTCGGAAGCCTTCGAACACAGCGTGTTGGCCTCGCGATTGAACTCCTGGCACAGAAAGTCGAACTTGCGGCCGACCGGCTCGCCGCGCTCGGCGGCGGCGATCAGGTCGGCGGCCTGGCGGATATGGGCGCGCAGCCGGTCGATCTCCTCGCGCACGTCGGCCTTCTGCACCAGCACGGCGACTTCCTGGGCGAAGCGTTCCTCGTTGAGCGCCGGGACGGAACCCATCAGATCGGCGAGCTGGCGGCGCAGGCGCTCGCGGATGGCGGCGGGCTGGGCGCCGGCCGATGCCGCAGCGTCCTGGCACAACGCCTCGATACGCTGCAGGTGTCCGCCCAGCACGTCGCGCAGATGCGCGCCCTCGGCCAGACGCGCCTCGCCCAGGCGCTTCAGCGCCTCCTGCAGGGTGCGCAGGATCTCCTCCTCGCGCGCCTTGGCGATCGCCGGATCGTCGGCCCCCTGCTCCTCGGTCTCCACGACGCCCTTGATGCGCAGCAGCCCGTCGGCGCTGGGCGGCGCGGCGCCGCATTTCTGCAGCTCGGCCATCGCCTCGAGCGCCGATTGCAGCAGCTCGCGATTGATGCGGAAGGGCGAGCCGCCAGGGCCGCGCGCGACGGTGAGGCTGAGATTGACGCTGCCGCGCTTGAAATACTGGCCGACCAGCGCCCGCGACGGCGTCTCGAGCCGGTCGAAGCCGGACGGCACGCGGCAGCGGATTTCGAGCGACTTGCCGTTCACCGAACGCGCTTCCCAGGCCCAGCTCATCTGCGCATCGGCGCCTTCGGCGCGGCCGTATCCGGTCATGCTGGCCAACGACAATCCGGTTCTCCCCTCGGCAATCGCTTTCGATTTCCCCGATGCAGTCTATAGGATAGGAATCCGCAACCGACAACGCGCCTTTTCCCACAGCACGCCATGAAGTCCCCGCGATCCATCCTGATAACCGGCGCCTCCAGCGGCATCGGCGAAGCGCTGGCGCTGGAATACGCCGCGCCGAACGTCTTTCTCGCGCTGACCGGCCGCGATGCCGAACGGCTGGAGACGGTGGCGAGCGCCTGCCGCGCCAAAGGCGCGCTGGTCGAGGCGCGCACCATCGACGTGGTCGACCGCCAGGCGATGGAGGCCTGGCTGCTGACGATGGATGCCGCGCAGCCCTTCGATCTGCTGATCGCCAATGCCGGCGTCGGCCTCGAGGGCGATCGCAAGCTGCCCGAGGAAGAAGCCATGCGCGGCACGTTCGCGGTCAATATCGACGGCGTGCTGAACACCGTGCTGCCGCTGCTGCCGCGCCTGCGCCAGCGCCGACGCGGGCAGATCGCCGTCATGGCCTCGCTGGCGAGCTTCATCGGCCTGCCGCAGTCAGCGGCCTATAACGGCAGCAAGGCGGCGGTGCGGGTGTGGGGCGAGAGCCTGCGCCACGTCGTACGCAAGGACGGCATCGAGGTCAGCGTCATCTGTCCGGGTTTCGTGGTCAGTCGCATGACGGCGCGCAACAGGTTTCCCATGCCGTTCCTGATGAGCGCCGAGAAGGCCGCCGGCATCATCCGCCGCGGGCTGGAAGCCAATCGCGCCCGCATCGCCTTCCCGCTCGGCACCAAGGCTGGCGTCTGGCTGGGCTCGACCCTGCCGGCACGGATCACCGATCTGCTGTTGCGCGCGGGGCCGGCCGCCAAGTGACCCCCGCTCCCGCAGGCCAGCAGCGGCTGGCGGTCTGGTTGTCCTCCGGCACGCTGGCGATGGCGCTGACCGGCGACCAGCTGCTTTACGTCGTGCTGCCGCTGGCGGCCGACAGTTTCGGCGTGTCGCTGGCCTGGGTCGGCATCCTGCTGTCGGCCAATCGCTGGGTGCGCGTGGCGCTCTACGGCGAGGTGGCGCGGCTGGGCAACCGCATCGGCCCGCGCCGGCTGACCCTGATCGCCGCTTTCGGCGCGGTGGCCTCGACCATGGCCTACGCGGTGCTCGATGGCGGGCCGGCGCTGCTGGTGGCGCGCATCGTCTGGGGCCTGTCCTTCGCCGCGCTCAATCTGACGACGCTGGTCTACGCCATCCAGGGCACGGCCGGCGCCGGCCGCATGGTGGGCCTCAGCCGTGCGGTGCGCGAGATCGGCCCCATCGTGGCGGCGATGAGCGGCGCGTGGATCGCGACGTCGCTGGGTCCGCGCGAGGCCTTCATCGCCATGACGGTGCTGACGGCGCTGGCGGTGCCGATGGCGCTGGCGATCCCGCGCCAGGCAGCCGACAAAAGCGCCGCCAGCCCGGCACGGACGTTCCGCCTGACGCGGCCCTCGACCTTCAACCTGTTCTTCTTCGCCGTCGGACTGGCCGGCGACGGCATCTTCATGGTGACCATCGGCCTGCTGTTCCTGCAGGAGCTGTCGGCGCAGGCGGCGATGCTGTCGGCCGGCGCGGTGATGGCGCTGCGGCATCTGATGGTGATGGTGGTAAGCCCGATCGGCGGCATGCTGGCCGACCGCTTCGGCGCGGAGCGCACCATGCTGGTCTCCGCCCTGGCGCTGACGGCAGGCTTCCTCATCGTGCCGCTGGACCTGACCTATCTTGCCGCGCTGCTGATGCTGGTCGGCCGCGGCATCCTGGCAGTGGCGGCGCCGATCATCGTGGCGTCGAAGATCAAGGGCAACGCCATGCAGGCGATCTCAGCCAACGCGAGCTGGTCCGATCTCGGCGCCGCCATCGGCCCGCTGCTGGCCGGTTTCGGCGCCGGCCTGATCGCGCTCGACCTGCTCTATTTCGGTTCGGGCGTGTTGCT
>JBDZUM010000042.1:0-2151 GCA_040255215.1 Rhodospirillaceae bacterium
TTCGTCAACGGCCACGACCTGATCGTCGATGGCGGCGTGGTCGGCGGCAATTTCTGGAGCGTGACGCGTGATTCCTACAGCGGCCTGAAACAGCGCTTGGGCGTCGACTGACCTGCGCTATGCTTCTCCCGGAACATCAGGGGGAGGCAAGCATGCGTCTGAAAGACAAGATCTGCATCGTCACCGGCGCGACGTCGGGCATCGGCAAGCGCACGGCGGAAATGTTCGCCGAGCAGGGGGCGAAGCTGGTGATCGCCGGCCGCCGCGCCGATCTGGGCGAGGCGGTGGCGAAGGCGATCGGTTCGCAATGCAGCTTTGTCAAGACCGACGTGACGGACGAGGCGCAGATGCAGGCGCTGATCGACTTCACGGTGAAAAAGCACGGGCGCATCGACTGCCTGTTCAACAACGCCGGCGGTCCGGCGCCGGTGGGCGGCATCGAGACCATACCGGTCGACGGCTACGACAAGGCCATGGCCGTCAACGTGCGCTCGGTGATGCTGGGCATGAAGCACGTGGCGCCGACCATGATCCGGCAGCAGGCGGGCAGTATCATCAACAACGGGTCGGTGGCGGCGAGCCGCGCCGGCCTGTCGTCGTCGATGATCTATTCCGCGGCCAAGGCGGCGGTCGTCCATCTGACGGTCTGCGTCGCCATGCAGCTCGGCGAGCAGAACGTGCGCGTCAACTCGATCTCGCCCGGCGGCATCGCCACCGGCATCTTCGGCAAGGCGCTGGGGCTCGACACGGCCAAGGCCGAGCAGACGGCCGAAGCGGTCAAGGGCGGGCTGGCCAAGATGCAGCCCATTCCCCGCGCCGGCCTGACGGACGACATCGCCAACGCCGCGGTGTTCCTCGCCTCCGACGAATCGACCTTCGTCAACGGCCACGACCTGGTGGTCGATGGCGGGGTGATCGGCGGCCGGCTCTGGGGCCCGCACCAGGAGGCGCTGAAGGGCATGCGGCAGGCGTTCGGGGTCGAGGGGTAATTCGTCCGGATGATCGTTCCGGCGTCTGCTGCCGTATAGGATATCGCTCGATGACGCAGTCCGGGGAGGCAGCAATGCGCGCAGTGCTGATCGCGACGATGGCCGTGGCGGGATCGATGCTGGCATTCGCGCCGGCGGCGATGGCTCAGAAAGGGCCATCCTTCGATTGCAAGAAGGCGACACACGAGGTCGAGAAGCTGATCTGCGCCGACGAAGGCCTGGCGGCGCTTGATCGCAAGATGGCGCAAACCTATGCGGCGTCGATCAAGGTTCTGGAGAAGGTGGTCGATTCCAAGGAGGCGATCCGGAAGTTGCGCGCCTTGCAGTCAGGCTGGGGCAAGGGACGCAACGAGTGCTGGAAGGAAGACGACAAGCGCGGCTGTACGGAAACCTCGTACAAGCGGCGGATTGCCGAACTGCAGGCGAATTACGGGCTGGTCAAGAGCGGCAAGCCCGTCTTCTACGCCTGCGAGAACAATCCCTCCAACGAGATCGTGGCGACCTTCTTCGAGACCGAGCCCCCTTCGGCGCGGCTGGAACGCGGCGACCGGCAGGTGATCGGCATTGCTTCGCCGACGGCGTCCGGCACACGCTACGACGCCGATTTCGGCGTCTACCTCTGGATCAAGGGCGACGAGGCGATCGCTGAATGGCCGCAAGGCACGAAGCTCACCTGCAAGGCCGGCGGGCGCTGAACGATCCGGCGCGCGCCAACGCAAAAGAGCCGGGACGGCATCGCCATCCCGGCTCTTGCTTGTTGTCGGTCGATACTACTGCTGCGGATAGACGCGCTGGCGCGCCGGGTATTCCGGATCGGTGGCGATGCTGCGCGAGGGCGCGGCACCTTCATTGCCCGACTCGACCATCACCTGGCCGGCCGGCGACAGCACCACACCGAGGCGCTGGCCGTCCTGCGTCGCCATGCCGTGCCAGTAATTGTCGCAGCCCTTGGTCAGGCCGGTGACATTGGTGTAACCGGCAGCCTGAATTTTGCGCTGCGCGTCCGCTGCCGTCGAACCGTCGATGCGTTCGCCGTGCGTGCAGCCGGCAAAAGCGGTGCCGGCGCCCAGAACAGGAGCCGCCATGCCCATGGCCAGAGCGGCAACAATCAGCTTCGTCTTCATCTCGACCCTCCTTTGGAGCATTCGATGGAGGGAAACGG
>JBDZUM010000042.1:2251-3597 GCA_040255215.1 Rhodospirillaceae bacterium
TCGATGCCGGCGGCTGCCTGTTCGGGTTTCTCGAAGGTGGCGGTGTCGATGATGGTGGCGGGGTCGAACAGCACGAGGTCGGCGGCGTAGCCCTCTTTGATCAGGCCGCGATCCTTGAAGCCGAACTCCGACGCCGGCAGGCCGGTCATGCGATGGATGGCGTCCTGCAGGCTCAGCAGTTTGACGTCGCGCGCGTAGTGGCCGAGCACGCGCGGGAAGGTGCCCCACAGGCGCGGATGGGGCACGCTGTCCCAGGGCAGGCCGTCGGAGCCGACCATGGCGCGCGGGAAGGCGAGCACGCGCTGCACGTCGGCTTCGTCCATCTGGAAATAGATGGCGCCGGCCGGCGAAACGGCCGCGACGACTTCCTTGCGCGTCTTCAGGCCGAGCTCGCGGCCGACCTCGTCGATGTCGCGGCCGGAGAATTCGGGACGGCCGCGGCACCAGGTGATGGTGACCCTGTCGGCGCTCTCGACGTAGTCGGGCAGCAGCACGGTGGAGGAGGCGGTGTAGGGATAGACGTCGAGGCCGAGCGGCTGGCCGGCCTGCAGGCGTTCGATCAGGGGCAGGGTTTCGCGCGTGCGGCCGAAATTGGTGCGGCCCGCCGTCTTGTGATGCGACAGGATCAGCTTGACCTTGGCCTCGCGGGCGATGAAGGCGGCCTCTTCCATGGCGTCGAGCACGCTTTCGCGCTCGTCGCGGATATGGGCGGTGTAGAGGCCCTTGCCGTCCATGGCGGAGGCGACGGCGACCACTTCCGAGGTCGGGGCGGCGCGACCCGGCGGATAGAACAGGCCGGAGGACATGCCGGTGGCGCCGGCCTGCATCGCCTCGCGCATCTGGCTCTGCATCGCGGCGATCTCGCCATCGGTCGCGGGTTTCGACAGGTCGGGCACGCAGTTCATGCGCAGTGTGTTGTGGCCGACGAGGGTGGCGACGTTGAGCGCCGGCGGCGTCTTGCGCAGGCGCTGGTGGAATTCGGCGATGGTGCCGAACTTGGTGTCCTCGCTGTTGACGAACCAGTCGTGCTTGTCGATGCCGGGGCGGGTATAGGGCGCCATCGAGAACCCGCAATTGCCGATGACGACGGAGGTCACGCCCTGGCTGGCCTTGGCCGGCACGGCGGGCTGTTCCAGCACGTAGCGGTCGTCATGGGTGTGCACGTCGATGAAGCCCGGCGACAGCGCCTTGCCGGCGGCGTCGATCTCGCGATCCGCCGTCATCGCGGCCAGCGCGCCGATGGCGGCGATCCTGCCGTTGGCGACGGCGACATCGCCCGCCGTCGGGGCGGCGCCGGAGCCGTCGTAGATCGTGGCGTTGCGGAAGATCAGGTCGGCGCGGGCCAT
>JBDZUM010000042.1:3697-7483 GCA_040255215.1 Rhodospirillaceae bacterium
AGTAGATCTGCTCGTAGTCGGTATGGGCGCCCTTGCCGTCGGGGCCGAGGCCGTCGAGGGTGGGGATGCCGAGCGCTGCGGTGAAATTGCCGTCGCTGCCGCCGCCGGTCTGCTTGACGTCCTGCAGGTCGAAGCCCAGCTCCTGCGCGATGGCTTTGGCGTGGTCGAACAATGCGGCGATGCCCGCGTCCTTGAGATAGGCCGGCCGGTTCATGCCGCCGCTCACCCTGACCTTGACGTCGGGATCGTTCGGCTTCAGGCCGAGGATGCGGGCGCACATTTCCTCGCCGGTGGCGGCGTCGGGCACGCGCAGGTCGATCTCGGCCTCGCAGAACTGCGGCACGACGTTGGTGCCGGTGCCGCCTCTGACCTGGCCGACATTGACGGTGATGCCGCGGGCGTAGTCGGTCATAGCCTCGATGGCGATGATCTGGTGTGCCATCTCCTTGATGGCCGAACGCCCGTCCTCGTGCCGCACGCCCGAATGCGCCGGCCGGCCCTCGCATTTCAGGACGAAGCGGCCGACGCCCTTGCGCGCGGTGACGATCTTGCCGCCGTCGCGCGCCGGCTCGGTGACCAGCACGTATTTGTTCTTCTTCGCTTCAGCCTCGATGCGCGCGCGCGAGGTATCCGACCCGATCTCCTCGTCGGGCACGAACATCAGGGTCAGCTTCAGTTTGGTCTTCTGGTTCAGGCGGATCAGGTGGCGCCAGGCGTAGTACGCCATGTAGGCGCCGCCCTTCATGTCGTAGATGCCGGGGCCGAAGATGCTGTCGCCCTCGCGCCGCACCTTCAGCGCCTCCTCGATCATGCCGATGGGGTGCACCGTATCGAGATGCGAGAGGATCAGGATGCCGGGCTCCTCGCCCCAGTCGCTCTGGGCGATCAGCACGTCGCCCTTGCCGTCGGTGCCGGGCACGCGCTCGATGCGGGCCCCCAGGCCGCGCATGTCGGTCTCGGCGCGGTCGACCATGCGGTTGACGGCGGCGGCGTCGTGGCTGGGACTTTCGATCTCGATCCACTCGACGATGCCCTTGAGGATTTCGTCCGGATCGATGGGGATGGCGTTGGAAAGCGGCGGGGAATTTCTGTCCATGCCGCAGATTAGCAACCGCTTGACGGGGCGGGCGAGGCGCAGTAATAAACCAACCAGTCGGTCTATTACTGGGAGCCGTCATGGCCCGTCCGCGCCTCAGCGATCTCGATCCCTCGCAGCCGGCCACCAGCGAGCGCCTGCTGGTGGAGGCGGAAAAACTGTTCGCAGCGCAGGGCTTCGCCGGCGTCTCCCTGCGCGATATCGGCAAGGCGGCCTCGCTCTCCAACGCCGCGCTGCTGCATTACTTTCCGAGCAAGGAGAAGCTCTACCGCGCCGTGCTCGACCGGGTGGCGGCCGATATGGAGCAGGCGGTGGCGCCGGCGCTGCGCAGTGCCGCGCAGCCGGTCGCCCGTTTCGAGGCGCTGTTCGAGGCCTTCGCCGACTGGCTGGAGCGCCAGCCCGACCGGGCCCGGCTGGTGATGCGCGAACTGACCGAGAACGTCGAGCGCGTCGCCACGGCCCGGCATTTCGTCATGACGCGGCTGATCGAGGGCATGAGCCAGATGATCGTCGACGGCCAGCGCGCCGGCGTATTCCGCCGCTGCGACGCGCCGGTGTTCGTCTTCCACATGATCGGCTCGCTGAGCTATTTCGCCAACGGTCTGCCGACCATCGCCGGCATCGTCGGCCGCAAACCGGATGCGCTATGGCAGGCGCATCGCCGCCAGACGCTGGCGCATCTGCGTCGCGCCTTACTGCAGGAGTAGAGAATGGAAAACGCCACCCAGCGGCGGCTGATCCGCGCCGCCCTCGAGCAGTTCGAGCGCAACTCCTTCGACATGCAGGGCGAGGAGAGCTTCACCACGCTCGACCGCTATCTCGATCCCGAGCGCTGCCGGCGCGAAGTCGACGTGCTGTTCCGGCACCTGCCGCTGGTGGTGTGCGCCGCCTCGCAGGTCGCCAGGCCCGGCGACTGCCTGACGCACGATCTTTCGGGCGTGCCGATCCTGGTGCTGCGCGGGCGCGACGGCGTGTTGCGCGCCTTCCTCAACGTCTGCCGCCATCGCGGCACGCGGCTGGTGGCGGCGGGCCAGACCGAATGCAAGGGCGCCATCGTCTGCCCGTACCACGCCTGGACCTTCGCCCATGACGGCAAGCTGGTCGGCCTGCCGCATGCGGAAGGATTCCCGACTCTGGACAAGGCCGAGAACGGGCTGGTCGAACTGCCGGTGCACGAGGCCTACGGGCTGGTGTTCGTCATTCCCACGCCGCAGGAGAAACGCTTCGACTTCGACGCCTGGTTCGGCGAAGTCGGCGCCGATCTGCGCCGTTTCGGTTTCGACGGCACGGTGTGCTACTGGCCGCGCCGCTTCGAACGGCAGATGAACTGGAAGATGATGTTCGACGCCAATCTGGAGACCTATCACTTCCGCTTCGCCCATTCGCGGACCATCGCGCCGATGTTCGGCGACAACAAGGGCGTGTTCGACGTGTTCGATCCGCACATGCGCATGTTTCTGCCCAAGGCGCGCGCCGTCGAGCTCAAGGGCAAGAGCGAGTCCGAATGGGACATTCGCTGGGCCGGCAACCTGATCTACACCATGTTCCCCAACACCATCGTGCTCGTGGAGCCCGACCACGCCATGGTGATGACGGTCTGGCCGCAGGGTCCGGAGAAGGTGGTGCTCGATTCGGTGGCGCTGATTCCCGAGGAGCCGCAGACCGACAAGTCGCGCGACTACTGGGACCGCAACATGAAGATCTTCTGGGACGCGCTGGACGAGGACTACGACATGATGGAGTCGATGCAGTCCACCATGCGTTCGGGCGCCAACGAGCATCTGCGCTTCGGCCGCTACGAATGGCTCTCCACCCGCTTCCACGAAATCGTCGAACGCGAGATCGCCTGAACTATTTGCCTTCGTGCAGCGGCGGGCCGGCGAGCGACACCGCCGCCGTGGCCAGCGACTGTTCCCAGGCGATGTCGGTCACGACGCAGCCGGCCTGGGCGTCCGCCGGCGAGAAGCCGGGCGTCGCGCCGTTGACGAAAGCGGCGCGAAAACGATGTTGTCCGACGATCAAGCGCGCCTCGGCGAGCCAGCGCAGCGCATTCTGCGAATGCCCGCCATTGCGCATCAGCATGTAGCCGCACAGGCCCAGCCGGTCGCTGGCGTCGTGAATCTTGAGGTAGAGGCCGTGCGTGCCGGTTTCCGTCTGGCCGGCGCGGATCAGGGTCCAGGTGAAGTCGACGGCGCGATAGGCGGCGAAATCCCCGTCGACTCTTTGCAGGCCCAGCCATTCGGTGCGCTCGGTGTCTTCGCGCAGCCAGCCAATGTTCCAGGCCAGCGCCAGCAGCGCCGTCAGGACGCAGGCGGCGGCGATGATCAGGGTGCGGGTCACGCGCCGGCGAGCACGCTGGTCAGCCCGCCATCGACCACCAGCGTATGGCCGGTGATGTAGGCGGAAGCGTCGGAGGCCAGCAGCATCAGCGCGCCGGAGAGGTCTTCCGGCCTGCCCCAGCGCTGCGCGGCGGTGCGCTTCTCGAGCAGGTCGGAGAACGCCTTGTTCTGCTGCAGGGCGGCGGTGATCTCGGTCAGCATGTAGCCCGGCGCGATGCAATTGACCGTAACCTTGGGGCCGAACTCGGCCGCCAGCGTCTTGGTCATGCCGACGATGGCATGCTTGGAGGAGACGTAGGCGGCGACGCTGGCGCGGCCGACGATGCTCATGACCGAGGCGAGGTTGACGAT
>JBDZUM010000042.1:7583-29727 GCA_040255215.1 Rhodospirillaceae bacterium
GTGGTGGCGAAGACCTTGCCCAGCCCGCGGCTGGCGCCGGTGACCAGCGCCACGCGGCCCTTGACCGAAAACAGATCGCTCGACATCGCCGCTGGCCTCCCTATTCGGCCGCCGGCGCTGCCTCCTTGACGCCGAGCGAGGGGAGCGGTGCGGTGGCCTTGTCGTCTTTTTGCTTCTCGCGCCACAGCGTAATGATCGCCAGACCGGATGTCACCAGCACGCAGGCCGTCACCAGTTTCCACGTTACCGCCTCGTTGAAGACGATGACGCCGAAGACGACGGCCAATACCGGCGGCAGCAGGCCGAAGCCCGTCACCTGGCCGACTTTGTAACGCTGCAGCAGCCAGTACCAGCCGCCATGGCCGACGATCGACGTGGCGATCGCGGTATAGAGCACGGCGCCGATCGCCTGCCAGCTCGGATCGGAGAATTCGTCGAACTGGCCGCTCTCGAACAGCATCGAGGCGGTGAAGGCGATGGGGGCGGCGACGGCGGCGATCCAGGCCTGCAGCTCCAGCACGCCGACATTGCGCAGCCGGCGCATCATCAGCATGGCGAAGGACATGGAGAAGGCGCCGGCAACGACCAGCAGCGCGCCCAGCGGTTCGGAAAACACGGCGGGATCGAAGCCCAGCAGCACGACGCCGACGAAGGACAGCGCGATGCCGGCGACGCGGGCCCAGCCGACCGTCTCCTTGAGCCAGAAATAGGCGACGATGACCGAGAACGGCGCGCCGAGCTGGATCAGCACGGCGACCGAGGAAAGGTTGGGCGAGATCGCCATGCCGGAATAGAGCAGGCCGAAATGCAGCGCGCCGGCGAAGAAGGCAATGATCAGCACCTCGCGCATGCGCCCGGGCATGATCTTCAGCCATGGCAGCATGAGGACGGCGACGGTGCCGAAGCGCAGGAAGGTGAAGAAGATCGGGGGGAAATGCGTCACCCCGACCTTCGCCGTGATGAAGGTGAAGCCCCAGATCAGCGCGATCATCAGCGCCAGGGCGGAATGCAGGGGCTTCATGAAAGCGGTTGCCGATTACTCTGTCCGCGGGCCAACATCGGCCGCGATATGAACGCACGTTAACAAGTTCTGGTGCGGTGCAGCATTGCAATTTTGGCCGGACCGGGTTGCGTTCTGGCCAGCGGAATCGGGAGGAAATCGACAATGGGTAGCGACAGGAAGGTGGCGATCGTCACGGGCTCGGCCACCGGGTTGGGAGCGGCGGCTGCACTGATGCTGGCCGAAAAGGGCTGGAACGTGGTGATCAACTACACCAAGAGCCTGAAGGAGGCGCAGGAGACCGAGGCGGCCTGTCGCAAGGCCGGGGCCGAGACGCTGCTGGCCCAGGGCGACGTCGCCGAGGACGCCGACTGCCTCGCCATCGTCGCCGCGACGGTGAAGAAATGGGGCCGGGTCGACGGGCTGATCAACAATGCCGGCACCAGTGTGTTCAACAACCACGCCAAGCTCGACGGGGTGAACAAGGACGATTTCCTGCGGATCTATTCGGTCAACGTCGTCGGCGGCTACCAGATGGTGCGCGCCTGCGCGCCGCACATGAAGAAGCAGGGCAAGGGCGCCGTGGTGAACATTTCGTCGATCGCCGGCGTCATGGGCATCGGCTCGTCGATTCCCTATGCTGCCTCCAAGGGGGCGCTCAACACCATGACGTTGTCGCTGGCCCGCGCGCTGGGCCCGGAGATCCGCGTCAATTGCGTCTGCCCGGGTTTCATCCAGAGCCGCTGGCTGCTGGGCGGGCTGGGCGAGAAGACCTACAACGCGCTCAAGCAGAGCCAGGAAGAGAACACGCCGCTGCGCCATGCCGGTACGCCGGAGGACATGGCCGAGGTCGCTGTCTGGCTACTGACGGGCGCCGGCAACGTCACGGGCGAGATCATCATGGCCGACGCCGGCGCACATCTGGCAGGCGCTCCGCTCAAGGGGCGCTGACAGGTCGGCGGCGAACCCGCGCGCGTTCTGCTCTAGACTGGCGGCCTTCGATGGGAGGCCGCCATGACGCTCGACACCAGAATCCAGCAACTGTTCGGCATCGACCTGCCGCTCGTGCAGGCGCCGATGGCCGGCGCACAGGGATCGGAACTGGCCATCGCCGTGTCCGAGGCCGGCGGGCTGGGCTCGCTGCCCTGCGCCATGCTGAGCCTCGACCAGGCGCGCGCCGAAATCGGGATCATCCGCCAGCGCACCGACAAGCCGTTCAACGTCAATTTCTTCTGCCATACCCCGCCGGCCGAGGATGCCGCGCGCCAGGCGGCTTGGCTGAAGCATCTGGGTCGACATTTCGCCGAGTTCGGCATCGATCCGGCGGCGATCGGCAAGGGACCCGGCCGCAATCCGTTCGACGATGTTTCCTGCGCCATGATCGAAGAGCTCAAGCCGAAGGTGGTGAGCTTCCATTTCGGTCTGCCCGACGCTGCCCTGGTGCGCCGGGTCAAGGCGGCGGGCAGCGTCGTCGTCTCATCGGCGACCAGCGCGGAGGAGGCTCGTTGGCTGGAGGCGCATGGCTGCGACGCCATCATCGCCCAGGGCTATGAGGCCGGCGGCCATCGCGGCCATTTCCTGCGCGACAACCTGGCTGAACAGCCCGGTACGCTGGCGCTGGTGCCGCAGGTTGTCGATGCGGTCAGGGTGCCGGTCATCGCCGCCGGCGGCATCGCCGATGCGCGCGGCGTGGTGGCGGCGCTGGCGCTGGGTGCCGCGGCGGTGCAGATCGGCACCGCCTTCCTGCTGTCGCCGGAATCGAAGATCAGCGCCATGCACCGCAAGGCGCTGCAGGAGACGGCCGACGACCGCACGGCGCTGACCAACGTATTCACCGGCCGGCCGGCGCGCGGCATCGTCAATCGCGCCATCGCCGAGATCGGGCCGATGTCGCCGCAGGCACCGGAATTTCCCGGCGCCACCTCCGGCATGGCGCCGCTGCGCGCCAAGGCCGAAGCGGCGGGCTCGGGCGAGTTTTCGCCGCTGTGGTCGGGCCAGGCGGCGCGGCTGGCCAGACCGATGCCGGCCGGCGAGTTCGCGCGCACCCTGATGCATGACGCGGAAACTTTGCGCCGCCGTCTGGCGGCGTGATGTTGCGATCTGCGGCGTCCCGCCGGCATAGTCGGATTTTCAACGGAGGATAGCGTGCGTCTGGTCCTTGCCGTCGTGCGTCACGAAACCAACACCTTCTCGCCCGTGCCGACGCCGCTGGAGGCGTTCGGTCGCGGCGCGGAGGGAAGCGACGGACCGCTGGGCGGCGAAAAGGCGATCGCCGCCTATCGCGGCACCAACAATCCGGTGGCGGCGTTCATCGACATCGCCGAACGCGAGGGCGCCGAGTACGTCATGGCAGTGGCCGGCAACGCGCATCCCAGCGGACCGGTTGCGCGGGACGCCTTCGAGCACATGGCGGCGCGCATCGTGGCGGCGGTTCAGGCCGGCTGCGATGGCGTCATGCTCGATCTGCACGGCGCCATGGTGGTCGACGGCTTCGACGATGGCGAGGGCGAGCTGCTGCGTCGCATCCGCGCCGCGGTCCCAGGCATTCCCATCGCCGTGGCGCTCGATTTCCACACGAATCTGACGGCCGAGATGGTGGCAAACGCCACGGTGATCACCGGCTACTGCACCTATCCGCATGTCGACATGTACGAAACCGGACGGCGCGCCGGCGAGACTCTGATCCGCGCCATGAAGGGCCAGATCAAGCCGCGCATGCTGTGGCGGTCGTTGCCGATGCTGACCCACATGCTGCGCCAGACGCCGGCGTTGCAGCCGATGAAGGACATCATGGATCGCGCCATGGCGGCAGAGAAGGCGAGGGACGTGCTGAACGCTTCGGTGTTCGGCGGCTTTCCGCTGGCCGACATCCCGCATGTCGGACTGTCGGCCGTCATCGTGGCGGACGACCGGACCGATGCGGCAGGCGCGCTGCTCAACGAACTGACCGAGCTGGCGTGGCAGCGCCGGGCCGACTTCCTTTTTCCGATCGAGCCGATGGCCGACTCGATCGCGCGCGCCAAGGCGATGACGGAAGGCCCCGTGATCCTCGCCGATCACGGCGACAATTGCGGCGCCGGCGGCAATCAGGACACCATGGATGCGCTGGAAGAGGTGCTGCGCCAGGGACTGACGGGCGTCGCGGCCGGGCCGATCTGGGACCCGGAGAGCGTGGGGCAGATGATCGCGGCCGGCGTCGGCGCGGAGGTGACGCTGCAGCTCGGCGGCAAGACGGACGTGCCGGCGATGAACCTGAAGGGGCGGCCGCTGACCATCACCGGTACGGTGCGCTGCATCACCGATGGGCGTTTCGTCATCACGGGGCCGATGGCGACCGGTTCGGCGGTCAACATGGGCCGCACGGCTGTGCTGCAGACGCCGCAGGCCGAGATCGTGGTCAGCGAAAAGCGTTTCGAGCCCTACGACATCGGCTGTTTCACCCATTGCGGCATCGACCCGGCGCGCAAGCGCTACGTGCTGATCAAGTCGCGTCAGCACTTTCGCGCCGGCTTCGGCCCGATCGCGAAGGAAGTCGTGCTGGTTGCCGGGCCGGGCGTGTGCAGCTCGGACTACAGCCTGTTTCCGTTCGAGAATTTGCGCCGGCCGATCTATCCGCTCGATCCGGAGACGCCGCGCAACGCCTGAGGCCCGTCAGGGCAATTCGTGGCCGCGGCCGATGTTGCGGATGATCTCGGCCAGATGCGGCTTGCGTCGCAGCAATTCGCGCCGGTATTCGACCAGCGCCTCGATCAGCGCGCCGTTGCGGTCGAGCAGGTCGTCGGCGAACTGCACGATGCGCGTGTTGGGCCAGGCATGCGGACGCATGTCGAGCAGGTGCTGGAAGGCCTCGACTTCCTTGCCGGCATTGTGCTGCGCCATGATGATGCCGGCGGCGGCCGTCGAACGCGAGATGCCGGCATGGCAATGGATCAGCAAATGCCCGCCATGCGCCTCGTCGGGCAGCGTGGTGCCGAACTCCAGCAGCTTCTCGACGTCGTCGCGGCTGGGCGACTGGTAGCCGGCATAGTCCATCACCACGTCGTCGCAGCGGATCAGCAGGCGGCGAACGCCCTTGTAGCGCTTGAAGGCTGCAGGATCCGGCTCGTCCGGATCGATGATCGACAGCACATGCGTGACGCCCTTTTCGCGATGGCTGTCGAGATCGGGAATGCCGCAGATCGTGATGTCGTAGGGAACGAGCGAGCGGACCATGGGCGGTACTCCGGACTGTCACCAGGACGGCGGGTCGGGGCACTCTATGGACCGAAGCTGACGCGATCAACCCGGCGCGATGCGGGGAAGAGTCACTTCGACGATTCGGGAAAATGGTGGGCGCGACAGGGATTGAACCTGTGACCTTCCCCGTGTGAAGGGGACGCTCTCCCGCTGAGCTACGCGCCCGTGGGCCGCCCTTTTAGGGGGCGGCTTACGGCCTGTCAAGAAACCCGAAAACGATGCGGTCATGGGCGAGTTTCCGACCGGGACAACGCAACTTCGCGTCGGTTGCGGGCGGCGGGAAGGGGGCGGTAGCGTGGCGACATCGTTTGGGGCGGGGGGCAAATGCGCGTCAACCAGAATCCGGTGCTGATCGCCGGCGGACCGATCCACGTCATGGACGAGACTGCGACCCGGCCGGAAGCGCTGCTGCTGGTCGACGGCCGGGTGGCTGGCGTCGGCACGGCCGGCGAACTCGCGGCCAAGGTCGGGTCGGGTCTTCAGCGTATCGATCTCGCAGGCGCCGCCGCGCTGCCGGGCCTGATCGACACCCATCCGCACCTGCTGCATTTCGCCGCCCGCAAGGGTAGTTTCGTCGAACTGGGCGACGCGAAAAGCCATGCTGAGATCGTCGAGCGCATCCGCGCCAAGGCGCAAACGACGGCGCCCGGCAAGTGGATCTACTGCACGCCGATCGGCGATCCATACTACTACCATCGCGGCTCTTATCGGGATTTGGCCGAGCGGCGCATGCCCGATCGCTGGGTGCTCGACCGGGCGACCAGCGCACATCCGGTCATGATCCAGGGCTGGGGGCCGAAAACGCCTAATGTCGTGGCATTCAACTCGGCGGCATTGAAGGCGCTGGCGATCACCGACCAGACGCCGGTCCGCGTCTGCGACGTTTGGATCGACAAGGACGATGCCGGCCGCACCACCGGCGTGCTGCGCGGTTCGGTCAACACGCTCTATTGCTTCGATCCCTACTGGACGCAGCTGATCACCAAACTGCCGCCGCCCGACGTCGACATCCTGCGCACCACGCGCCAGGCGATGGCCGACTACAACGCCATGGGCGTGACGACGGTGTACGAGCCGCACAACATGACCAAGGCGCACATCGACGCCTATGCGCGGCTGCACGAGGAACGCGCTCTGACCGTCCGCGTGATGGCGGCGATGGAAACGGAAATGTTCGCCTTCGCGCCGTTCCAGCCGTTGTCGCTCCACGAGTATCGTCGGCAGCTCGATCTTGCCCGCTCGCTGCTGCGCGACGGCGACGACTGGTTCCGCGTCTGCGGCGCGACGCTGTCGGAGGGCGGGCCATGCTGGTCCGGCTACATGCGGACGTTCGACCCCAGCCTCGATCCTTATGGCCGGCCCAACGCGGCGTTCCGCTTCGCCTCGCGCGAAAAGGAAGTCGCCTTTGCCGAATACTGTCTGGAGCACGGCATGCGGGCGAACTTCCTCGCGGTCGGCCATGTCGATCACGAGGATTTCCTCGACGTCCTCGAAGAACTGGCTGGAAAGGGGAAGGACGTGAAGTCGAAGCAATGGCTGCTGCAGCATTCGATGCTGATCAGCGAGGCGCAGGGCCGGCGTTACAAGGCGCTGGGCTTCGACATGACGACGACGATGAGCTTCTCGTGGGGCAAGGGCGACGTCTATGGCGAGCGCATCGGCCGCCATGTATGGAAGGACCTCATTCCGCTGGCCCGCCTACTGCGCCAGGGACTGAACGTCGCCGGCGGTTCCGACTGGGGGCCGAAATATCCCTTCGAACAGATCGCGCTGGCGCAGACGCACGAGTTCGGCGGCAGCGGCCATCGCAACGATACGCCGGACCATGCCGTTCCGCGCGACGAGGCCATTGCCATGTGGACGCGACGGGCAGGTGAGGTGCTGCACTGGGCCGGCGTCGGCACGCTGGAGCCGGGCTCCTACGCAGATGTGGCGATCGTCGATCGCGACCCGCTGACGTGCAGCCTCGACGAACTGCCGGGAACGAAGATCCTGCGGACCCTGCTGGCAGGCGAGACCGTCTATACCGCCTGATGGCCGCTGGCGAGATCGGCCAGCGCCTGCGGCAGGTCGGAGAAACGTTCGATCAGCATCTCGGCGCCGAACGTCGCCGGCTCCTGCACCGTGTATCCCCAGGACACGGCGACCACCGGTATGCCGGCGCGCTGACCCGCATGAACGTCATGCATCGAATCGCCGACCATCACGGCCTTCGCCAGATTGCCGTTCATGCGCGCAACGAGCTGCGTGACATGACCCGGGTCCGGCTTGCGCACGTCGAAGGTGTCGGCGCCGGCTACGTCGGCCAGAAACCGCATCAGGTCCAGCTCGTCGAGGATCTGCCGCGCCGGTCCCTCGAACTTGTTGGTGCAGACCGCCATGCGGGTGCCGGCCCGCTGCAGCACCGCCAGCGTCTCGGGCACGCCGGGATAGGGGCGGGTGTGGGCGACGGGGTTTTCCTTGTAGTAGCCGATGAAGCGTCGCGTCAGCGCGTTCAGCGTCGTCTCTTCCAGCTTGTGGCCGGCCTTGGCGAAGGCGCGCGCCATCATCACCTTGCCGCCTTCGCCCATCAGCGAGCGGGCGGTGGCCTCGTCCATGGCGGGCAGGCCCTCGTCAGCCAGGACGCGGTTTACCGCCTGGCCGACGTCCCAGGCGCTGTCGATCAAAGTTCCGTCAAGATCGAAGACGATGGTGTCGAACGGCGAGGTGGCGGAGGCTGGCATGAACTGGTTCCTAAACGCGGATGGCGTCCGTTTCTGGCGGCTCGCGCCGCGCAGCGCAAGGCAAAACGTACCGGCTTCCGCATTGGCATCGACGGTGGCGCTGTGGCATTTTGAGCCCTCCGCTGGTTGACCCGTTTTCCGCTCCATGGCCAACAAACTGACTGTCGTGATCCTCGCCGCCGGCGCCGGTACCCGCATGCGCTCGAAGCGGCCCAAGGTGCTGCACGAGCTGGCGGGGCGGTCGATGATCGGCCATGTCGTGGCGACGGCGGAAGCGCTGAAGCCGAGCCGATTGGTCATCGTCGTCGGGCCGGACCATGACGCCGTGGCCGCGGCCGTGGCGCCGCATCCGACGGCGATCCAGCGTACGCCGCGCGGCACTGGTGATGCCGTTAGAGCGGCGCGGGCCTATCTGCCGAAATCCGGCGACCTTCTGGTCCTGTACGGCGACACTCCGCTGGTGACGGCGGCGACCTTGCGTCGGCTGCTGGCCTTGCGTCGGCGCCGCAAGGCTGCCGTTGCGGTGCTGGGTTTCCGCCCGGAGGATCCGACGCCCTACGGCCGTTTCGTGGCTCGCGGACGGACCCTCGAACGGATCGTGGAGACTAAGGACGCCAATGCCGATGAGCGCGCCATCGGGCTGTGCAATTCCGGCGTCATGGCGATCGACGGCAGCCTCGCCGGCGCGTTGCTGGCAGGGCTGAGAAACAACAACGCCAAGCGCGAATTCTACCTGACCGACCTGGTCGGGCTGGCACGCAAGGCCGGAAGGCCTTGCACCTACGCGGAAGGCGATGCTTCGGAATTTCAGGGGATAAATTCGCGGGCCGAGCTGGCGCTGGCGGAACGCGCTTTGCAATCTCGCCTGCGTGCGTCGGCGATGGCGGCTGGCGCGACGCTGGTCGACCCCGACACGGTGCATCTGAGCTGGGACACGAAGATCGGACGCGACGTCACCATCGGCCCGCATGTCGTGTTCGGCCCCGGCGTCATGGTCGAGGAAGACGTCCAGATCAGGGGGTTCTGCCATATCGAGGGCGCGCGCATCGGCCGCGGCGCGCTGGTCGGTCCGTTCGCGCGGCTGCGCCCCGGTGCCGCGCTGGCCGAAGACGTGCATGTCGGCAATTTCGTCGAGGTCAAGGCGTCGACCGTCGGCAAGGGCGCGAAGATCAATCATCTCGCCTATGTCGGCGACGCCTCGGTCGGGGCCGGGAGCAATATCGGCGCCGGCGTCATCACCGTGAATTACGACGGCTTCGGCAAGTATCGCACCGAGATCGGCGCCGGCGCCTTCGTCGGCTCGAACGCTTCCCTGATCGCCCCGGTGAGGATCGGCGCCGGCGCCATCGTCGGTGCGGGCAGCGTGATCGCCAGCGACGTGCCAGCGGAAACCGTCGCGATCGAACGCTCGGCGCAGAGCATGCGGGCTGGCGCCGCGCCGCGTCTTCGGGCGCGCAACAAGGCGCGGGCGGCAGCGGCGAAGCGGAAAGGCAAGAAGTAGATGTGCGGCATTATCGGCATCATCGGCAAGCGTGACGTCGCGCCGCTGCTGCTGGAAGGGCTGAGGCGGCTCGAATATCGGGGCTACGATTCGGCCGGCATCGCGACCTTGGTCGGCGCCGGCATCGAGCGTCGTCGCGCGGAAGGACGTCTGGACAATCTCGCCTTGCGGCTGGAGCGCGAGCCGCTGCCGGGCAAGACGGGCATCGGCCACACGCGCTGGGCGACCCATGGCCGGCCGTCCGAGCGCAACGCCCATCCGCACGCCACCGACCGTGTCGCTCTGGTGCATAACGGCATCATCGAGAACTTCCATGAACTCCGCGAAGAGTTGATCGCCAAGGGCGTGCGCTTCGAGACCGACACCGACACCGAAGCGGTCGCGCATCTGTTGACGCAGAGCTTGAAGGAAGGCGCGACGCCGGAGCAGGCCATGGCGGATGCGATGGACCGGCTGCGCGGGGCGTTCTCGCTCGCCGTCGTGTTCGCCGGCATGCCCGACCTGATGATCGGGGCGCGGCGCGGCTCGCCGCTGGCCGTGGGCTATGGCGATGGGGAAACCTATCTCGGCACCGATGCCATGGCGCTGGCCTCGTTGACCCGGCGCATCTCCTATCTCGAGGAGGACGACTGGGCGGTGCTGCGGCCGGATGGCGTCACCGTCTACAACGCCCGCCGCAAGGTCGAGCGGCCGGTGCGCGAGACGGCTCTCTCGGGCGCGCTGATCGGCAAGGGCAATTACCCGCATTTCATGCTCAAGGAGATCTTCGAGCAGCCGGCGGTGATCGGCGACACGTTGCAGAGTTTTCTCGACCCGCTGACCCGCCAGGTGCGGCTGCCCGAGCTGCCGTTCGACTTCGCAAAAGTGCCGCGCCTGACCATCGTCGCCTGCGGTACGGCGTTCCTCGCCGGGCTGGTGGCGAAATACTGGTTCGAGAGCATTGCGCGCCTGCCGGTCGAGGTCGATATCGCGTCCGAGTTCCGCTATCGCGCCGCGCCGATGCCGGATGGCGGCGTCACCATAGCTATTTCCCAATCGGGCGAGACGATCGACACGCTGGCGGCGCTGCAGTACGCCAAGGGGCAGGGCCAGACCTGCCTTGCCATCGTCAACGTGCTGGAAAGCGTCATCGCCCGCGAATCGCATGCGGTGATGCAGACCCTGGCCGGCCCCGAGATCGGCGTCGCCTCGACCAAGGCGTTCACCACCCAGCTCACCGTCCTGGCCGTGCTGGCGCTCGCCGCCGCCCGTGCGCGCGGCCATCTGACGCCGGAGCGCGAGGCGGCGCTGGGCGCGGCGCTGATCGAAACGCCGGCCCGCATCACCGAGGTTCTGGCGCGGGAGGACGACGTGGCGGCGATGGCGGCGGCGGTCGCCAAGGCGCGCGACGTGCTGTTCCTCGGCCGCGGTTCGAGCTACCCGATCGCGCTCGAGGGCGCGCTCAAGCTCAAGGAGATTTCCTACATCCATGCCGAGGGCTACGCCGCGGGCGAGATGAAGCACGGTCCGATCGCGCTGATCGACGAGAACGTGCCGGTGGTCGTCGTCGCGCCGTCGGACGAGGTGTTCGACAAGACCGCCTCGAATGTCGAGCAGGTCCAGGCGCGCGGCGGCAAGGTCGTGCTGTTCTCCGACGCCAGGGGCGTGGAGCGGCTGGGTGGCGGCGCCGTCGCCGCCATGGCGATGCCGGATATCGATCCGTTCGCCGCACCCATCCTCTATTCGATCCCGGCGCAGCTTCTGGCCTACCGCGTGGCCGTGCTGAAAGGCACCGACGTCGACAAGCCGCGCAATCTCGCCAAGAGCGTGACCGTCGAGTAGAGCCGGCTCGATCTCCAGGAATCGAAAGGGCGCCCGAAGGCGCCCTTTGCGTTTGTCGTCAGCGCAGCGGCTGGCTGCCCGGCGTGGTCGTGATCGGCGCCTGGCCGCCACCCGACGACGGCGGATAGGCCGGCGGCGGCCCACCCTGGGGCGCGGGCGCCGGAGCGGGAGCCGGTTTTGGAGCCGGCCGCGATGCCGGCGCGGGTGCG
The DNA here is from genome assembly GCA_040255215.1 of Rhodospirillaceae bacterium. Classification (GTDB taxonomy): domain Bacteria; phylum Pseudomonadota; class Alphaproteobacteria; order Reyranellales; family JAQSWP01; genus JAQSWP01. Next base: position 19,074 of record JBDZUM010000042.1, read on the forward strand.
GGCCTCGGCGCGGGCTTGGGCGCGCTGGCCGCCGGCTTCTTGGGCGGCGGCGCCGAGGCGCCCGGACCCGCGGCGCTCACTTCCTTCTGGCTGAGCTTGCCGTTCTTGTCGGTATCCAGCCGATTGAAGATGTTGGTGAAGTGCGTCACCAGTTCGGCGCGTTCGACGAATTTGTTCTTGTTGGTATCGAGATTGCCGAACGCGGCCGTGAGCTGGGCTTTGGCATTGGCGGCGTTGGCGGGCGGCGCCGAGGCGGCCAGGGCCAGGAATTCGTCCAGCGATATCTTGCCGTCCTTGTCGGTATCGAGCTGGCCCAGCATGTCGCTGGTCTGGCCGCCGATGAACTGGTCCTTGCCGATCTCGGCTGCCGGCGTCGGAGCGGGCGGAGTACCGCGTGGCTTGAGTTCGTCGCCCGTCAGTTCGCCGTCCTTGTTGGTGTCGGCGGCGGCGAAGTTGGTCTCGGCGAATTTCTTCCACTCGGCCTGCGTCAGCTTGTTGTCCTTGTTGTCATCCATGTCGGCGAAGGCCTTGGTCAGATTGGCCTTGACCTGTTCCGCCGCCGCCGCCGGCGCCCCCTTGGCGAGAGCGAGAAATTCGTCGCGACTCAGGGTCTTGTCGCCGTTCTCGTCGAGCCGGGCGAACAGACGGTCTTCGTTGTCGAGGAATTCCTGTTTGGTGATCCGCTCGGGCTGGCTCTGCGCGTCGCGTTCGGCGATGGCGATGCGGATATCGTTGGCTGTGATGCGGCTGTTGCGGTCGCGGTCGGTAATGACGAATTCACGGACGAAGGACTGCTCGGCCTCCTCGCGCGAAATCTTGTTGTCCTGATTGGCGTCCAGAGCGGTGAACCGGTTGTTCAGCACGCGCCGGCGCTGCTCGATCGGCGGCAGGTCCTTGGCGTCGGCCGGGATAAAGGGCGGCTCGGCCTGCTTCAGGTACTCCTCGCGCGTGACGTTGCCGTCCTTGTCGGCATCGACCTCGTCGAAGGTCTTCATCTGGAAGGCGACGAACTCCTTCTGGTCGACGGCCTTGTCCTTGTTGGTGTCCATCTCGGCCAGCGCCGGCGGCAGCGCGTCGGGATCGGCCGGCTTGGACTGGGCCGGCGCGGCCGGCGTCTGCTGCGCCCGGGCCGGGAGGGAGCCCGCCGTGACGGCGCAGACGACGGCGACAGGAAGCAGGGCGGCCAGAAGCGCGTCTGAAGCGCCGGCCAACGAAATCTTCATCTTGCTACTCTCCATATGGGGCGGAACGGCTCCGTCTTGAGGCGGCGCTGAACATTCACGCGCGACGGTTATGGTCCGTCCCACGTTAGTGTCAACCCCTGTCAGGGCAATCGGGCGAATTGAGGGCGTCTGCCTGTCGGGGCGAAAGCCTCCCGAGCTTCCGCCAGCCGAAAGGAATATCGAACGAAAACAGCGGCTAAACATGTTGCAACGCCTTAACAAATCGGCCATCGTGTGCGCGCTTCGTCAGCCGCCGCACTGCAAGAGAAGCGGCGATGAGGCGCGGGAGGGTCGAGACATCCCGAAACCGTTCCGGCACGCGGTATGCGTGAGGATGCCGGTTGCGGTTTCCGGTTCCGGCGCAGCCACCGGCTGCGGCGCGCCCTTCCCATTGTCGAGACAGGACGGGAACGGGAGATGCAGACAGCACATTCGCCTGCCGCCGGGACGGCCCCCATCGTGAGCGGGCAGCCGCTGTTGAGCGTCAAGGAGGTTTCCGTCCGGTTCGGCGGCATCGTCGCGCTCGACGGCGTCAGCTTCGACGTCTTTTCCGGCCAGATCGCCGGCCTGATCGGCCCCAACGGCGCCGGCAAGACCACGCTCTTCAACTGCCTCAGCCGGCTCTATACGCCCAATAGCGGCGACGTGCTGTTCGAGGGCCGTTCGATCCTCGGCTCGCCGCGCTACGCCATTCCCAGGATCGGCATCGGCCGCACGTTCCAGAACGTGGCCCTGTTCGACTCCATGACCGTGATCAACAACATCATGGTCGGCGGCCATTGCCGCACCCGGGGCGATTTCCTGACCAATGCGCTGCGTCTGCCGCTGGCGCGCGAGGAAGACCGCGCGCTGCGGGAGCGGGCGGACGAGCTGATCGAGTTCATGGAGCTGAAGCAGTTCGCGCACTGGCCGGCCGGCGGCCTGCCGTTTCCGATCCGCAAGCGCGTCGAGCTGGCGCGCGCGCTGGCGTCGCATCCCAAGCTGTTGCTGCTCGACGAGCCGGCGGCCGGCCTCAATCACGACGAGATCGAAGTCCTCAAGGGCCAGATCAAGAAGGTGCGCGACACCCAGGACGTCACCGTCCTGCTGGTCGAGCATCACATGAGCCTCGTCATGTCGGTTTCCGACAAGGTGGTGGCGATCGATTTCGGTCGCAAGATCGCCGACGGAACGCCGGCTGAAGTGCAACGCGACCCGGAGGTCATCCGGGCTTATCTGGGGACGAACTGATGGCGGCGCTGCTGGAGGTCAAGGGCCTGCAGGCCTATTACGGGCAGACGCAGGCGCTGCACGACGTGTCGTTCGAACTCGAAGAGGGCGGCATCACCACCCTGCTCGGCGCCAACGGCGCCGGCAAGACGACCACGCTGCGGGCGGTGTGCGGCATGGTTCGGACCGGCGGCGAGATCAATCTCGGCGGCAAGCGCATCAACGGCGTCGCCACCGAGGAGATCGTGCGCATGGGCGTGGCGCACGTCCCTGAAGGGCGCGGCACCTTCGTCAACCTGTCGGTCGAGGAGAATCTCAAGCTCGGCAGTTTCGTGCAGCGCGACAAATCGCGGGTGCAGCGCGATCTCGACCTGGTGTTCAACTATTTCCCGCGCCTGAAGGAGCGCCTGCAGCAGCAGGCCGGCACGCTGTCGGGCGGCGAGCAGCAGATGCTCGCCATCGCCCGCGCGCTGATGCTGGCGCCGCGGCTCATGCTGCTCGACGAACCGTCGTTCGGCCTGGCGCCGCTGGTGGTGCAGGAAATCTTCCGCATCATGAAGCGCATCAACGAGGAAGAGAAAGTCAGCATGCTGCTGGTCGAGCAGAATGCGGCGCTGGCGCTCAATCTGGCCGACCACGCCTACGTTCTGGAGACCGGAAACGTCGTCATGTCGGGGCCGGCTTCGGTGGTCAAGGACGACGAAGGCATTCGTCGTTCCTATCTCGGTTACTAGGCGGGGACGCAGCCATGGATCTTTTCATTCAGCAGGTAACGTCCGGCCTCGCCAACGGCGCCATCTACGCCAGCGTGGCGCTGGCGCTGGTCATGATCTACACGGCCACGGAGCACATCAATTTCGCCCAGGGCGAGATGGCGATGTTCTCCTGCTACGTCGCCTGGCAGCTGATCGACTGGGGCACGCCGTACTGGATCGCCTTCTTCGCCGCCATCGCGATTTCCTTTGCTGGCGGCGTAACGATCGAACGCGTCATCCTCAGGCGCTTCCACAACGCGCCGGTTCTGTCGCTGATCATCGTGTTCATCGGCCTGCTGGTGATCTTCAATTCGGTCGCGGGCTGGATCTGGAGCTTCATCATCAAGGAGTTCCCCAGCCCGTTCCGCAATCTCGACACCGGCACGACTCTGGTCGGCCCGCATGATCTGGGCGTCGTGGCCATCACTCTGGTGATCCTGACGGCACTGTTCCTGTTCTTCCGCTTCACGCCGCTCGGCCTGGCGATGCGGGCGGCGGCGCAGAACCCGGTATCGGCCAAGCTGGTTGGCGTGCGCGTCGGGTGGATGCTGGCGCTTGGCTGGGGCCTGGCGGCCGCCGTCGGCGCTGTCGCCGGCATGATGGTGGCGCCGATCGTGTTCCTCGATCCGAACATGATGGCCGGCATCCTGCTCTACGGCTTCGCCTCGGCGCTGCTGGGCGGCATCACGAATCCCGGTGGCGCGGTGCTCGGCGGGTTCATCCTCGGCGTGCTCGAGAACCTGGTCGGCACCTACCTCATCGGCAACGACCTCAAGCTCACCGTGGCGCTGGTCATCGTCGTTTCCGTGCTGATCTTCAAGCCAAGCGGACTGTTCGGCAAAGTCCGCGTGAAGAGGGTCTAAGACCATGGCTGGCATCCAAAAGAACATTCTCTGGGCCGGCATCGTCGTCGTGCTTGCGGTGATCCTGCCGCTGATCCCGGGCGTCAGCGACTACCGCGTGTTCCAGCTCACGCTGGTGCTGGTCTATGCGATCGCGCTGCTGGGCCTGAACGTGCTGACCGGCTTCAACGGCCAGTTCTCGCTCGGTCACGGCGCGTTCTACGCCGTCGGCGCCTATGTGGCGGCGATCATGATGGACAAGTGGGACATGCCCTACTATTCGACGGTGCCGGTAGCCGCCATCGTCTGTCTGGTCGTCGGCTTCCTGTTCGGCCTGCCGGCGCTGCGTCTGGAAGGGCACTACCTCGCTTTGGCGACCTTCGCCCTGGCGCTGGCGGTGCCGCAGATGCTGAAGCACAAGTCGATCGAGGAATGGACCGGCGGCGTGCAGGGCATCGTCATCATCAAGCCCGACCCGCCATTCGGACTGCCGATATCGCAGGACCAGTGGCTCTACTATTTCACGTTGTTCGTCGCCGTGATCCTGTTCGTCTGCGCTTGGAATCTGCTGCGCGGACGGACGGGCAGGGCGCTGGTGGCCATCCGCGACTACCATATGGCGGCGGACACGATGGGCGTGAACTCGGCGCTCTACAAGTCGCTGACCTTCGGCGTCTCGGCCATGTACACCGGCATAGCCGGGGCGCTGGGCGCCATCGCCATCCAGTTCGTGGCGCCCGACAGCTTCACCATCCTGCTGTCGATCACCCTGCTGGTCGGCGTGGTGATCGGCGGGTTGGCGTCGATCCCCGGCGCGATCTTCGGCGCCTTGTTCGTCGTCTATACGCCGAACATCGCCTCGGACATCTCCAAGGCGGCGCCGTGGGCGATCTACGGCATTTTCCTGATCGTGTTCATGTACCTGATGCCGACCGGCATCTGGGGCGGGTTGCGCCGCCTGGCGGCTTTGATCGCCAGCCGGCGCGGGTCTGCCTGACGGAACATTCCGCGCAATATACTTGCTGAAAGGCCGCCGGATCGCTCCGGCGGCCTTTTTCTTGAGCAATGCAACGGCGTGCATGCCGGCAATTACACATGCGCAATTCGTTGTTTCGATAACGAAACATCAATTTCGCAATGTGCGTTGACTGGTGCGAAATTACGTCCCAATCTGTTGAGGTAATAAGAAAAATTCCGGTTCAAGAAACCGGGCCATACAGGGAGGAAGGACGAGATGACTGTATCCAGGCGTAAAGTACTCTATGGCTCGGCGGCCGTTGGCGTCGCCGCTGCGGTGCGTCCCGCGCTTGCCAAGGGCAAATACGACGACGGCGCATCCGACTCCGAAATCAAGATCGGCCATACCAACCCCTATTCGGGTCCGGCTTCGGCCTATGGCGCGATCGGCAAGGCGATCAGCGCCTATTTCGACAAGGTCAATGCCGAAGGCGGGATCAACGGTCGCAAGATCAAGTTCGTCACCCAGGACGACGGCTACAGCCCGCCGAAGACGGTCGAGGTGGTGCGGCAGCTCGTCGAGCAGGAGAAAGTCCTGTTCCTGTTCAATTCGCTCGGCACCCCGCCCAATACGGCGATTCAGAAGTATATGAACGCCAAGAAAGTGCCGCAGCTCTTCGTCGCCACTGGCGCTTCGAAGTGGGGCAAGCCCAAGGAGTTTCCGTGGACGATGGGCTGGCAGCCCGACTACAACACGGAAGGCCAGATCTACGCCAAGTATCTGCTGGCCAGTCTCAAGGATCCGAAGATCGCCGTCCTCTACCAGAACGACGACTACGGCAAGGACTACCTGGAAGGCTTCCATACCGGCCTCGGCGCTGCCGGCAAGAAGGCGATCGTCTCCGAAGTGTCCTACGAAGTGACCGATCCGACGGTCGACTCGCAGGTCATTCAGATGGCCAACACCAAGGCCACCGCCTTCTTCAACATCACGACGCCGAAATTCGCCGCTCAGGCGATCAAGAAGGCGGGTGAAATCGGCTGGAAGCCGATGCACTTCCTCAACAACGTGTCCGCTTCGGTTTCGTCGGTGCTCAAGCCGGCCGGCTTCGAGAACGGCCAGGGCATCCTGACGGCGGCTTACCTCAAGGATCCGACCGACAAGCAGTGGCACGGCCACCAGGGCTACATCGAGTGGCTCGACTGGATGAAGAAGTACAACTCGCAAGGCAACGTCAACGACTCCTTCAACGTCTATGGCTACACGGTCGCGCAGACCCTGGTGCAGGCGCTGAAGCAGTGCGGCGACGATCTGACCCGGGCCAACGTCATGAAGCAGGCGGCGAGCCTCAAGAACCTGTCGCTGCCGATGCTCCTGCCGGGCATCAAGATCAACACCAGCGCGACCGACTTCTATCCGATCCAGTCGGTGCAGCTGCAGCGCTTCAAGGGCGAGACCTGGGAACTGTTTGGCGACGTTCTGTCGGCCGAAAGCGCCTGAGCTTCCGCACTTCGGAACCAAACGGCGGCCGCCTTCGGGCGGCCGCTTCTTTTTTGAGCAAAGGCGGATGCGTCGTCCGCAAAGAAGCGACGACAGGCCAATAATTGGTTGCGCCGCTTGGCATCGCCATCGAATATCGCGCCTCCGCGGATGCCGGGTGCATGCCGAGGACAGTTCAGTTGTTGTGCATTGAGGAGGAGTAGTTAATGAACGCGTTGCGTGTTGCCGGCGGCCTTGCCGCCGTCCTGCTGCTGGCGGCATCGCCGGCTCTGGCGCAGAAGAAATACGATCCAGGCGCCACCGACACCGAAATCAAGATCGGCCACTCGATCCCCTACAGCGGTCCGGCTTCCGCCTACGGCACGATCGGCAAGGCGATCGACGCCTATTTCCGCATGGTCAACGACAATGGCGGCATCAACGGGCGCAAGATCAACTTCATTTCGGTCGACGACGGCTACAGCCCGCCCAAGACGGTCGAAGTGGTCCGCCAGCTCGTCGAGCAGGAGCAGGTGCTGCTGGTATTCAATACGCTGGGCACGCCGACCAATACGGCGATCCAGAAGTACCTGAACGTCAAGAAGGTGCCGCAGCTCTTCGTCGCCACGGGCGCGTCGAAATGGGGCAAGCCCAAGCAGTATCCCTGGACCATGGGCTGGCAGCCGGACTACGCGACCGAGGGCGCGCTCTACGCCAAGTACGTGCTCGCCAACATCCCCGACGCCAAGATCGGTCTGCTCTACCAGAACGACGATTTCGGCAAGGACTATCTCGAAGGCTTCAAGCGCGGCCTGGGCAAGGCCAACATGGCGAAGCTGGTCGCCGAGGTCTCGTTCGAGATCACCGATCCGACCATCGACTCGCAGATCATCCAGCTCAAGGCCTCGGGCGCCAACGTGTTCATCAACACGGCCACGCCCAAGGCCGCGGCGCAGGCGATCCGCAAGGCGGCCGAGATCGGCTGGAAGCCGACCCAGTTCCTGACCAACGTCTCGAGCAACATCAAGACCGTGCTCGAGCCGGCAGGCGCCGACAATGCCAAGGGCATCATCACCGCCGACTACCGCAAGGATCCGTCCGATCCGCAATGGGCCGGCGACAAGGGCGTTGCCGACTGGCGCGCCTGGATGGCCAAGTACAATCCGGACGCCAATATCGGCGACCAGAACTACGTCTACGGCTACTCGGTGGCGCAGACGATGGAGAAGGTCTTGCGCGATGCCGGCGACAACCTGACCCGGGCGAACATCATGAAGGTGGCCGCCGACATCAAGGACCTGCAGCTGCCGATGCTGCTGCCGGGCATCAAGATCAGCACCGCACCGGACGATTTCTACCCGATCGAGGCGGTGCAGCTCGCGAAGTTCAACGGCAAGACCTGGGAGCTGTTCGGGGCGGTCATCGAATCGACGCCGACCGAGTAAATTCCGGATCGCAGAATGAAGTTGCGGCCGCCGGATTTTCCCCGGCGGCCGCATGCATTTGTGCCATGCGCCCTGCGGGGGGCGAAATTCCGCTGCGCAGCCAGCATAATCGAAGCATGGGCGTTGCGACGTTCATTACCGCTACGAACGGCAATAACGGGAGGAATGTGGTCAAGATGAGTATTACCAGGCGTAAGCTTTTGTATGGGTCCGCTGCGGCGGGCGTTGCGGCGACGGCGCTGCCGGCGCTGGCCAAAGGCAAGTACGACGACGGCGCGTCCGATTCGGAGATCAAGATCGGGCACAGCAATCCCTATTCCGGTCCGGCTTCGGCCTATGGCGCGATCGGCAAGGCGATCGGGGCCTATTTCGACAAGGTCAACGCCGAGGGCGGCGTCAACGGCCGCAAGATCAAGTTCATCACCGAGGACGACGGCTACAGCCCGCCGAAGACGGTCGAGGTCATCCGCCGCCTCGTCGAGCAGGAGAAGGTCCTGCTCTGCTTCAACACGCTGGGTACGCCGCCGAACTCGGCGATCCACAAATACATGAACGCCAAGAAGGTGCCGCAGCTCTTCGTCGCGACGGGCGCGTCCAAGTGGGGCAACCCCAAGGACTTTCCGTGGACGATGGGCTGGCAGCCCGACTACAACACCGAGGGCCAGATCTACGGCAAGCACATCCTGTCGACGATCAAGGATCCGAAGATCGCCGTCCTTTACCAGAACGACGATTACGGCAAGGACTACCTCGAGGGCTTCCACAAGGGACTGGGCGCCGCCGGCAAGAAGGCGATCGTCATGGAGGCGAGCTACGAGGTCACCGATCCGACCGTGGATTCGCAGATCCTGCAGCTGAAGAACACCGGCGCCAACGCCTTCTTCAACATCACGACGCCGAAATTCGCCGCCCAGGCGATCAAGAAGTCCGGCGAGATTGGCTGGAAGACGGCGCACTATCTCAACAACGTGTCGGCTTCGATCGCCTCGGTGATCAAGCCGGCCGGCGTCGAGAATGCGCAGGGCATCGTCACCGCGGCCTACCTGAAAGACCCCACCGACAAGCAGTGGGAAAGCCACAAGGCGTTCCAGGACTGGCTGGCGTGGATGAAGCAGTACAACAGCCAGGGCAACCTGGCCGACACGTTCAACGTGTTCGGCTATTCGGTGGCCCAGACCATGGTGCAGGTGCTGAAGCAGTGCGGCGACGAGCTGACCCGCGCCAACGTCATGAAGCAGGCGGCCAATCTGCGCAACTTCGAGCTGCCGATGCTGCTACCGGGCATCAAGATCAACACCAGCCCGACCGACTTCTATCCGATCCAGTCGGTGCAGCTGCAGCGCGTCAAGGGCGAGACCTGGGAGCTGTTCGGCGACGTGTTGTCGGCGGAAAGCAGCTAGTACGAGACAGCGCCACGCGCGCGACAACGGCCGCCGGAGTCCTTCCGGCGGCCGTTTCCTTTTCCGGTGCGGTCAGGCGGGGTCCTCGGGATAGTAGGTGCCGAAGCTCCACAGATTCCTCTCGCTGTCGTAGACCGAGTATTCGCGCGAGCCGTAGTCGGTGTCGGCGAGCGGCCGGACGATCTCCGCTCCCGCTGCTTTTGCCTGGGCATAGTGCGCATCGATGTCCGGAACGTAGACGTAGATGCCCATGCGCACCGCATCCCACGGGTTGGCGGGGTTCTTCTGGTCCGAGCCGAGCATCACGACCCCCGAACCGATTTTCATCTGCGCGTGGGCCACCTGGCCGGGTTCGCCATCGTAGACGACCTGTTTCTCGAAACCGAATGCCTTGGCCAGAAACTCGATGGCGCCTGGCGCATCCTGGTACTTGAGAGCGGGGAAGATGTTGGGACGTCCGGTATCCGGCTTGCTGCTCATGGGCGATCTCCTTGCACGGGAAACGATGCGGACCAGTCTGCGTTCGCCGCTTCGGCCGGTATTGGACGAATGTAACCGGACGGCCGAAAAGCATGGCCTCAGGCCAGCAGACCACCGCCGTCCGGCAGTCGGGCGCGGAGGTAGGCGCCCGGCGTGATGCCGCCGAAGGTCTTGAAGTCGCGATTGAAGTGGGCCTGGTCGGCATAGCCCGTTTCGGCCGCGATACGCGCCAGATCAGGCTTGCGTGCTGCGTCCATGAGCCGTCGGGCGCGATCGAAACGCATCAGGCTGGCGACGGTCTTGGGCGGCAGTCCGATCTCCTCGCGGAACATCGTGCCGAGATGTTTGCGGCTGCAATCGAGCTGCCGCGCCAGGGCGCCGATGCGGACAAGTCCATGCTGCCGTTCCAACGCTCGCCATGCCCAGGCTATTCCCGGCAGGACGGGGCCGGCATCGGCGACGCGCCGTGCGATCAGCGCCTCGACGATGTCGAAGCGCGAACTCCAGTCCGGCGCCTGAAACAGCCGGTCGGCCAGTCGGCCGGCGTCGCAGCCGAGCACCGCGTCGAGGCTGACGACGCGGCGCGCCAAAGCATGCATGCCGATGCCGAAAAATTGCCGCGCGCCCAACGGCGTCAGGTTGACCTGCAGGCAGTGCGCGGGCCCGGCGGCGCCGACCACTGACGCGAAATCGTCTATTCCGGCCACGAAACTGTGGAACGAGGAGGTCGTATGGCCGGCTCGCGGCGCGCCGATATTCCAGCCGGCGCCGAAATCGACGATCAGCACCACGCCGCCATGCGGCAGTTCGCGCCGCACGATCGGCTGGGCGGCGCTTTCACGATAGCCTTGATAGTCGCGCAC
>JBDZUM010000043.1:0-29683 GCA_040255215.1 Rhodospirillaceae bacterium
CCGACAGCACGCCGGGCGGTCGCGCCGTCAGCGCCTGGGCGCGGATGCGATCCCAACTCGCCGCCAGCCGCAATATCTCCTCGCGCAGCACGTCGACGTCGATCTCGGCCGCCGCCGTCCGCACCGTGATCCCCGCCTCCGCCGCCAGATCGCGCAACCCCGCCGCCAGCCGGCCGCGCACCCCATCGTCCTCGATGCGGTCGGACAGCGCGACGCCGGTCTCCTGCGGCCGCAGCACCACGAAGCGGCCGGGCAGCGCCAGCTTCATGCTCAGCCGCGGTCCCTTGCCGTCCTCGCCCGCTGCCCGCGCGATCTGCACCAGCACCGGATCCCCCGCCTGCGGCCGATCCGCCGCGCCGCCGATCATGTCCACCGCCCGCAGGTAACCGCCCTTCGCGCCGCCTATATCAACGAACATCGCCGAGCCGTCCGGTGCGGGGGATTGGCAGCGGGCGAGGAGGATGGTGCCGGGAGTGAGCACGGTGGGGTCGGTGCGCAGCTCGACCAGGCGCGACTGCGCGACCAGCGCCACCTCCAGCCGGCCGGCCCGGTGGCGGACGAACAGTTCGTTGATATCGCTCACGAAATCCCCGACGCGCGGAGCAGCTTGGCGGTCTCGTGGAGGCAGAGTCCGACCACATTGCTGTAGGAACCGGAGAGGAAGGAGACGAAGGCGGCGGCGCGGCCCTGAATGGCGTAACCGCCTGCTTTTCCACGCCATTCGCCGGAATCGAGGTAGGCGTCCACTACCCCCCTCTCGAGCCGTGCGAAGGCCACCACCGAGGTGCTCAAACGGGTCCGAACGTGCCCGGACGCATCGATGACGCAAATGCCGCCCAGCACGCGATGCCGACGTCCCGAGAGCAGCTCCAGGCAAGCCCTTGCCTGATCGACGTTTTCCGCCTTGGGCAGGATGCGCCGGCCGGCCGCGACGACGGTGTCGGCGCCGAGCACAACCTCACCGGTTATCCGGTTAGACTCGCGGCAGGCCCGTGCCTTGGCCTCGGCCAGACGCAGCGCATGGGCGCGCGGCAGCTCGGTTTTCTGCGGCGTTTCGTCGATATCGGCGGGCAGGATGCGGTCGGGAACGAGGCCGATCTGGGCCAGGAGATCGAGGCGGCGCGGCGAGGCCGACGCCAGAATCAGGCGCGGGCGGGAAGCGGCGTGTGGCGTTGCGGCGCCCGGCACGAGCGGGACATCACTTGAAGCGGAAGATGATCCGGCCCTTGGTCAGATCGTAGGGGGTCATCTCGACATTGACCCGGTCGCCCGCCAGCACGCGGATGCGGTTCTTGCGCATCTTGCCGGAGGTGTGGGCGAGAATTTCGTGATCGTTGTCCAGCTTGACGCGGAACATTGCGTTGGGCAGCAGCTCGGTCACCGTGCCGGCAAACTCGATGAGATCTTCTTTGGCCATTAAAGCTCCGTAAGGGATTGGAAAACCGGCAAGAAAATGACCGCCCCGAACACCCGAGTCAAGGCGAAGGACGGGATAACCCCGCAACGCCGCCATGTGCGACGGCCGCCCCGGGCATGTCCCTGAGGCGACAGGGAATTATCGCCGGGCCGCCCGGGCGTCGATCAGGCCGATCAGGGACTGGATGGCGATGGCGTAGCCTGGGGCGCCGAGGCCGGCGATGACGGCGGTGGCGACGGTCGAGACCAGCGAATGGCGATAGATCGCCTCGCGGCGGTGGATGTTGGAGATGTGCAATTCGACGATCGGCCCGGGAAACATTTTCAGCGCATCGAGAATGGCGACCGAGGTGAAGGTCAGCGCCGCCGGGTTGATGACGATGCCGCTGCCTGCGCTCACCGCCTCCTGGATCCACTCGACGATCTCGCCCTCGCGGTTGGACTGGTGGAAGCGCAGCCCGCGCCGGCCGGACGCCTGGCGACACGTCGCCTCGATCTCGGCCAGCGTCGTCGCGCCGTAGATGTGCGGCTCGCGGATGCCCAGAAGATTGAGGTTGGGACCGTTGAGCACGAAAATCGGTTTCGGTGTCTTTGCGGCGGCCATCGGCATTACCCCTCGTAGCCAAGCAGGCGCGGCAGGAAGAGAACCAGATCGGGCACGAAGGTGATTAGCGCCAGTGCGGCGATCATGGCGCAGAGAAACGGCAGCACGTCGCGCACGATGGCGCGGATCGGCACTTCGGCGATGCGGGTCATGACGAAGAGCAGCAGGCCGAAAGGCGGCGTGATCAGGCCGATCATGATGTTGACCACGACGACGACGCCGAAATGCACGATGTCGACGCCCAGCGCCTGCGCCGTCGGCACCAGCACCGGCACGATGACGAGCAATATGGTCGTGCCTTCGAGCAGGCAGCCCAGCAGCAGCAGCAGGACGTTGACGAGAATGAGGAACGTCACTGGCGACAGTTCCCAGCGCGTCAGCAGCACGCGCACGTCGGCCGGGATGTTTTCGACCGTGACCACATAGTTGAACGCCATGGCGCCGGCGATCAGCATGCCGACGCCGGCGGAGGTGCGAGCGCTGGCCGCCAGCGAGCGGTAGAGCTCGCGCGGACCGACGCTGCGATAGACCAGGCAGGAAATCACCAGCGCGTAGGCGCCGGCGATGGCGGCGGCCTCGGTGGGCGTGGTGATGCCGGAATAGATGCAGCCCAGCAGCACCACCGGCATCATCAGGGTCGGCAGGGCGCGCCAGGTGATGCCGGGCAGCGCGCGCAGCGGGGTCGGCGGCTCGACCGGGAAATTTTCCCGGCGCGCGCCGATCAGGATGATCGTCATCTGCGCCAGCGCCATCAGCAGGCCGGGCACGACGCCGCCCAGGAACAGGAAGCCGATCGAGGCGTCGGAGACCAGCGCGTAGAGGATCATCGGAATGGAGGGCGGGATGATCGGGCCGATCACCGCCGTCGCGGCGGTCAGGGCGGCGGCATAGCTGGCGCGGTAGCGCCCGCCCGCCGTCATCATCGACTGCATCATCTTGCCGGTGCCCACCGCGTCGGCGATGGCCGAACCCGACATGCCTGCGAAGATGATGCTTTGCAGCACGTTGACTTGCGCCAGGCCGCCGCGGAAGCGGCCGACCACGGCATTGCAGAAGCGCAGCAGTCGCTCGGTCATCGAGCCGATGTTCATCAGTTCGGCGGCGAGAATGAACAGCGGCACGGCGAGGATGATGTAGTTGGCGTACATGCCGTTGAGCATCTGCTCGGCGGCGGTCGCCAGGTCGAGATTGGCCAGCAGCAGATAGAGGATCGAGCCGGCGATCATCGAATGGCCGATCGGCAGGCCGAGCAGCGCCAGCAGGGTGATGGCGACGATCGACAGCGAGAACGGGCTGGCCAGCGCCATCAGGGCCGGTCCGGCGCGGCGCGCAGGGCGCGCCATGCGATCCAGAGATAGCGGACCAGGACGGCGACGACGAAAGCCAGATAGATCGAGAACAGCCAGTCGAAGCGAATGCCGAGATAGGCGGTGCTCTCGACCTTCATGAAGGTGACGTAGTCCCAGGTGGCGGGGAGCGAGATGCCGTAGAGAACGATCAGCGCGAGCGCGGCGAGCAACGCCATGACGCGGCGTGGCCCGGCGCCGACCGCGGCGTAGACGAGATCGAAGCGGATCTCCTCCTCCTCGCGCACGACGAAGGCGGCGCCGAACAGCACCAGCCACACCCACAGCACGGAACTGAGCTCGTTGGTCCAGCCGGTCGACAGGCCGAGCAGATAGCGGAAGACGATCTGCAGGAGAAAGGCGACGAACATCGTCGCCAGCATCGCGGCCAGCGCGTTTTCGGCGCGACGGCCCAGAAAGCCGCGCCAGTCGCTGAGATCGAATGCCACGCGAAGAACCCGCAAACGCCGATCGGTCAGGGCGCGTCCCGGCGAAAAGACCGGGACGCGCCACCCGACTCTAGAGGGCGTTGATCTTGTCGACCATTCCCTTCGGCCAGCTCTTGGCCAGATCGGACGCCAGGTATTTCTCCTGGGCGTGCTTGCGGAAGGCGGCCTGGTCGGGTTCGTAGATCTGCAATCCCTTGCCCTTGAAGAACGCCACCAGCTCCTTCTCGCGCGCCAGGTGCTTGGCGGTGGAGAACTCGATGGCGGCGTCGGCGGCGGCCTGGAAACGCTTCTGCACGTCGGCCGACATGCCGGTCCATACCTTGTTGGACACGGTCAGCAGGTCGAAGCCGACCAGATGCGAGGTCAGCACGATCTGCGACATGACTTCGTAGAACTTCATGTTCTCGACGTTGGGCAGCGGATTGTCCTGGCCGTCGATGGCGCCGGTCTGCAGGCCGGTATAGACCTCGGAATAGGCCATCGGCGTCGGATTGGCGCCGAGCGACTCGCCCAGGAACTGCCAGGCCTCGCCGCCCGGCATGCGCAGCTTGATGCCGGCCATGTCGGCGGGGGTGTTGATCTTCTTCGTCGTCTTCAGGCCGATCTGGCGGGCGCCGAAATAGGTCGGCCCCAGCACCCGCACGCCGAGCTGGTCCTCGGTCATCTTCTTCATCTCGGCGCCGGCCGGGCTGGCGAAGAACTTCTTGAGATGGTCGGCGTCGCGGAACAGGTAGGCGGCGGTCAGGATCGACCAGGCCGGGATCTGCTTGGAGAAATCCTGCGGCGCGATGTTGCCCATTTCGAGATTGCCGCGCTGCAGGGCGACCAGTTCGGTGCCCTGCTTGAACAGCGTGCCGCCGTAATAGCCCTCAAAGGCGAAGTCCTTGGCGATTGCAGCGCCGAACATCTTCATCATCTCGGCGCGGATGTCCTGTTCGGAGAAGACGGCGGAGAAGCGCAGCTTCTGCTTGTCCTGCGCCAGCGCCGGAAACGCCGCCGCGGCGGCGATGGCGCCGGTGCCGGCCAGAAAGCCGCGACGCGTGGTGTTGAATGCCATGTTCATCCTCCCTTTGGTTTGTCGTTCAGTTCCGGATTGCCCGGTTCATGCCGCTTCGAAGAAGCCAGCCATGGCCGTGCGGTCGGCAGCCATGCCGGTGAAGAGTTCGAAGGCCCGCGCCGCCTGGCCGATCGCCATGCCGATGCCGGAAAGCGTGCGACAGCCGAGCGCGCGGGCGTGGCGCAGCAAGGCGGTCTCGAGCGGGAAATAGACGATGTCGGCGACGAAGTGACGGCGTTGCAGCAGCTCGGCCGGCACCGGCAGGCCGGGGTATTTCGCCATGCCGACGGGCGTGGCGTTGACGATGCCGTCGGCTGCCGCGACGGCGGCGGCAAGATCGTCGACGGCGCCCACGCGACCGCCCGCGAGGCCGAACCGCGCCGCCAGTGCGGCGGCGCGGCCGGGTTCGCTGTCGAAGACGTCGAGCCGCGTCACGCCCAGCTCGAGCAGCGCGTGGGCCACGGCGGCGCCGGCGCCACCGGCCCCGATCAGCACGACGCGCCCCAGCGGCGCGCCGGCCAGGCCCTCGCGGAAACTTTGCAGGAAGCCGAACGCATCGGTGTTGTGCCCAACGGCGCCCGACGCCGAGAACACCACGGTGTTGACCGCGCCGATCGCCTCGGCGTCCGGCGCCAGCGATTGCAGCAGGGGCACGACGCGCTGCTTGAACGGATGGGTGACGTTGAAGCCGGCGAACCCCAGCGCGACACCGGCCTCTAGCACCGCGGCCAGCGCCTCGTCCGGCAGGCCCAGCGCGTCGAAATCGACCAGCAGATAGGAACAGGACAGACCCAGCCGGCGCGCCTCGCGCTCGTGCATGGCGGGCGATCGCGAGGACTGGATGGCGCGGCCCAGCAGGCCGACCAGCACCGACCGGCCGGCGCCGGGATCGACGGCGCGCCGCTCGCCGATGCTTCGCCGCAGCAGATCGAGTGTAGTATCGCGCGTTGCCTGCACCCTTGCCTCGCCCGCGACCGGAACCCCAGACGCCGATCCGCCCAAAGCGGCAGCCTTGTCACCGAACCGGCGCGTCGGATATGCAGTGGTTCGTACCTCGGGCGACATTGTACGAAACAGTTAGTTTAGTCAAATGCCCCACCGCGACAGGCCAAAATGACCAAGAAAATCAAGCGCAACGGCAAGACTGACGGCACGCCGACCAGGGTCCAGGACCCCGAAGGCACGCGACGGGACATTCTCGAGGTGGCGTCGAAGGAATTCGCGCTGAACGGGCTGTCGGGCGCCCGCATCGACGAGATCGCCGCCCGCACCAAGTCCAGCAAGCGGATGATCTACTACTATTTCGGCGGCAAGGAAGGCCTCTACCTGCGGGCGCTGGAGAACGCCTACCGCATGGTGCGCGAGGGCGAGGCGAAGCTCGATACCGAGGGCATGGCGCCGGTCGACGCGTTGAAGCGGCTGGTCGAGTTCACCTTCGACCATCATCACCAGCACGAGGAATTCATCCGCATGGTGATGATCGAGAACATCCATCACGGCCAGTATCTCGACCGTTCGGAAGCGATCCGCGACCTCAACGTCACCGCCATCGACCACATCGCCAGGATCTACCAGCGCGGCGTGGCGAGCGGCGTGTTCCGCCGCGGCCTCGACCCGGTCGAGCTGCACTGGCAGATCAGCGCCCTGTGCTTCTTCAACGTCTCCAACCGGCGCACTTTCTCGAAGATTTTCGGCCGCGATTTCGGCTCGGCCGAGGCGCTCGACCGGCTGCGCCGCAATGCCGTCGACATGGTGCTGCGCTTCGTCAGCCGCCGCGACGCCCTGCAGAACGACTGAACCTGCCCTACCCCCTTGCGTTCACCATTGACGGACCTACAATGTACTAACTGGTTCGTTTATACCGTTGGAGGGCGCGATGAAGACCTCGATCGCCACGGTTTCGATCAGCGGCGGCCTGCGCGAGAAACTGGCGGCGATCGCCGCCGCCGGCTTCGACGGGGTCGAGATCTTCGAGGCCGATTTCCTGGCCTTCGACGGCTCGCCGGCCGAGGTCGGCCGCATGGTGGCCGATCACGGGCTGGAGATA
Organism: Rhodospirillaceae bacterium; assembly: GCA_040255215.1. GTDB lineage: Bacteria > Pseudomonadota > Alphaproteobacteria > Reyranellales > JAQSWP01 > JAQSWP01. The sequence goes on from JBDZUM010000043.1 coordinate 6,920, forward strand.
ACCATGTTCCAGCCGTTCCGCGATTTCGAGGGACTGCCGCCCGAGCAAAGGGCCCGCGCCTTCGACCGCGCCGAACGCAAGTTCGATCTGATGCAGCAATTGGGCACCGACCTGATGCTGGTCTGCTCCAGCGTCTCGCCGCTGGCGCTGGGCGGCATCGATCGCGCAGCCGCCGATTTCCGCGAGCTGGGCGAGCGCGCCGCCCGACGCGGCCTGCGCGTCGGCTATGAGGCGCTGGCCTGGGGCCGCCACGTCAACGACCATCGCGACGCCTGGGAGATCGTGCGCCGCGCCGACCATCGCAGCATCGGGCTGATCCTCGATTCCTTCCACACGCTGGCGCGCGGCATCGACGTCGATTCGATCCGCGCCATCCCCGGCGACCGCATCTTCATCGTGCAGCTGGCCGACGCGCCGCTGCTGAAAATGGACTACCTGTCGTGGAGCCGGCATTTCCGCAACATGCCGGGTCAGGGCGAATTCGACATGGTCGGCTTCATGCGCGCGGTGGCGGCGACGGGCTATGCCGGGCCATTGTCGCTGGAAATATTCAACGACCAGTTCCGCGGCGGCTCGCCGCAATCGGTGTCGGTCGACGGCAAGCGCTCGCTGACGTTCCTGATGGACCAGGTCGGCCGCGCCGACCCTGCACCTTCATCGCCGCCCCTGCCCGACCGCATCGAAGTGCGCGGCGTCGCCTTCGTCGAATTCGCCGCCGACGAGACCGAGGCGGAGGAACTGGCGCGGCTGCTGCGCAGCATGGGCTTCCGCCATGCCGGCCGCCATCGCAACCGGCATGTCGATCTCTTCCGCCAGGGCGAGATCAACATCGTGGTCAACACCGAACGCGAAGGCCTGGCGCATTCGTCCTATCTGGTGCATGGCGCCTGCGCCTACGCCATCGGCCTGCAGGTCGAGGATGCGGCGGCCACGGTCGAACGGGCGCGGGCGCTGGGCGCCGCCCCCTTCGCCGAACAGCGCCTGGCGGGCGAGCTGGCCATTCCGGCGATCCGCGGGGTGGGCGGCGGCGTCATCTATTTCCTCGACGACGGCGGCGAACTGGCCCGCGTCTGGGACATCGAGTTCGACCTGACCTCGACGGACCAGACGCCGGATGCCGGGCTGCTGCGCATCGACCACGTGGCGCAGACCATGAACTACGAGGAGATGCTGAGCTGGGTGCTGTTCTATCTGTCGATTTTCCGCACCCGCAAGCTGGCGGCGGTCGACGTGGTCGATCCCGGCGGGCTGGTGCGCAGTCGGGTGATCGAAAGCGACAATGGCGCGCTGCGGCTGACGCTGAACGGGGCGGAGAACCAGCGCACGCTGGCGGGGCATTTCGTCGCCAAGAGCTTCGGTTCGGCGATCCAGCATTTGGCGCTGGCGACGAAGGATCTGCTGGAAACGGCCGGGGCCATGGCGCGGCTGGGCTTCAAGCCGCTGGACGTGCCGGCCAATTACTACGACGACATCGAGGCCCGCTTCGGGCTGGAGCCGGCAACCATCGAGCGGCTGCGGCGGCACGGCATTCTCTACGACCGCGACGAGGCCGGCGACTATCTGCAGCTCTACAGCCGTCTCTACGGCGAAGGCTTCTTCTTCGAGATCGTGCAGCGCGATCCGGGCTATGCCGGCTACGGCGCGGCCAACGCGCCCGTCCGCATCGCCGCGCAGAAGCGCGGCCTGGAGCCCTCGGCGCTGGCCGTCATGTAGCGCCCACGGCCGTCTCGGCCGGCGTCACCATGTGCAACAGGCGGAAGATTTGCCCGAAGGGCTGCGGCGCGGCGCCGGCGTTCTCCAGCGCGGGCCCGCCCAGCGTTTCGGCAAGCGCCGCCTTCACCGCATCGGGCTCGTAGCCCGACAGCAGCACGATCCAGTCGGCCGCCGCGTCGCCGCCCCTGATCGCCTGCTCTTTCGTTGGCGGCGCCGACGGCGCGTCGGTCTGCAGAAGATGGCCGCCGATCAGGCCGCGTTGCGCCGGCAACGCGGACAGGGTCGCGCGCAGGAAATCGCGCAGGGCGTCGTCGCTTCCGGGGCGCGGCGTCAGGCGGATGGCGCCCAGCGCGGCGGCGGCGAAGGAGCCGAAACTGTCGCGGACACGGCACTGGCTGCGCACCATGTTGCGGTGATGCGGCATCATCTTCACCGACCACGGCGTGGGGTTGTCGAGCCGCGCGCGATAGGCCGGCGACGCCAGGGTGGCGTGTTCGGCCAGCTCGTAGAGCACGAAGAAGCGGCGGTCGTCTTCGATGTCGGTCCAGCGCGAGCCGCGACGGAAACCCGGTATCGCCATGCGTTCGGGAAAATGCTCGTGCGAGTGCCAGTCCTGGAATTCGGCGCGCATCGCGAACTCGATTTCCCACCACATCGCCACCGCCGCAGCGCCCAGAAGAGACATGCCCACCCTCCCCGATCGGCGGGCGAGAACGCCCGGCCGCTGCTATGGGTATTGGACGCCGCGACGGATGGCAATCGCCTCAGCCGCGCTTGCGCTTCGCCGTCGTCTTGCGGGTGGTCTTCTTTTTCGCCTTCGCCTTGGGTTTGGGCTTGAGCTTGTGGACGGTGGCGCTGCCGCCATCCTTGCGCGGGGAGCGGCCCTTGCCGGAATCGAGGCTACGCTTGAGCGCCTCCATCAGGTCGACCACCTTGGGCTCCTCCGCCGCCGCCAGCGGCTCGAGCTCGACGCCTTCCAGCTTGGCGTTGATGAGATCGCGCATGCGCCGCTCGTAGCGGTCCTCGTAGTCGGCGGGATCGAAGCTGCCGGATTTCTGCTTCACCAGCCGCATGGCGATCTCCAGCATGTCCTTGTCGACCTTCGGGCTGTCGATGTCCTTGAAGTATTCCTTCTCGGGCTTGATGTCGTCGGCCTCGCGCAGCGAATAGCCGATGATGCCCTTGCCGCGCGGCTTCATGGCGATGACCCGCTCCTTGCGCGCCAGCACGACGCGCGAGATGGCGAACATGCCGGCCTTCGCCATGGCGTCGCGGATGACGACGAAGGCCTCGATGCCGGCCTCGCCGTCGGGCACGATGTAGTAGACCTTGTCGAAGAAGATCGCCGGGATCTCCTCGGTCGGGACGAATTTCTCGACTTCCATGGTCGAGGAGCTCTCGATCTTCAGCTCGGCCAGCTCCTCCTCGCTGATCGTCACGTAGCGGTCCTTGGCGAACTGGTAGCCGCGCACCAGCTCGTCGCGCGCCAGCACCTCTTCGGTCTCCGAATCGATCACCTGGTTGCGGATGCGGTTGCCGGTGTCGGGATTGATGAAATTGAGGTGGATGTCGTTGCGATCGGTGATCGCCGAATGCAGCGCCACCGGGCAGCTGACCAGCGACAGTTTCAGATGCCCGCGCCAGAACGGCCGATGCGAGGCCATTTGTCTCTCCTATTCCTTCGCCGCGAAGACGCGCCGGGCCTTGGCGTCGATCGTCTGGTCGACGTCGAAGAAGCCGCGCCAGGCGGCCTTCGCCTTCGCCTTCAGTTTCGGTCCTTGCGAGAGGGTGTAACGTTTGGGATCGAGGCCGGGTTTCACGTCTTTCCACGACAGCGGCATGGCGATGGTGGCGCCGGGCCGGGCGCGGGGCGAGAACGGCGCGATGGCGGTGCTGCCGCGGCCGTTGCGCAGGTAATCGACGAAGATGCGGCCGCGCCGCTTGGCCTTGGACATCTCCGCGGTGAAGCGTTTGGGCTCCTGCGCCACCATCCAGCGCGCCACGTCGTGGCAGAATTCCTTGGCCTCGTCCCAGCCCAGCGACGGACGGATCGGCACCACAACATGCAGGCCCTTGCCGCCGGTGGTCTTGGGAAAGGATTTCAGCCCGGCCTTGTCCAGCGCCCGGCGCAGCATCAGCGCCGCCGCGATCACGTCGTCGAAATCCAGTCCGGTATCGGGATCGAAATCGAAGATCAGCCTGTCGGGACGCTCGATGTCGTCCAGGGTCGAGCCCCAGGGGTGGATCTCGATGGCCGACATCTGCGCCAACGCCCGCAGGCCCTCGGCATCGTCGATCGCCAGCACGCGCTCCTTCTTCAGCTTGAGATCAACGATCTGCCTGGGGAAGCCAGGCGAGGCCTTTTTCTGGAAGAACTGCTCGCCATCGATGCCGTCGGGGCAGCGCACCAGCGCCAGCGGCCGGCCGGCGATATGCGGCAGCGCCAGTTCGGCCATTTCCTCCCAGTAGTCGGCAAGATCGCGCTTGGTCAGCTTTTCGCCCGGCCACAGCACGCGGTCGGGATGGGTCAGGCTGACGCCCGAGCCGGCATCGTCGCGCTTGTCGATGATGGCCGGCGCTTTCTTCTTCGCCGCCTTCTTCGCCTTGCCCTTGGGCCGCGACCGGGGCGCCCGGGCGGTCACGATGGTCGCCGCGGCGGCGCGGCTCCTTGCGGCGGGGGCGGCGCGGGGCGGATCGCGTACGACATCTTCGGCCTCCTTGTCCTCGCGCAGGCCGAGGAACACGGCGTGGCGCAGCACCCCGTCGCCGGTCCAGTCGAGATACTGCAGTTCGGCGACCAACTCGGGCCGCACCCAGCGCAGGCCGCGCGGCGGGCCCTCGCCCTGCACCAGGATGCGCGGGGCGACCTTGCGCTCGAGCTTCTCAAGCAGGGAGCGCAGATCTTCCAGCGTGGTACGATCGAAGCCGGTGCCGACGCCGCCGGCGTAGTGCAGTTCGCCCTTGCCGTCGTAATAGCCCATATGCAGCGCGCCGAGACCGGTGCGGCTGCCTTTCGGTTCGGTGAAACCTATGACGACGAACTCCTCGCGCTGCACGCATTTCAGCTTCAGCCAGTCGCGGCTGCGCTGCTGGCGATAGGGCGCGTCGGCGCGCTTGCAGATGACGCCTTCCAGCCGCATGGCGCAGGCCTGCTCGCGCACGCGCTCGGGCACGCCCTCGTAATGCTCGGAATATTTGACGAAGGGCGGCGGGTCGGCCAGCAGCCCGGCCAGCAGGTTCTTTCGCTCGATCTGGGCGCAGCCGGTCAGATCGAAGCCGTCGAGATAGGGAATGTCGAAGAGATAGTAGAACAGCCCGCCCGATTCCTTGTCGGAGAGCGCGTTCTTCAGGGCCGCGAAGGAGCTGTGCCCGTCCTCGTCGAGCGATACGACCTCGCCGTCGACCCAGGCCTGCCTGACCGGAAGCTGCGCCAGGCTGGCGGCGAGATGCGGCAGCTTGTGCGTCCAGTCGAGCCCGTTGCGGCTGTAGATCGCGACCTTGCCGGCATCGATCCGGGCCAGCATGCGATAGCCGTCGAACTTGATTTCGGACAGCCAGCCGGAATCCTCCGGTGCGGTCTCGGCCAAGGTCGCCAGCTGCGGCGAGAATTTCGCCGGCAGGGCGCGCTTGCGGCTGCCCTCGACCGCGCTGGGATCGGCGGCGAGGCTGGAACGCTTCTTCTTGCGCGCCGCGCGGGCCCGGGTGGTGGCCTTTTTCGGCGCAGCCTTTGCGGCCGTCTTCGAGGTCGCCTTCTTCTTGTTGGAATGCCAGACCTTGCCGCTGTCGGCGATCTCGTCCATCGAGCGCTCGGAGGCAACGGAGGTGACGTTGCGCCGCACCACCGCATCCGTGCTGCCGCGTTTGGCGTCTGCATCGCCGTGCTTGATGAGCAGCCAGTTCTCCGATTTCTCGCCCTTGCGCGGTTTCATCCGCACCAGCGCGAAGGAGCCCTTCAGCCGATCGCCGTACAGGGCGAATTTCAGCGAGCCCTTGCGCAGCTGGGTGGCGGCACTCGACTTGCCCTCGGGCTCGAAGGTACCGCGATCCCACAGCATCACGGTGCCGCCGCCGTATTCGCCCTCGGGAATGACGCCCTCGAAGCCGCCATAGGCCATCGGGTGATCCTCGGTGCGCACGGCGAGCCGCTTTTCGCCGGGGTCGAGCGAGGGCCCCTTGGGGATGGCCCAGCTGACCAGCACGTCGTCGATCTCGAGGCGGAAATCATAATGCAGACGGGAGGCATCGTGCTTCTGCACCACGAATTCCGGCGCGCCCGAACGACGCCGGGAGACGGCGCCCTTCGGCTCCGGCGTCTTCTTGAAGTCGCGCTTGGAATTGTAGGTCGCGATACCGGCCACGAAATCCTCCGGCACGGAAAACGACGGCGGGCGGGAATGGTTTCCCGGCTCCTGCTGCCTCAGGGCTTGGCCGGCTCGGCGGCCTTGAAGCGGTCGGCGAGGCGCTGGCGCAGACTGTCGCGCACCGCTCGATAGGCGGCAAGCCGGGCCTCGCGGCTGCCCTCGACGGCGGTGGCGTCCTGGGTCGGCCAGTATTCGACGTCGCAGGCCATGGTGCGGGTCATCTCGACGGCGCTGTGCTGCGCCTCGGGCGACAGGGTGATCACCAGATCGAAGGAATTGTCCTGCAGATCGTCGAAGGTCTTGGCGTGGTGGCGATGCAGGTCGATGCCGATCTCGTCCATGACGGCGACGGCGAAGGGATCGATCTCCTCGGCCCGCACGCCGACCGAATCGAAATAGATGCGCTTGCCGAACAGGTGCTTGGCGATGGCTTCGGCCATCGGCGAACGGACCGAGTTCTGCGAACAGGCGAACAGCACAGATCCCGGCAGTTCGCCCATCGGCTCAGCCCCGAATGTGCAGGACGCAGATCAGCGTGAACAGGCGGCGGGCGGTGTCGAAGTCGAGCTCGACCTTGCCCTCCAGCCGTTCGCGCAGCAGTTCGGAGCCTTCGTTGTGCAGGCCGCGCCGGCCCATGTCGAGCGCCTCGATCTGGGAAGGGCTGAGCTTCTTGATGGCGTCGAAGTAGCTCTCGCAGATCATGAAGTAGTCCTTCACGATGGTGCGGAAGGGTGTCAGCGACAGCACGATGTCGCGCAGCTTGGCATCGGCATCGTTGCGGATGTCGAGTAGCAGGCGGTTCTCGTGCACCGCCAGGTGCAGCCGATAGGGTCCGTCGGGCAGGCCAACCGGCGAGAACGAGTTCTCCTCCAGAAGATCGTAGATGGCGACCTGGCGCTCGTGCTCGACCTCGGGCGTGCGGCGCACCATGGTGGCCTCGTCGAGGGCGATATGGGCGATACGGCGCGCCGGATTGGTTTCGGGATCGGCCATCGGCGCCTAGCGGCGGTTCATGCGGATGGCGACCGACAGCGCGTGCGCGGGCAGGCCTTCGGCCTCGGCCAAGGTGACGGCGGCCGGACCGATGGCGGCAAGGCCTTCGGGGCTGCAGCGCACGAAGGAGGTGCGCTTGACGAAATCGGACACGCCGAGGCCGGAGGAGAAGCGGGCGCTGCGCGAGGTCGGCAGCACGTGGTTGGTGCCTGCGACGTAGTCGCCGATGGCTTCCGGCGTGTGGCGGCCGAGGAACACCGCGCCGGCGTGGCGCACCTGGTGCAGCAGCGTCTCGGCGGCCTCGTCCTCGACGGCGAGCTCCAGATGCTCGGGCGCGATGGCGTCGACCAGCGGCACGGCGGCGGCGTAGTCGGGCACCACGATGATGGCGCCGAAATCGTTCCAGCTCTGGCGCGCGAAATCGGCGCGCTCCAGGGTCGAGAGATGGGCCTCGACCGCGGCGGCGACGGCATCGGCGAATTTCGCGTCGGTCGCGATCAGCACGGCCTGCGAATCGGGATTGTGCTCGGCCTGCGACAGCAGATCGGCAGCGATCCAGGCGGGATCGTTGTTGCCGTCGGCCAGCACCAGAATCTCGGACGGGCCGGCGATCAGGTCGATGCCGACCTGGCCGAAGACGCGGCGCTTGGCGGCGGCCACCCAGGCGTTGCCCGGTCCGACGATCTTGTCGACCGGCTTGATGGTTTCGGTGCCGTAGGCCAGCGCGGCCACCGCCTGCGCTCCGCCGATGCGGTAGATCTCGTTCACCCCGCCCAGCCGCGCCGCCAGCATGACCAGCGGATTGAGGTGGCCGTCGGGCACCGGCGTCACCATGACGATGCGCTTCACCCCCGCCACCTTGGCCGGCATGGCGTTCATCAGCATGGAGGACGGATAGGTCGCGGTGCCGCCCGGCGTGTAGAGGCCGACCGAATCGACCGGCCGGTAGAGCGCGCCCAGCCGCACGCCCTGGGCGTCGACATAGTCGACGTTCTTGGGCGCCTGGGTGCGGTGATAGCTCTGGATGCGCTCGGCCGCCAGCTTCAGCGCCGCCGCCTGCTCGGCTGGCGCGCGGGCGATGGCGGCGTCGATCTCGGTCTCGGCGACGCGCATGGTCTGCGGCGTCAGTGCGACGCGGTCGAACTTCGCGGTCAATTCGATGACGGCGGCGTCGCCGCGCCGGCGCACGTCGGCGATGATGGCGGCCGCCGTGGCGTCGACGTCCTGCTCGACCTCGCGCTTGGCGTCGAGGAAGGCGGCGAAGGCCTGGGCAAAGCCGGGATCGGCGGCATCGAGCCTAAGCGGCATGGCCGGCCTCCCCTGCACTCTTTATCTTCGCCTTGCCCATATCCTGCGATCCCAAAAAGAAAAACCGGCCGAATCAAGGTCTTGCAGGCCTAGCGGCGGACCCCGTGGGGCGATCCACGGAGTGCCAACGCCGGGCGGGAAACCCCGTTCGCCGAGGCCCCTAAATGGCACAGGAAGCAGGCGACTTCCAGACGGTAGATGGAAGCGGCGGACGCGGATGGCGAGACGGGCGGCCGCCATGCGGGACGGGCGGACGGCGAGACTTGCCAGCCCGGCAGCGGCGGCCACAGAGTCTGGAAAAACCAGCGAGCCGACAGGGGAAGAGACGCCGCATGATCGAGTTCACCGAGCTTCGACAGCAGACGACGCCGGACCTTCTCACGCGACAGGCGCAGAAGCGGGGCGACCAGCCGTTCTTTCGCATGATCGGCCCCGATTTCCGTGGTCAGAGCTTCGTCAGCTACGGCGAGATGGAGCTGCGCACACGCCGGCTGGCCAATGCGTTCGCCGGGCTGGGCGTCGGCTTCGGCGACCGGGTGATGATCCTGATGCGCAACAGCCTGGAATTCGTCGAGACCTGGCTGGCGCTGCACCGGCTGGGCGCGGTGGCGGTGATGGTGAACACCGCCTATCGCGGCGTTTTCCTCGAGCACGTGGCGGAGAACTCGGCGGCGCGGCTGATCGTCACCACGGCCGATTTCGTGCCGGTGATTCTGGCCAGCGAGCCGGCCTACCGGCGTCTCCAGACGATCGTCTGCGCCGGATCGCCGCCGCCGGCGCCCGACAGCCGGCTGCAGATGGTGGACTATGCGCAGCTGCAGGGCGGGCCGGAGACCGGCATCGACACGGTGGTCACCGGCAGCGACATCAGCACCATCATCTACACGTCCGGCACCACCGGACCGTCCAAGGGCGTGCTGATCCCGCATGCGCAGATGTATCTCAACGCCGCGCTGACCATCGAGCAGACGGGGCTGGGCGCGCATGACCGCTTCTATTCCTGCCTGCCGCTGTTCCACACCAACGCGCTGATCATCCAGCTGCTGAGCGCCTTCGGCCTGGGCGCGCCGATCAGCGTCGCCGAAGGCTTCAGCGCCAGCACCTGGCTCGACGACGTGCGCGAAAGCCGCGCCACCATCACCAATCTTCTCGGCGTCATGACCGAATTCATCGTGCGCCAGCCCGAAACCCCGCACGACGCCGACAACGACCTGGAAGTCGTCTGCGCCGTGCCGATCTCGCCGGCCTTCGGCGAGCAGTTCGAGCGCCGCTTCGGCGCGCAGCTGGTCGAACTCTACGGCTCGAGCGAGGCCAACTGCCCGATCTACATGCCGCGCAACGAGAAGCGGCGCGACAATGGCTGCGGCAAGCTGGTGCGCGACTGGTTCGACTGCATCATCGCCGATCCGGAGACCGGCGCCGAGCTGCCCGACGGCCAGGTCGGCGAATTGCTGATCCGGCCGAAGAAGCCCTATGGCTTCATGGCCGGCTACAACGCCGCGCCCGACGCCACGGTCAAGGCGTGGCGCAATCTGTGGTTCCACACCGGCGACGCCATGCGGCGCGACGCCGACGGCTGGTACTACTTCGTCGACCGCATCAACGACTGCCTGCGCCGGCGCGGCGAGAACATTTCCTCCTTCGAGATCGAGCAGGTGGTGATGGGCCATCCCGCCGTCGCCGACGTGGCGGTTATCGGCGTGCCCTCGCCGTTCGAGGAGAAGGAACAGGAGGTCAAGCTCTGCGTCGTGCTGGAGCCGGGCAGCGCGGCGACGGCGCAGGACATCCACGCCTATTGCACGCCGCTTATGCCGCGCTACGCCGAGCCGCGATTCGTCGAGATCTACGAGCAGCTGCCCAAGACGCCGACCAACAAGGTGCAGAAGGCGGAGCTGCGCAAGCACGGCATCCGCGAGCAGACCTGGACGGCGCCGGCGCAGGCGCGCCAGAGGAAAGCGAAAAGCGCCTGATCAGACGCGGAGGCGGACATTCTTCCTCATGCCGAGCTTGTCGAAGCATGAGGGACCGCACCGTCGCCTGTGCAACTCGTCCTTCGACGGGCTCAGGACGAGGACTCGGTTGAGGCGAGGCTTCCGCTTCAGACCTTGTCGCCGCCGTAATAGAGCGTGACGGCGTGCTTCGCCTCGGCGAAGAACAGCCAGCGCTCGACCAGCGTGCCGGCCAGACCCAGCGCCACGGCGAGGATCGCGGCGAACAGTCCCAGCACCGAGGGCAGGACGAGGCTCAGCAACACGAAACCGGCCGGCACCAGCCAGCCGCCGACCAGCGCGATCCGGCGCAGTTTCGCCGCGTGCTTGCGGGCGATGCGGTAGCCCATTTCCTTGTTGAGGAAATTCTCCTGCGTATGCGGCGCCTCGAACAGGCGGACCTTGCCGATATGGCCCAGCCCGGTGGCGCTTTCGGCGGTGCTGAAGGCGGGCATCGTGTCGATGAAGCGCCAGTAGCGGAACTTCACCAGAGCGGCGGCCAGCAACGCCACCACGCTGGCGATCTGGACGAGGATCGTCGCCTGGGCGCCGGCGGCGAACACCAGCAGATTGCCCAGCAGCAGTCCGCTCGCCAGGCCGAGCACGAGATAGGCGGGCACGACCCAGCCGTTGCACCAGGCGCGGATCGGCTGCAGCGAGCGGTAGATCATGCCGGTCGCGATCACCGTCGCCACCGCGCAAAGCGCCGAGAGCGCCGACAACACGATCAGGATGCCGCGTGATGGCTCGAAGAAGGTGAAGAGCAGCGCCAGAAGGCCGGCGGGCAGGTAGGTGATGATCGCCAGCACGCCTTCGCGGCTGAGCCAGGAGCTGCGCCACTGGCTGAAGGCGCGCCAGGCGCGCTCGGGCCGTCCCAGATGCAGGAAGGACGAAAGAAGTCCGGCAGTGATCAGGGCAAACGACACGCCGAACCCGATGAAGCCGGTCCAGAAGGCCGGCGCCAGCAGGCCGAAGCCGATCAGCAGCGCCAGCACGAACAGCAGCCCGTAGCCGGCGCCGGACGCGACGGTGAAGAAGATGACGGAAAATGCCGGATGCATGTCGGTCCTAACGGGAGAGGATGCGGTCGAGCCAGCCCAGCACGCCGTCGGCGGCCGGTTCGGGCGCCGGCAGGCTGGCGCCGGCCCCGGTGCAGCCGGACGTGTTCTGGCGCTGCCGCGGCGGCAGGTACTTGTTGACCGGCCGGTAGCCCATCTCGGGCATCAGGTCGTAGCCACCGCGCTCGGCCACCAGCTTCGACACCTTGCTCTCGGGATCGCCCAGATCGCCGAAATGCCGCGCCGAGGCGGGACAGGTGGCGACGCAGGCCGGCACGCGGTCGACCTCCTCGAGGTTCTCGTTGTAGATGCGATCGATGCACAGGGTGCACTTCTTCATCGTGCCGCCGTCGTAGTCGTACTCGCGCGCGCCGTAGGGGCACGCCCAGGAGCAGAGCTTGCAGCCGATGCAGGTCTCCGGGTTGATCAGCACGATGCCGTCTTCGGCGCGCTTGTAGCTGGCGCCGGTCGGACAGACCGTGACGCAGGCCGGCGTCTCGCAATGCAGGCAGGATTTGGGGAAATGCACCGTGCGGCTGGCCTCGCCCTCGCCCGCCTCGAAACTGTGGATGCGGTTGAACCACACGCCGGCGGCGTCGGCGCCGTAGGGATCGATATCGGTCAGCGGCCCGGAAGTGCCGGCGGTGTTCCACTCCTTGCAGTTGACGGCGCAGGCGTGGCAGCCGACGCAGGTGTCGAGATCGATCACCAGCCCCAGCTTCTTTTGCGACAGCGGCGGCAGCGTCGTCATTTGGCGTCGTCCTTCCAGTAGGGCTCGGCGATGCCCTTCCCGTAGCGCAGCACCTGGGCCGGCGGTTTCATGGCCGGCGGCGATTTGAGGGTCGCGAGCTGCGGCAAGGTCTGGCCGGCGGGCGCGTGCGCCTTCTCGATGCGCACGCGCAGATCGTACCAGGCGGCCTGGCCGGTGATCGGATCGCTGTTCAGATCGCGCCGGCCGTCCTGTTCCGGCAGGGTCTCGGCGATCAGATGATTGAGCAAAAAGCCGAGCCGGGCCTCGGGCGCGTCCGGCTCGAGGTTCCAGGCGCCGGCGCGCTTGCCGATGGCGTTCCACGTCCACACGGTGCGGTCGTTGACGCCTTCCATCAGCTTGACCTGGCAGGTGATGCGGCCGTGATGCGAGGTGACGTTGACCCAGTCCTCGTCGGCCAGCCCCATGCGCTGGGCGGTGGCGCGATTGATGTGCAGGCGGTTGGCGCCGTGGATCTGGCGCAGCCAGGCGTTCTGCGAGCCCCAGGAGTGGTACATGGCGGCCGGGCGCTGGGTGATGGCGTAGAACGGGAACTCGTCCTGGTCGAGGCGCTGCTGCTCGAAGGGCGGGTACCAGATCGGCAGCGGATCGAAATGATCGCGCACCCGCGCGCGCAGCTCCTCGGGCGGCTGGATCGGCCCATGGCCCTCGGCGGCGAGGCGGAACTTCTGCAGCGGCTCGACATAGAGCTGCAGCACGATCTGGTCCGGCCTCGCCATGAAGCCCATTTGCACGGCGTGATCGAGATAGGCCTTGTTCGAGTGCTTGTAGAACTCGGCCTCGTGCGGCAGCTCGTACTTCCAGAAACAGCCGTTCTCGACGTAGCGCTTGAGCTGGTCCGGATTGGGTTCGCCAGTGCCCTGCGCGGACCCGTCCTTGCCGCGCCAGCCAGCCAGCGAGCCGATTCCGGGCGCGCGCTGATGGTTGACGATGTAGTCGGCATAGCCGCCGGGATAGAGCGGCTTGCCTTCGGGCGTGGTCAGGCCGGGCAGGCCCAGCCGGGCGCCGAGATCGATCACCACGTCCTGGAAGGGGCGGACGTCGCGATCGGGTTTCACCACCGGCTGGCGGATGGCGTCGCCCGGGCCGTGCGCGCTGCCGATCGGCCGGTCGAGCAGCGAGATGCAGTCCCAGCGCTCGAGATAGGTCGTGTCAGGCAGCACGAGATCGGCATAGGCGACCGTCTCGGAGAAGAAGGCGTCGGAATAGATGATGTGCGGGATGCGGTAGGAGCCGTCGGGCTTCTTCGCCGCCAGCATCTCGGCGGTGCCGGCGCTGTTCATCGACGAGTTCCACGCCATGTTGGCCATGTACATGAACAGCGTGTCGATCTCGTACGGCTCGCCGGCCCAGGCGTTGCGGATCACCATGTGCATGAGGCCGTGATTGGCCATCGGCGCGTGCCAGGAATAGGCGTTGTCGATGCGGCGCGAGGCGCCGTCAGCCTCGACCAGCAGATCTTCCGGCCCGATCGGGAAGCCCAGCGGCGGGCGCGGCAATGGCTTGCCGGGCTGCACCTCGCCGACCTTGCCGCCGGGACGGATCGGCATCGGCGCCGGCCGCGGATAGGGCGACTTGTAGCGGAAGGCGCCGGGCGTATCGACGGCGCCGATCAGCATCTGCAGCACGTGCAAGGCGCGGCAGGTCTGGAAGCCGTTGCTGTGGGCGGAGATGCCGCGCATGGCATGGATCGCCACCGGCCGGCCGATGAAGCTCTCATGGCGGCGGCCGGCCCAGTCGGTCCAGGCGACCGGAATCTCGATCTGCTGCTCGAAGGCGGCGTGAGCGATCTCGGCGGCGATGCGCCTGATGGTTTCGGCCGAAATGCCGGTGACCTTCGCCGCCTCTTCCGGCGCATGCGACGGATCAAGATAGCGCTCGACCAGCAGACGAAGGACGGGACGCGCCTTGCGCCCGTCGGCGAGCGTGAACTCGCCGGTCAGCGCCGGGGCGATGTCGGCGCGCATGGCCGAGACGATCGACTTCGACATCTGGTCGAAGGCGAGCGGCTTGCCCTCCTCGTCGCGCGCGAACAGGCCGTGATCGGCGCTGCCCGGCGCATGGATCGTCAGCCACGGCGCGTTGGTGTAGCGCACCAGGAAATCGAGATCGATCTTCTGCGCCTTCAGCAGCTCGTGGATAATGGCGAGGATGAAGGCGCCGTCGGTGCCCGGACGCAATCCGATCCATTCGTCGGCGATGGCCGAATAGGCCGTCTTCACCGGATTGATGGCGACGTACTTGGCGCCGTTGGCTTTCAGCTTGGCGAGCCCGGCCTTGATCGGGTTGCTGTCGTGGTCCTCGGCGACGCCGAACATCAGGAAGTAGCGGGCGCGGTCCCAGTCGGGCTCGCCGAACTCCCAGAAGCTGCCGCCAATGGAATAGAGCCCGGCCGACGCCATGTTGACCGAGCAGAAGCCGCCATGGGCGGCGTAGTTGGGCGTGCCGAATTGCTGCGCCCACCAGCCGGTCAGCGCCTGGCTCTGGTCGCGGCCGGTGAAGAAGGCGAGCTTGCGCGGATCGGTCTTGCGGATGTCGCCCAGCCACTGCGTGGCCAGCGACATCGCCTCCTCCCACTCGATCTCCTTGAATTCGCCCGCACCGCGTTCGCCGACGCGCAGCAGCGGCTTGCTGAGTCTGGCCGGCGAATAGTGGTTCATGATGCCGGCCGACCCCTTGCCGCACAGCACGCCCTTGTTCACCGGATGGGCGCGGTTGCCCTCGATGTAGCGGATGCGGCCGTCCTTCAGATGCACCTTGATGCCGCAACGGCAGGCGCACATGTAGCAGGTCGTCGTCTTGATCTCGTCGGAGACCGGCGGCGAAAGATTCTCGATCGGCGGCTGAGGTTTCATCGGCAAACTCGTCCCGATTGTTGTCGCGGCGGAGGGAGATACGCTCGCATCATGGACGACACCAATCGAGAGCGATCAAATACAGACACAATGTAGCGAAGGCCGCAATCGTAAAGGGCCCGTTCCAGGAGCGCCCAATTCGTTCCGCAGATTGTCCGGTCAATCCGGCGACCAGCACGACCGGCGTGCCGTAGGGCGACGAACCGATCGAGAGCGAGGCGCCGCCCAGCATAGCGACCGCCAGCAGAACCGACGGCAGTCCTTCCGCGGCCATATGGTGCAGCGAACTGCCGATCAAGGTCAGCATGACGAGCGAATTGACGCCGAGCTGGCCGCTGATCGCCACGATGGCGGCAAGCGCGATGGCCAGCGCCAGCCACGGCAGATCGGCTTTGGCGATCAGGGTCTCGATGGCGTTCTCGGGAATGAGGCCCGCGAGTGCGGCGCCGATGAAGGCGGCCGTGCTGATGATCAGCGCCTCCGAGCGCGAGACGACGAACTCGCGGCTCGGCCAGCGTCCGACGCGGCGCAACACCATGGCCAGCATCAGACGCGGCCCGAGACGGGCGAACTGCACGGCGATCCACAGTGCCGCGAAGATCGGCATCATCAGCATGATGGCGCCGACCATCGGCAGGCCCAGCAGCAGGCCGCCGCCGACCACCATCGCCATGATGCCGGCCAGCACACCCAGCATCGGCAGAACCGATGGCGCGAATCCGTAGCGACTGGCGGTCAGCGGCGCAGCCGACGCCGGCGCGCGCCACTCGATGCGATCGAGCGCCCAGCCGACGGCCAGGAACAGGAAGGAGTAGATGGCGCCGGCCGGCGCGACCTCGCCCCAGGTGAGGCCGGGGACCAGCGAGATCGTAAGCGCGATCAGGATCGACAGCGGCGACCACCCGACCATGGTGCATTGCCCGCGCAGCACGGCGAGCATCATGCGCTTCTCGCGGATCCGGAAGCGGCGCATGTCGCCGCCGGCGGCGGCCAGGGTGTTGGCGCGCTTGACCATGGTGCCGAGCAGGTTGACGACGCCGTAGTTGAGGATGACGGCGAAGAGATGGGCGGCGGCGGTCAGCGCGACATAGCGGCGGCCGGGCGGCTGCGCGATGACGTAGTTGCCGCAACGGCGCACCGCGACGGAGGTGCGGGCGGCGTCGCGCAGCACGTTGAGCGCCAGCAGAAAAGTGGTGAAATAGGCGCCGAGCAGCAGCGCGCGCGACAGCACCGGCCAGGGATCGGCGCTCGACAGCAGGATCGCCAGACTGAGGGTCAGCGCGGCGCCGACGAATGCGTAGTCGCGGCGCACGGCGCCGGCCATCGACAGCGCGACGAACAGCACGTAGGACGCGCCGGCGACGATCTTCAGCGGCAACCAGTCGGTGAACAGCAGCGCCAAAGTAGAGAGCGCCACCACCGTCAAGGTCGTCCCCAGCAGCCGGGCGCGCAGGTTCGTCATGCGCCGCCTCCCTGAAGAAAATGGAAGGCGACGATGACGGCCGCCGCCACTACGACGCAGCCCGCGGCGTAGAGGCCGTTGTCGCGCCACGCCATGCGCCAGTTGGATTGCCCCAGCATGTTGGCAGCATAGAGCGTCAGGTTGGACAAGGGCGACAGCACGCCGCCGATGCCCCAGCTGGTCAGCATGACCAACGCCAGGGTGGCTTGCGACAGGCCGACTGCGGCGGGCTGCAGGGTATGGCCGATCACCACGATCATGATGACGGCGTGCAGGCCGCAGAACGAGCCGACGGCGATGATCGCCAGGAGGAAGGGGATCCACAGCGCGCCGGAGATGCCGATCCGGGCGGCGGCGTCGACCAGGATCTGGCCGTCGATGGCGCTGCCGACGCCTTGGCCAAAAATGTTGGCGGCGATGAACAGCACCGACAGGCCGCGCAGATTGGCGACGTCGGCGGTCAGGCTGGCGCCGTATTGCCGCAGGCTGACGCGCGGCACGCCAGGCGAGCGGCCCACCGCCAGCAGCGCCAGCCAGCCCAGCGAGAAGGCGGTGACGACGATGGCGATGGTGGTCGACATCGGCAGGTGGGCGGCGGCATCGAAGGCGGCGACGCCGCCGACCAGGATCGTCGACAGCAGCGCCAGCCGCAGCAGGGCCGGGGTGCGGCCCTCTACCGGCAACGGCGGCGCGGCGCCATCCCGGCGGGGCTTGCCGCGGGATTCGAGCCGGTCGAGCGCAGCGCCCCAGAAGATCAGGCACAGGCTGACCAGAACGCCGGGAATGGCGACGTCGAGCCAGCGCAGATCGGGCATCAGCGAGACGACGACCGCCATGGCGAGAAAGAACGGCGACCATGCCGAGGCGGCGACGAAGCCGCGCGAGAGAGCCAGCGCCATGCGCTTGCGCAACTCGCCGGCCGGCGAGGCGGCGACGAAGCTCGCCAGCAGCGCGAAGCCGGCGAAGTTGGTGATGGCGGCGAGGAAGTGGCTCGCCAGGCTGAGCCACAGATAGCGCTTGCCGGGCGGCAGGTTGGTGACGATGGCGCGGACCACCTGCATCGACGGGCTGTGCAGCGCCGGATACTGCAGCAGCGTCACCGAGGCGAACAGCAGGATGAACATCAGCGTGCCGCGACCGCCCTGCCACAGCGCGGCCGGCACGTCGCCGTTCATCGCCGCCAGCGCCAGGCCGCCGGCGATCAGCACGCCGGCCATCAGCCACTGCGAGCGCAGCACATTGCCCGGCTGGGCGACGATATAGATCAGCAGGGCGGCGACGGCGGCGCGATCGAAGCCGAGCGGCGGGAACAGCGACTGCAGCACGGCGAAGGAGCAGCAGGCCAGGCAGGCCAGCGCCGCAATGCGCGCGGCGATTCCGCCCGGCCGCGCCGCCGTGCCGGAAGCGGTCGCCGTCCCGCTCACCGGGCCGCGCTTTGCGCCGCAGGCGGCCGGCCGGCAGCCGGCCGGGCGGCCTGCCGCGACGCGCCGAACCGGGCCATCGCCTGCTCCTTGAGCTTGAATTTCTGTATCTTGTCGGTGCCGGCGGTGCGCGGAAACTCGTCGATCACGACGATGCCGGCCGGCAGCTTGAACGAGGACAGCCGCTCGCGCAGGAAGGCGAGCAACTCGTCCTCGGCAAGCTGCGCGCCGGGTTTCAGCGTCACGAAGCCGACGCCGATCTCGCCATGACTGTCGTGCGGCAGCGGCACCACCGCGGCGGCGTCGACGGCGGGATGGCGCGCCATCGCCGCCTCGACTTCGGGCGTCGAGACATTGAAGCCATTGTGCTTGTAGCCGTCCTTGAGCCGGTGGAGGAAGGTCAGCGACCCGTCGGCATTCATGTGGCCGGCATCGCCGGTGCGCAGCCAGCCATCGGCGGTGATGGTCTGCGCCGTCTCCAGCGGCTTGTCGAAATAGCCGGCCATGACGCCATAGCCGCCGACCCAGATCTCGCCCGTCTCGCCCACCGGCCGGTCGGCCAGCGTGTCGGGGTCGACCACGCGCACGCTGCAGCCGGGCAGCGGCTTGCCGTGCGACTTCAGCCGCGATTCCATCGGCTCGTCGAGCCACGAGCGCGTCACCAGGCCGGTGGTTTCGGTCATGCCGTAGCCCGAAGAGGCGCCCTTGACGCCCAACCGGTCGGCCGCCTTGCGCATGACGGCTGGATCGTTGCTCAGCACGATACCGGCGCGCAGGCGGTGCAGATCGGCGGCGGCGAAATCGGGATGCGCCAGCAGACCGTCGATCATCACCGGCAGCAGATGGATGCAGGTGCATTTCTCCTGCTGCACCAGCGCCAGGCAGCGGCCGGCCTCGAAGCGCTCCTCCAGAACCACGCCGCAGCCATGGGTCCAGAACATCAATATGCCGCTGAGACAGCCCAGCACGCCGAACAGCGGCACGCAGAGGAACAGCCGGTCTTCCTCGTTGAGATAGAAGCGAACACCGCCATCGAATGCCTTGCGCCAAATGCAATGCGTCAGCATCGCGCCTTTGGGCAGAGCGGTGGTGCCCGAGGAATAGACGATCAGGGCCGGACGATCGGGATCGCTTTCGAGCGCGGCGTCGGCCTGCGCCACGACTGAAGGATCGGACCAGTCGGAAATGCCCGGCAGCGCCGGACGCGGCGAGTCGAGGCTGATCAGGTAGCGCAGATCGGGCAGCGCATCGAGTTGCAGCGCGTCGGCCTTCTGCATCGCCAGTTCCGGGCAGGCCTGCGCAAGTTCGCCGAGGAAGTCGCGGAAGGCTCCAGCACCGGCGGTAATCAGGGCGCGGCTGCGCGACTGGGCGATCTGGTAGAGGAATTCCTCGCGCTTGAGGCGGGTGTTGAGAAAGACGGCGATAAGACCGCTTTGCGCGGCCGCCAGCCAGTACCAGAGAAATTCCGGACGGTTGGGCATCCACAGCGCCACCGTGTCGCCCGGCCGCAAACCCAACGCGGCAAGGCGACGCGCAGCGGCATCGACCTCGGCCTTCACGTCGGCGAAGCTGTAGCGCCGGCCGGCGAAGGCCAGCGCCATGCGATCGCCGTAGGTTTCGGCGAGACGGGCGACGGCCTGACCGTAAGTGAGGCCGAGCCAGGGGTTCGGCCGTTCCCGTATATCGTCGCTCATACCCTTGCTCCCGCTCGCTTCAGCGCCACGCCGAGGGTTTCGGACGCCAGCTCGCGCAGCTTGTATTTCTGCACCTTGTCGGTCCCCGAGGTCAGGGGAAAGGCTTCGACGAAGATGACGTGCCGCGGCACCTTGAAGGAAGCCAGGTTGTCCCGCGCGAAGGCGATCAGCTCCGATTCCAGCGGCCGCTTGCCGGGCTTCGGAATGACGAAGGCGACGCCCATGTCGCCCAGCTCCGGATGCGGCAGACCGACCAGCGAGGCGTTGGCCACGGCGGGATGCTTGCGCAGCACGACCTCGATCTCGGCCGGCGACACGTTGAAGCCCTTGGTCTTGTAGCCGTCGCCGATGCGGCCTTCGAACACGAGCCGCCCATCCGGGCGCATGTAGCCCTGATCGCCGGTATGGAACCAGCCATCCTTGTCGATGGCCTTCGCGGTCTCGACCGGCTTGTTGTAATAGCCCTTCATGATGCAGTAGGAGCGGGCCCAGATCTCGCCGCTCTCGCCTGTCGGCACTTCGCCGCCGGTCTGCGGATCGACGATCCTGATCTCGACGTCGGGCAGCGGGCGGCCCTGATTGTCGAGACGATCCTCCAGCGGATCGTCCCAGCGGTTGCGCGTCAGCACCGTGGTGCTCTCGGTCAGGCCGAAGCCGGTCATCATGCCGGGAATCGCCAGATCGCGCGCCACCTTGAGCAGCACGTCGCGGTCGTTGCTCAGCACCATGGCGATGCGCATGGAGGAAAGATCGTAGTCCTTGCGCTTGGGGTGCTCGAGCAGCGCGGTGATCATCGGCGGCAGCATATGGGTGACGCTGCAGCGTTCGGTCTGCCAGTCCTTCATCGCCTGTTCGGCGTCGAAGCGATCGGCGATCACCACGCCGCCGCCCCTGATCCACACTGGATAGACGCCGTTCATGCTGGCCATCGAGCCGAACATCGGGATGGCGAGATAGAACTTGTCCTTGGCCGACATGTCGACCGGCGTTCCGATGTCCCACGCCTTGCGCCAGACGCAATGGGTGATCATGGCGCCCTTGGGCAGCGCCGTGGTACCCGAGCTGTAGGAGATCAGCGCCGGCGCATCGGGATCGGTGGCGTAGGCAGGCACCGGCCAGTCGCGCTCAAGCCCGTCCGACCAGTCGGTGACGCCCGGCAGGGCCTCACGATCGAACGGATCGAGCGCCACGACATGGCGCATCTGCGGCAGGGCGGCGATCGAGAGCGCGCCGCCGGCCGGCGATTTCAATTCCGGACAGAGCTCGGCGAGATCGCCGAGGAAATTGCGGAACGCGGCGTCGCCCGGAACGATCACGGCGCGGCTGTCGGACTGGCCGAGCTGGTAGGCGAATTCCTCGAGCCGCAGGCGGGTGTTGAGGATGACCGGCACCAGGCCCATCTGCGCCGCGCCCAGCAGGTACCAGAGATATTCCGGCCTGTTGGGCAGCCAGATCGAGATGGTGCTGCCCATCGGCAGGCCGAGCGTGGCCAGCCGGCCGGAAGCGCGGTCGACCAGCGTCTTGACGTCGCGGAAACTGAAGCGGCGGTCGCGATAGACCAGCGCCTCGTTGTCGGCATAGGTCTGCGCCATCCATTCGATGGCCTTGGCATAGGTCATGCCGGCGAACTGGTTCACGATGCGGCCTTCTCCCGTTCCCCGGCGAGCTTCTCCAGCGCCATGTCGCGCAGCTTGAACTTCTGCACCTTGCCGGTGCCGGCGGTCAGCGGAAACTCGTCGACGAAAAACACGTGCGCCGGCACCTTGAACGAGGCCAGACGCGGTTTGAGGAACTCGATGATGTCGCGCTCGCCCGTCGCAGCGCCGGGGGCGCGGATCACGAAGGCGGCGCCGATGGCGCCGAAGCGCGGATGCGGCAGGTCGGTGACGGCAGCGGCCTCGATGGCGGGATGCTGCAGCAGCGCGGCCTCGATCTCGGCCGTGGCGACGTTGAAGCCGTTGTGCTTGTAGCCGTCCTTGACGCGGCGCAGGAACTTGATGGTGCCGTCGGCGCGCTGCAGGCCGAGATCGCCGGTCTTAAACCAGCCGCCTTCGGCGAAGGCGCGCTTCGTCTCCTCGGGCTTGTTGTAGTAGCCCAGGGTGACGTTGTAGCCGCGCACCTGGATCTCGCCCTCCTCGCCGAACGGCAGCACGGCGTCAGTGTCGGGATCGCACACGCGCAGTTCAATGTCCGGCAGCGCCTTGCCGTGGGCGTTGATGCGATCCTCCAGCGGCTCGTGCCAGTAGCTGCGGCTGGCGGCCGACGACGTCTCGGTCATGCCGTAGGAGGTGAACACGTC
Source organism: Rhodospirillaceae bacterium (assembly GCA_040255215.1). Classification (GTDB taxonomy): domain Bacteria; phylum Pseudomonadota; class Alphaproteobacteria; order Reyranellales; family JAQSWP01; genus JAQSWP01. Next base: position 28,841 of record JBDZUM010000043.1, read on the forward strand.
CTTCATGCCGAGCTCGTTGGCGGCCCTGCGGAACACCACGGGGTCGATGGTCAGCACGATGCCGGTGCGCAGGCGCGAGAGGTCGTATTTCTTGAAATCGGGATGTTCGAGCATGCGGTCGATCATCAGCGGCAGCACGTAGACGGCCGTGCAGTGCCGGTCCTGCAGCGCCTGCAAGGTGCGGACGGGATCGAAATGGTCGTCGAGAATGACGCCCGAACCGCGCGACCAGAAGGTCAGCACGCCGTTGATGCTGCTGAGGATGCCGAACATCGGCACGCAAAGATAAAGCCGGTCTCGTTCGGTCTGGTTGAAGCGCTCGCCGTGATCCCACGCCTTGCGGAAGACGCTGTGGCCGAGCATGGCACCCTTGGGCAGCGCCGTCGTACCGGAGGAATAGGCGATCAGCGAGGCGGCATCGGGATCGGTGGCCGGCGGTGCAGACGGCAGATCGCCGGCCGGCCGCGACCAGTCGGTGACACCCTTGTATTTCGCATCGAACGGATCGAGCGCCACGACATGGCGCAGCTTCGGCAACGCGGCGCAGCGCAGCGCGCCCGGCTGTCCGTCGAGCAATTCGGGGCAGACGCCGGCAAGATCGGCGAGGAAATCGCGATGGTCGGTGTCGCCGGGCACGATCAGGGCGACGCTGTCGGACTGGTCGATCTGGTAGACGAATTCGGCCGGCTGCAGGCGCGTGTTCAACGTCACGGCGACCGCGCCCATTTGGCCGGCGCCGAGCCAGTACCAGAGAAATTCGGGCCGGTTCGGCAGCCAGACCGCGACCTTCTCGCCGGCGCGCACGCCGATGTCGTAGAGCCGGGCGGCGGCGCGATCGATCTC
>JBDZUM010000044.1:0-19872 GCA_040255215.1 Rhodospirillaceae bacterium
TCCATCGCGTAGAGCAGGCAGGGCAGGGCGATGACGGCGAGGCCGATCCATTCGCGCCGCGTCGCCCGGGGCGAGGCAGTGGTTGCTGTCACGAGAATGCTCCATACCCCATCGGGGCGGAAAACGTTGCTGGCGCCTCTGTCCTCTCGGACGGTCGCGCTGGATGTCAGCTGCGCCGCGTCTTGCGCTTCCTGCGAGGGCGCAGTGCGGCCTCGCCCTCGACGAGGGCAGCCAGCCGGTCGAGCCGGTCGGCCCAGAATTTCGCGTAACGCTCGAGCCATTCGCTGGCCTCGCGCATCGGCGCCGCGTCGAGCCGGCACGGCCGCCATTGCGCCTCGCGGCCGCGCGAGATCAGTCCGGCGTTCTCCAGCACCTTGAGATGCTTGGAGACGGCGGGCAGGCTCATGTCGAAAGGCTGCGCCAGCTCGGTGACGCTCGCTTCGCCTGCCGACAGCCGCGCCAGAATCGCCCGCCGCGTCGGATCGGCGAGGGCGGCGAAAGTGGTGCTCAGGGCGTCGTGCTGCATGATGGCCCTACCGCGTTAGAAACCATATGGTTAAATATCGTCTCGGCGGCCCGCCTGTCAATGCGAGACGTGCAAAGTCAGGGTCGCATCTGGAAACTGGCCGTGCCCGGCGTGCGCAGCGGGGCGGCCACGTTGGCAAACTCGACCACCAGTTTGCGCGTGTCGCGCGGATCGATGATCTCCTCGATCCAGAAGGTCTCGGCCGAGCGGAAGGGCGAACGCAGCTTGTTCAGACGGTCCTCGATTTCCGCGAGCTTGGCCTTGGGATCCTCGGCGGCGTCGAGATCGGCGCGATAGGCCGCCTCGATGCCGCCTTCCAGCGGCAGCGAACCCCAGTAGCCCGAGGGCCAGGCGTAGCGGAAATTCGCCCGGCCGGCGTTGAGATGGGCGGCGCCGGCGACGCCGAACACGTTGCGGATCAGGATCGAACACCACGGCACGGTGGCCTGGCCGATCGCCGACATGGCGCGTACGCCGTGGCGGATCACGCCGGATCGCTCCGCTTCGAGGCCGATCAGGAAGCCAGGGCAGTCGACCAGATAGACGACCGGCAGGTGGAAGGTTTCCGCCAGGTCGACGAAGCGGGTCACCTTCTGCGCCGCGTCGGCCGTCCAGCCGCCGCCGTAGAAATAGGGATCGCTCGCCATGACCGCCACCGGCCAGCCATCGACCCGCGCCAGGCCGGTGATGACCGAGCGGCCGAACATCTTGCCCATTTCGAAAAAGCTGCCCTTGTCGACCACGCTCTCGATGATGGGCCGCATGCGATAGACCTTGCGCCGGTCCTGCGGAATGGCATCGAGCAGCTTCTCGTCGCGTCGTTTGGGATCGTCGGTGATCGGCCCACGCGCGGCGACCTCGTGCACCGAACTCGGCAGATACGACAGGAAGCGCCGCGCCCGGGCGAACGCTTCTTCCTCGGTGTCCGTGGCGTCGTCCACGGCGCCGGCCGCGAGCTGGATCTGCCAGCCGCCCAGTTCGTTCTTGGTCAGCTTCTGGCCCAGGCGTTCGACCACGGGCGGGCCGGCGACGAACATCGCCGAGATGTCCTTGACCATCAGCGAATAGTGGCTGGCCGCCAGTCGCGCCGCGCCCAGGCCGGCCACCGAACCCAGTCCCAGCGCCACGACCGGGATCTGGCCCATGTTCATCACCACCTGGTCCCAGCCGCGCACCTGCGGCACGTTGGCCCGGCCGGTGGTCTCGATCGTCTTGACCGATCCGCCGCCGCCGGAACCCTCGATCAGGCGCACCATGGGCAGCCGGAACTGCGCCGCCATCTGCTCCGCCAGCATGTATTTCTCGCGGATGGTGGCGTCGGCCGAGCCGCCGCGCACGGTGAAGTCGTCGCCGCACACCATGACGCGCCGGCCGTCGATGTCGCCGCGGCCCATGACGCAGTTGGAAGGCGTCAGTTCGCGCAGATTGTGCTGGCTGTCGTACTCGGCCTTGCCGGCGATCATGCCGAGTTCGTGGAAGGAGCCGGCGTCGAGCAACTTCTCGATGCGCTCGCGCACCGTCAGCCTGCCGCCATCGCGCTGGCGTTTGACCTTGTCGGCGCCGCCCATGCGGCGCGCCATTTCCTGACGCTGCGCGAGTTCGTCCAGTTCTTTCTGCCAGCCCATTGGAGCCCGTTCCTTCATGCGATGCGATAAATGTCGGAGCAAATCCTAGACGACGTTCGCGCTGCTGGCAGCGCCAATCGGCGCGCGGCAGGCTTGCGTTCCCTCAGGCGGATCGCTCCATATCGCAGGGCGGTTTCTCAGCCTCGCGCCAGGGCGTCGATCATGCCGTCGATCAGGTTCTCCCGGCCCAGGGCTTCGACATCGATGCCGCCGACCGGCCGCGCCGGGGCGAGCGACGCCACCAGGCGGGCGAAGTCGCGTTCCTGCCGACGGCGCAGCTCTTCCGCCTGCGCCACGTCGATGGCGGCGAACCGCAGGCGCTGTCCCGGCGTCATCTGGCCAAGCCGTGGCAGATCGGCGCTGATCACCGTGGCGATCTTGGCGTAGCCGCCGATGGTCTGGTGGTCGGCGAGCAGCACGATCGGCGTGCCCGCGCCTGGAACCTGAATGCAGCCTGTGGCGATGCCGTCGGAGACGATATCCGGTCCTGCGATATGCTCCAGTGCCGGACCGTCCAGCCGCATGCCCATCCGGTCCGTTTCCTTGGTGAGGGTGTACTCCCTGCCGACCAGCGTGTTCATGGCCTCTGCCGTGAAGCGGTCGGCCTGCGGCCCGGGCACGATGCGGACAGGACCCTCGCCATACGGGATCGCGGCGGCGGCGGCGAAATCGGGCGCGGGCGTGGCACTTGCGACGTTGAGTGGGAGCGCATCGCCGGCGGAGAGTTTGCGGCCATTGTAGCCACCCAGGCCTGCGCGCGTGTATGTCGACAGGCTGTCCATGAACCTGGGCAAAGCGAAACCGCCCGCCACGGCGAGGTAGGCATAGGCCGCCCCGGTGACGAATCCGATTTTGAGAATCTGGCCGCGCCGCAATGTGTAGGCGCGGTTCGTATCGAGCGTTCGCGCCGTGCCGTTCTCGCCGTCGAGGCATTGCGCCTGCACCGCACCGACGATCGCCACGCGGACGCTGTCGGTTTGCACTTCCAGTGTCGGTCCCATGAAGCCGATCTCGAGCGCCCCTTCGTTCTGGGCATTGCCGGCAAGCGCGTTGGCCAGACGCAGCGCCAGCGGATCGATGGCGCCGGCCACCGGCATGCCCAGCGCCTGCGCGCCGAACCGTCCGAGATCCTGGACCGTGGTGAACAGGCCCGGTTCGCGCACCAGCAGGTCGCTCATCGCTGGCGCTCCAGCCGGGCATGGTCGAACGCCCCAGACGCGACGTCGGCGGCAATGCCATCATGCGTCGCGCGGTCGACCGGTTCGAACTGAACTTCGTCGCCTGCCGCCCATAGTATGGGCTGCGGCCGGCGCAGATCGAACAGTGCCACCGGCGTATGGCCGATCAGGTGCCAGCCGCCGGGGCTTTCCCACGGGTAGATGGCGGTCAGTTCGCCGGCGATCGCCACCGAGTTCTGCGGCACGCGAATGCGCGGCTCCTTGCGCCGCGGCAGATCGAGTTGCTTCGGCAAGCCGCCGAGATAGGCAAAGCCGGGCATGAAACCCAGAACGTAGGCGAAATAGGTTGCGCCCGCGTGCAGTGCGGTGACCTTCTCCGCGGTCAGGCCGGTGCGCTGGGCCACCTCGGCCAGGTCGGGCGCGAAGTCACCTTCGTAACAGACCGGCAGTCGCCACAATCTGCCGGAAGCGGCCTGCTCGCCGCCGCCTTGCGCCAGCGCCAGCACCTTCGGTTCCAGCTCCGCGCGGCTTGTGGCCAGCGGATCGTAGAACACCATCAGCGATCGGAAGGTCGGCAGCGTCTCGCTGATTCCGGAGAGCCGGCCAGCATCGCGCGCCGCGGCGATGGCACGATGCAACGCCATGACGCGGGCGTTGATCGTCCGGTCGATGGCGTCCCCGAACTCGACCACAAAGGCGGTATCGCCAGCGGTGAGGGTGCGGGGGCGCGGGTTGCCGGTCGCTACGGAAGCCATGTCGCCATCCTAGCCGCGCCCGAGCGTCGTTGTGAACGCGATTACAGTTGTTGCCGCCTTGGTCGGCTAGATACGCTCCCTTCCGTTCTTTGGGGAAATATCCTGATGTCGCGTTTTCGTCGTGTCCTGGCCGCTGCGGCCGGGTTGCTGCTGTCGTCCGTTGTCGTTGCTCAGGCCGAAACGCCAATCGAACGCGGCGCCTATCTCGTCAACGCCATCATGGCCTGCGGCAACTGCCATACGCCCATGGGACCCAAGGGTCCGCTGCCAGGCATGGATCTGGCCGGCGGCACGGTGTTCGACGAGAAGCCGTTCACTGCGCGCGCCTCCAACATCACCCAGGACCGCGACACCGGCATCGGCGCCTGGACCGATGCGCAGATCGCCAGGGCGGTGCGCGAAGGCATCCGCCCCGATGGCTCGCTGATTGGCCCGCCGATGCCGATCGAGCTCTATCGCGGCATCTCCGACAGCGATCTTGGCGCCGTCATCGCCTATCTGCGCACGGTGAAGCCGGTCGCCAACAACGTGGCGAAGTCCGAGTATCGCATGCCCCTGCCGCCGGCCTATGGACCGCCGGTAGCCGCGGTGCCCGACGTGCCGCGCACCGACAAGGTGAAGTACGGCGCCTATCTCGCGGGGCCGCTGGGCCATTGCATCGAATGCCATACGCCGATGGTTGGTCCGGGCCATCGCGACTATGCCAACGCGACCGGCGCCGGCGGGTTCGAATTGCGTGGCCCCTGGGGGCTGGCGATCGCCGCCAACATCACGCCGCACCGGGAAACCGGCATCGGCAAGTGGAGCGACGCGCAGATCAAACGCGCCATCACCCAAGGCATTCGCGCCGACGGCTCGCCGCTCAATCCGCCCATGGGCTACGTCTTCTATGCGCGCATGAGCGATGCCGACCTCAATGCGCTGGTGGCCTATCTGCGCTCCTTGAAGCCGGTGAATAACGCGCTACGCTAGGGGCTTCGCAACCGGCGAGGCGGCCATGGCGCGCAGCATCAATCTGAACTCCGATCTCGGCGAGAGCTTCGGTCCCTGGCCGATGGGCAACGACGCTGCCATGCTGGGCATCGTCACGTCGGCCAACATCGCCTGCGGCTTCCATGCCGGCGATCCCTCGGTCATGACCGAGACGGTGAAGCTCGCCAAGGCCGGCGGCGTCTCGATCGGCGCCCATCCGTCCTTTCCCGACCTGCAGGGCTTCGGCCGGCGGCAGATGAAGCTCTCGACGGCCGAGCTTGAGGCGCTGATCGCCTACCAGACCGGCGCGCTGATGGGCGTGGCGGCCGCGCAAGGGCATGCCGTTACCCACGTCAAGCCGCATGGCGCGCTCAGCAACATGGCCTCGGCCGACGCCGCCATGGCCGACGCCATCGCCCGCGCCATCAAGGCCGTCGATCCCCGGCTGATCTTCCTCGCCACGGCCGGCTCCGAGATGGCCAAGGCCGGACGACGTCACGGCCTTGCCACGGCGCAGGAGATCTTCGCCGACCGCACCTATGGCGACGACGGCAATCTGACACCGCGCTCGCAGCCGCACGCCATGATCCACGATGCGCAGCAGGCGGTGGCGCATGTCCGCCGCATGGTGCAGGAGCAAGCGATCTTTTCCCTTTCGGGCAAGAAGATACCGACCGAGATCGATTCGGTCTGCGTGCATGGCGACGAGGAAAGCGCCGTCGCCGTGGCGCGCGCGGTGCGATTGGGTCTGGAAGAGGCGCAGATCAGGGTGCTGCCGCTGCCGGACGTCATGGCCGGACGCGCCTAGCGCCGGACGGCAGACCACCGAGGCGCTGGCGTCCGTCGCCTCGCCTTTTTTCCTTCAACATATTATCATTGCCCCGTAACAGGGCCCCGGCTGACGCAAATTCGTTCAACCGGTTGGAAATATTGGAGTTTCCGGTTTTGCGATTGTGGATCGATGCGACCGTCGGCGCCGACCTGCAGGTCTTCGGCATGACCATGCTGGAGCGCCATCTGCGGGCCGCGGCGCGCAGCGGCGTTACGTCGATCAGCATCGATGTCGGCATCGTTGTCGCCCCGCCGCCCTTGCCGCGCGAACTGCCGGGCAAGCTGACGGTGCAGTTCCGCCGCGGCCCCGGCAGCGTGTCGCAGCGCCTCGCCGGCTTCCTGCGCGAGAGCGACGAGCCGGTGATGGCCGTCGTCGCCGATTCGATCGTCGATCCGCGCCTGATCGATTTCGCCCTTGGCCATGGCGGCTCGTTCGTCGCCCGCGATCGCAGCCTGGCGCTTCTGGTCCTCGATCCGGTGCGCCACCGTGCCTTGCCGCCGGCCGATTCGATCGCCGATCTGGCCGAGACGCTGTTGCGCGACGGTCAGATCGCCGATATCGGCCAGCACGATTTCCCCGCTTTCGTGCGCGGCCTCAGGCGCACGCTGCCGTTCTACATCCTGCCCGTGCGAACCGCCCGCGAGCGCGACGTCGCCGAGCGTTTCCTGTTCCGCTCGAACTACAAGGGCTCGACGGATTTCTTCACCAAATACGTCTATCCGGCGCTGGTCTGGCGCCTGCTGCGTCCGCTGGCCCGGCTGCGCATCCACCCCAACTGGGTGACGGCGCTGAACGTCGTGCTCGGCATCGCCGCCATTCCCCTGTTCGCTGCCGGCGAGTTCCTGCTGGGCTTCGTCTGCGCCTACACGATGAGCGTGCTCGACTCCGTCGACGGCAAGCTGGCGCGTCTGACCTTCAGCGATTCCAAGCTGGGCACGCTGCTCGACCACGGGTTGGATCTCATCCATCCGCCTTTCTGGTATGTCGCCTGGGCCTGGGGCATTTCAGGGGCGCAGATCGGCGATCCGATAATGTCGGCCGCCGCAATGCTGGTGGTGATCTACATTCTCGACCGGCTCTGCCTGAAGGTCTATTCGGTGAATTTCAGGCGCGGCCTGCACGCGCATGCGGCGATCGACGGTATCGTGCGCACCTTCATCGCCCGCCGTAACATCAACCTGCCGGTCTTCACCGTCGGGGTGATCCTGGGGCTGGGCGTCCAGGCCTTCCTGCTTATCCTGGCCTGGCAGCTCGCCACCCTGGTGTGGCACGCCTGCAGAGTGGGCTGGATTCTGCTGTTCGAAGTCGGGGCGCGCGACGTGGGCGACGCGCGGCCGCTCGCCGGCTGAGGGCGCCAGTCAGTACGGCCAGAAATCGGGCAGTTCGGTCGTCTCGACGAAGAACAGCCAGCTCATGAATGCGCCGAACACCAGAACGGCGATCGCCACCGGCACCAGATTGCGGCTGTGCGGTCGCTGGCCCATGACCAGCGCCGCGATCCCGGCGATCATCAGCACCGGCCCGAGATTGAATCCCATCAGCAGGGAGAAGAGCTGCTCGGTCGGGGTGCCGAACTCCGTCTCCTCGTCGAACACGACAGCCGACGCGCCGAGCGCCAGAAGGGCGGCGAAGATGGCGATCAGCAGGATCGATTTCGTGCTGGACGAAACGGGTTTGGTGGAGCCAATCATAATGCGTGCCAAGTATACTGCGACAAATTTAGCAAGACTGTAACGAAAGGGTCAATGCCGCGCCGCCGGTCCGGCGGCGGTTCAGCCGGTTCTTTGCTTCGAGCGCAGCCGCAGCCGCTCGCGGACGCCCCGTACCAGGTATTTGCCCTCGGCGGCGTTGAAATTCGCGTCGAACCGGTAGCGCTTGGGAATAGCGGTGGCGAAACGCAGGGTTTCGCTCGTCTCGTCCGGCAGTTTTTCGACGGCGCTGACGATGGCGCGGATTGGGCTGGTATGGGCCACGACCAGGACGTTGCGACCGCTCTTGAGCGTCGGCGCGATGATGTCGTTCCACACCGGCAGGGCCCGCATGGCGCCCTCGGCCATGCTTTCGGTGCGCGGCTGCAGGTCGGCCGGAATCTCGGGCAGTCGTGCCATTTGTTCCGCCAGCCTCGGATCGTTCTCGTCGAACGACGGCGGCCGCGCCTGATAGGAGCGACGCCATTTCGTCACCATCTCCGCGCCATAGCGCGCGATCGCGGCATCGCGGCTTTCGCCCTGCAGCGCGCCGTAGTGACGCTCGTTGAGCCGCCAGTCGCGCACGATGGCGGCATCGGCGAGCTTCAATTCCGCGGCGATGATCTCCGCGGTGTGCACTGCCCGCTGCAGGCGCGAAGTGAACATCACGTCGAATTTCGGCCGCTGGCGGCGCAACAGACGGGCGGCGCTGCGCGCTTCCTGGATTCCCGCCTCGCTAAGCGGGGTGTCGCCCCAGCCGGTGAACCGGTTCTCGTTGCCCCAGACGGTGGAGCCGTGGCGCAGCAGCACCAAAGTTGCCATGACAGGTCGTTTCTGCGAAATTCGAAAACGGTTGCAACGTGTCCTGCCTGCGGGCGCAAAAGTCAACCTGCAACCGCAATCGAGAGGAGCGAATGGGCAGCCAGCCGGCGGCGCGGCAGAAAAGCGTATGGCTGCTGCTGGACGATCGGCCCGGCCACCGCACCCAGGTCGTCGGCCTTGGGCGCGATCTCGGATGGCCGGTCGAAGAGAAGCCCTTGCGCTTCAACAGCCTCGAGCGATTGCCGCGTTTTCTTCTCGGCGCGACGTTGCGCACCCTCGAACCCGAATCCCGTCGCCTGCTGCAGCCGCCGTTTCCGGATCTCGTCATCGGCATGGGCCGCCGCATCGTGCCGGCGGCGCGCTGGATCAGGCGTCAAAGCGGCGGACGCACGCGCGTCGTGTTGATCGGTCGCAAGGTCCCCAACGACCCGTCGATCGTCGACCTGACCGTGGCCTGCGCCCATTTCGGGCAGATCGGCCATTCCGCCCTGTTCGAACTCGTGGTGCCGCCGACCCAGGTCGACGCCGCGGCGCTGGACGCCGCCCGTCAGGCGCGCCCCGATCCCATGGCAGGGCTCGCCGGACCGCACGTGCTGCTGCTGGTCGGCGGACCGACAGCGCAGCATCTGTTCGACGAGGCGGACGCCGGCGCCATGGCGGGCGCCGTTGCCGCTGCCACGGCCGACCTGGGCGGTACTCTGGCGATCGTCACCAGCCGTCGCACGCCGGCCGCCTGTGTTGCGGCCATGCGTCAGGCCGCGCCGGCGGCGCACCTGCACGAATGGCAGCCGGGGCGCGTCGACAACCCCTATCTCTCCTATCTCGCCAATGCCGACATCATCGTGGCGACCGGCGAAAGCGAATCGATGCTGGCCGAAGCCGTGGCCGCGGCCAAGCCGTTGACGATCTGGCCGTTGCGCGCCAAGCCGCCCAGCCGCAAGGCGGGCCGGCTGGGATGGCTTGCGGCCATGGCGCGCGGGCGCGGTTTCGTCGCGTCTGTTGTCCGCGCCATGTTCTCCCGCGGCTGGATTACCCCGCCTCGCGATCTGGCGATCCTGCACGCTCAATTGCAGCAACGCCGGCTCGGCCGCGTATTCGACGGCGCCGTCAACGTCGACGAACCGCCGCTGCACGACGAGAAAAAGGCGCTCGTCGCCCGCGTCGAGGCGCTTTTCCGCGACGGCCGTCCCTGAATTCCGGCGGGGCCGGTGCGGCGATAGCTCGCTTGCTGGCCGTGGGGGCAGGGCGTAGTTTGAGGCCGATCGAAGATCCGGCGTCGGCCGCCGCCTGCGGCGAAAGACGCCCTGCGGATGCGGAAATGGCCCAGACCTTTCTCAAGGAAGAGCACTTCAAGACGCGCTGGCATCACCGCCGGCCGAGCTACTGGTTTCGCAAGGACCGCGACCGGCCCGAAGGCCATCGCGCCGCGCCCGAGCTGGTGCGTTTTGCCGTCGCTCCGGGCGTCGTGCCGTCAGGCAGGCCGCCGGTCAGGATATTTCTCGGCACGGAGCCGGCGCAGGCGCGTGCCGAGCGTGTCTTCCTGTGGTCGGTCCACCGCCATCGCGATCCGGCGCGGCAATACGACGTCTATCTGATGAAGGACATCAAGGGCTTCGATCGACGCGGCTGGAAGACCGGCTTCACCAATTACCGCTACGCCATTCCGACCTGGGCCGGCGGCGAAGGTCGCGCGATCTACAACGATACGGACCAGATCTATCTTTCGGATCCGGCCGAGCTCTTCGACATGGACATGCAGGGAGCCGGCGTGCTCTCGGTCACCGGTCGCGACAATTCGGTGATGCTGATCGATTGCGCGAAGATGCTGCCATTGTGGCCGATCGATTCGGCACAGACCGGTGGGCGCCACCGCCGGTTCCGCGACGCCTTGCACGAAGCCGGACTGTGGCGGCAGATGCCCGGCGAGTGGAATGCCCGCGACGGCGAGTACGTTGCCGGCAAGTCGAAATGTTTCCACTTCACGACTCTGCAGACGCAGCCCTGGCAGCCCTTTCCCGACCAGCTGCGCTACCAGCCCCATCCCGACGGCGAGGTATGGTTCGCCCTCGAACGCGAGGCGGACGCGGCCGGCTTCCGTCCGCTCGACGCAAACGCCGGCTGACGCGTCCGGCCTGCGAGACACTCGTATCGACAGGCGATAGAAGCGCAGTTGGGGTTTGCATGCCGGCGCGGCGCCTTTACGCTGGTCGCCAATGGAGTCCGGCCCTGAATCGCTTTCCCACCGACTGACCTCCTTCCTGCGCGATGAGACGCGGCAGGACGTGCTCGTGCACGATCTCGCGCCGATGGAAGACGGTCATGCCGGCCTGACCTTCGGTTTCCGCCTTGAGGCCGGCGACCGGGAGATCGGCCGCTACGTGCTGCGCATGGCGCCGGCCGGGGTGACGCGGCGCGGCAACACCGACGTCTATCGCCAGGCGCCGCTGCTGCGGGCGCTGCACAAGGCCGGCCTGCCGGTGCCGGACGTGCCGTTCGCCAGCGCCGAGGAAGATGCACTCGGGGCGCCTTTCATCGTCATGGAGAAACTGCCAGGCCGCGTGTTCCTGATCTGGGAGCCGCATGACACCTTCGCTCGGGATGCCGGAACTCTGACCTCGATCTGGCGGCAGGCGGCGCAGGCCTTGGCCGGCATCCATCGTCTCGACTGGCGCAAATCCCTTGCCGACTGGGAACAGCCGCAGTCGCTGGCGATCGAGTTGCGGCGCTGGGACAAGATTCTGCGGCATTCGCAGGACGAAGGTTGGCTGGCGCTCGGACTGCGCCTGCAGCAGCGCCTGCTGGAGACGGAGCCGACGCCGCAGGTCGTCGGGCTGATCCATGGCGATTTCCAGCCCGGCAACGTGCTCTATGGCGAAGGCGATCGCCTGGCGGGCATCGTCGACTGGGAATTGTCCTCGATCGGCGCGCAGGGTCTCGATGTCGGATGGCTCATGATGATGGGCGACCCCGGCGCCTGGGCGCCCGACTGGCCGCCGATCGTCGCCCAGCCGTCCTCGTTCCTGCTCGATGCCTATCGCGAGGCCGGCGGGCCGGCGGTCGAGCATGTCGAGTGGTTCCAGGCTTTCGCCGCCTATCGCATGGCCTCGATCGCCTGCCTCAACGTCAAGCTGCACCGCACGGGCAAACGGCCCGATCCGCTATGGGACCGGTTTGCCCCATCGATTGCTCCGATGTTTCGCTGGGGCCTGGCGCGGCTCGGCAGCACCTAGAACGAAAAAAAGAAAGGGAAAACGCCATGATCGACTTCTCGCTGCCGTCCGACCTGGTCGAACTGCGCGACCGCGTGCGCCAGTTCATCGTCGAGAAGATCGTGCCGCTGGAGGATGACGCGCGGCAGACCCCGCATGGCCCGACCGAGGAGATGCGCCTGGAGATGGTCGCCATGGCGCGCAAGGCGGGGCTGCTGTCGCCGCACGGACCGCGCGAATATGGCGGCCTTGGCCTTGACCATCGCGGCATGGCGGTAGTGTTCGAGGCGGCCGGCTGGTCGCCGCTCGGCCCGCTGGCGCTCAACATCCAGGCGCCGGACGAGGGCAATACCAACCTGCTCAACGTCGTCGCCACGCCGGAACAGAAGAAGCGCTATCTCGAGCCGCTGGTGCGCGGCGAGATCCGCACGGTGTTCTGCATGACCGAGCCTGATGGCGGCGCCGGTTCCGACCCCAGCCTGATGAAGACGACGGCCCGCCAGGTCGGCAAGGAATGGGTGATCGACGGCATCAAGTGGCTGATCACCGGCGCGCCCGGCGCCGGCCTCAACATCGTCATGGCGCGCAGCATCGACGCCGCGGGCAACGACATGGGCGCTACCATGTTCCTGGTCGACATCGATGCGCCGGGCTTTCGCATCCTGCGCATGCTCGACACGATCGACAGCAATTCGCCCGGCGGCCACTGCGTCGTCCAGTTCGACAAGGTCAAGGTGGGAGAGGATCGCATCCTGGGCGAAGTCGGCGCCGGTTTCCGCTACGCCCAGGTGCGGCTTGGGCCGGCGCGGCTCACCCATTGCATGCGCTGGCTGGGCGCGGCCGCGCGCGCTCACGACATCGCCGTCGACTACGCCAAGCGCCGCATGTCCTTCGGCCAGCGCATCGGTGATCATCAGGGCGTCGGTTTCCAGCTGGCCGACAACGAGATCGAACTCAATCTCTGCCGGTTGTCGGTCTGGCATTGCGCCTGGCTGCTCGATCAGGGCGATCGGGCGCGCGACGAAACCAGCATGGCCAAGGTGTTCTGCTCGGAGGCGCTGGGAAGAGTGGTCGACCGGTCGCTGCAGATCCTGGGCGGCATGGGGATCACGCGCGACACGGTGGTCGAGCGCATCTACCGCGACATCCGTCCCTTCCGCATCTATGACGGCCCGTCGGAAGTGCACCGCCATGCGCTGGCGCGACGCATCATGAACCGGAACTAGGTTTGCTCGCCGCCGGGAACGTTCAACCGCGCTTCTGCCGCTTGATGCCGGGGTTGTTGCGGCTCGGCCGATCGAACCGGCTGTTCAGGTCGCCGCGCCAGTTGCGGATCGACGCCGGCTCGTCGGGCGCTTTGCGAACCTTGTCGCCCGGTCCGAATTCCTCCTCCGGATAACCGGGGCCGAGGCCCTGGCGGTAGAATTCCGCCGGATCCTCGATGTTTTCTTCGGCTTTTCGCGCACGATCCTTTCTCGGTATTTGCATGTCCGGCCTTGTCCTGCTCAACATCGGATAAGGCTTGAACGCAGAATTCCCCGCGGCTGTTCCGCAGCCGCTGGGGCGACATATGGGTCATGGGGGAGAATGGCGATGAAACGGACATTGGCGGCGGTGATATTTATCGGTTTCGGCCTGCAATCGGCTGCGGCGCAGAATTTCACTGCGGCTTTCGCCGATCCCGCTTGGGACGGCCGGAAACTCCCGGCCGGCCAGCATTGCTCGAAATTCGGCGGCAAGGGCGCGACGCCACCGCTGCGAGTCGACGGTATTCCCACCGGCGCCAATGCCATCGTCGTCGAGTTCAACGACCGCAGCTATTACGATCTGTCGACCGATGGCGGGCACGGCAAGATCGGCTTTCCGGTTGCGCCGGGCGCAATCAGCGTGACGTTGCCTTCCGTTCCCGGCGAGACCGCTTCCCTGCCGTCAGGCGCCTTCGTGCACAAGCGCAATCGCGCGACCGGCAGCTACGCCACCGCCGGCTATCTGCCGCCCTGTTCGGGCGGCCGCGGCAACGCCTATTTCGCCGACGTGCTGGCCGTCGAACTGGCCGACGGCAAGATCGTGCGCACGCTTGGAAAGACGACCATCGAACTGGGTCGCTACTGAAAGGCGTGTCGGGAAGGCTGGTGCTGCCGGACAGGATTGAACTGTCGACCTCTCCCTTACCAAGGGAGTGCTCTACCACTGAGCTACGGCAGCGTACCGGACGGACCGGGCTGGGCCGGCCTTAAGGCGGCGCAAAGTGCCATAGCGGCCACCCCCGTTCAACCCCTGAAAACCGGCTCGATCCGGCGCGGTTGCGGGGCTGCCGGGCCTGCATCCGGCCTGCTATAACCCCTTGGACGAAAAGGCCTCAGCGGAGCGACCGATCATGCAAGGCAGCGACATCGCCATCCCCTACGGCGCCTACTGGAGCCCGCCCTTCAGCCGCTGGCAGGGCAGCCTCTCGCACCTCAACAGCGTGCAGTTCGCTGCCCATGTCGCGAAGGCGGCGATGGCCAGACGCCGCCTCGCGCCGGAGGCGCTGGACTATGCCGTACTCGGCACCACCGTGCCGCAGCACCATTCGTTCTACGGCGTGCCCTGGCTGACCGGCATGCTGGGGGCGCCGCACGTATCGGGGCCGACCATCAATCAGGCCTGCGCCACCTCCGCGCGCTGCCTCTCCGCGGCGGCGGAGGAGATCGCGGCCGGTGCGGCGACCGCAGCGCTGGTGGTGACGGCTGATCGCTGCTCCAACGGTCCGATGATCTACTATCCCAACCCGCTGGGGCCGGGCGGCGCGGGCGCGCACGAGAACTGGGTGCTCGACAATTTCTCCAACGACCCCTACGCCAAAGTGGCCATGGTTGATACGGCGGAGAATTGCGCCGGCAAATGGCAGATCACCACCGCCCAGCAGCACGAGGTCGTGTTGCGCCGCCAGGAGCAGTACGACGAGGCGCTGGCCGATGGCGCGGCGTTCCAGAAGCGCTACATGGAGCTGCCGTTCGAGGTGCCGGATGCGCGCTTTGGCAAGACGGTGAAGACCATGGCCGGCGACGAGGGCGTGGTGCGCTCCACGCCGGACGGCCTGGCGAAGCTGCGGCCGGTCAAGCCGAACGGTTCGGTAACGTTCGGCGGCCAGACCCACCCGGCCGACGGCAATTGCGGCATCCTCGTCACCACGCCCGACAAGGCGCGCGAAATGCAGACCGACGCAATCGCCGTGCGTGTGCTGGGCTTCGGCCAGGCGCGCACCGAGAAGGCCCACATGCCGGCGGCCACGGTGCCGGCAGCCCGCAAGGCCCTCCAGGCGGCGGGCATCGAGATGGCCAGGATCGATGCAGTCAAGTCGCACAACCCCTTCGCCGTCAACGACATCGTGTTCGCGCGCGAGACCGGGTTTCCGCTGGAGAAGATGAACAATTACGGCTGCTCGCTGATCTGGGGCCATCCGCAGGGACCGACCGGCCTGCGCTCGATCATCGAACTGATCGAGGAGCTGGCGCTGCGCGGTGGCGGCTACGGGCTGTTCCAGGGCTGCGCGGCCGGCGATACCGGCATGGCCGTGGTCATCAAGGTCGGCGACAAGTAGCAGGGGAGGCCGCCATGGCGTACGAGAGCTTCGACTTTACGGTCGCCGACAAGGTCGGCCATATCCGGTTCAACCGGCCGGACAAGCGCAATTCGATGACCTTGACCTTCTGGCACGACATGCGCGCGGTGTTCGCCGAGATCGAGGGGCGCGACGACGTGCGCGCCGTGGTGATCTCCTCCACCGGCCCGCATTTCACCGCCGGCATGGATCTTTCCGTGTTCGGTTCGCTGACGCCGCCCAACGTCGAGGACGGTCGCAAGCGCGAGAACCTGCGCCGCCAGATCCTGTGGTTCCAGGAGTGTTTCTCGGTCATCGACCGCGCCCGCGTGCCCGTATTGGCCGCCATCCAGGGCGGCTGCATCGGCGGCGGCGTCGATCTCGCGACGGCCTGCGACATGCGCTATTGCAGCGCCGACGCCTTCTTCACGGTCAAGGAGATCGATATCGGCATGGTCGCCGATGTCGGCACCTTGCAGCGGCTGCCCCATGCAATGCCTGCAGGGCTGGCGCGGGAACTGTGCTACACCGGCCGCCGCATGGAGGCGGAGGAAGCGCGAGCCTGCGGTCTGGTCAACCAGGTGTTCGCGACGCCGGACGCCCTGGTCGAAGGCGTGCTGGAGATCGCCCGCACCATCGCCGCCAAGTCGCCGTTGGCCATATCGGGCACCAAGGAAATGCTCAACTACGCCCGCGACCATTCGATCGTCGACGGGCTCAACTACATCGCCACCTGGAACGCCGGCATGCTGCTGACGTCCGACATGCCCGAGGCTTTCGCCGCCACCGCCCAGAAGCGGCCGGCGAAGTTCGACGATCTGGCCGCCCAGGTGCCGGCGGCGAAGGCGAAACGCTAGCGCCCGATCGCCCGGCGCAGCGCAGCCCGCGCCAGCAGGCGGGTTGAGTCGAGCGTCGGCAGCGGCGAGTTGCCGTCGTTCATGATCAGCGGGATTTCAGTGCAACCCAGCACGACCGCATCGCAGCCGGCGTCCTTCATGCGGCCGATGACGGATTGATAGCAGGCGATCGCCTCTGGCGTGAATTTGCCATAGACCAGCTCATCCATGATGAAGCTGTTGGTCTTCTCCAGTTCGTCCTCGCTGGGGCGCAGATATTCCAGGCCCTGCGCCGTCAGCTTGTCCGGATAGACCGTGCTCTGCACCAGCCATTTGGTGCCCGTCAGGCCGAGCTTGCGGAAGCCGCGCCGTTTCGCCTCGGCCGCGACCTCTTCGGCGATGTGCAGCCAGGGCAGGGGCGAGCGCGGCAGCACGTGGTGCAGCGCCTGGTGAATGGTGTTGTCCGGGCAGATCAGGAAGTCGGCGCCGATGCGCGCCAGCTTCTCAGCCGATTCCAGCATCATCCCGCCGACGGCAGCCCAGTCGCCGCGATAGATGTGATCCATGTAGGTGCCCAGCGACAGCGTGTGCAGCGTCACTTCCGGATGGGCGTGCGGGCCCAGCAGCGCCGGACCCTCGGTGCAGATCGTGCGATAGCACAGTGCTGCGCCTTCGGCCGAGCAGCCGACGATGCCGATATGCTGGATTGCGTTTGCCATTCCCAACTCCCATAGCTTCGCCAGTGTCCTAGCGCCGCTGGCGAAGACTGTCCACGGCCTGCGCCAGCGGCAGCAGGTCACGGCGACCGCCGCGCTCGCGCAACGACACCGACCGGTCGGCCTGTTCGCGGGCGCCGAGCACGGCCACGACCGGGATCGCCGCCTCGTGCGCTGCCAGGATGCGGCGTGACAGCGTTTCGCTGTCGTCGAGCAGGGCGACGCGCAGGCCCGCTTCCTCCAGCGCTGCGGCGACCTCGCGGGCGTAGCCATGCTGGGCCTCGGCGATCGGCGCGATCGCCACCTGGTCCGGCGCCAGCCAGAACGGCAGCGCGCCGGCATGCTGTTCGAGCAGCATGGCGATGAACCGTCCCATGGAGCCGAACACGGCATGGTGGATCATCAGCGGCGTCGCCTTGCCGCCATCCTCGGCGACGTAGTGTGCGTCGAGCCGTTGCGGCAGCACGCAGTCGAGCTGGATCGTGCCGCATTGCCAGGCGCGCCCGTGGCGGTCGTCGAGGGCGAACTCCAGCTTCGGGCCGTAAAAGGCGCCTTCGCCGGCCTTGACGTCGAATCGCATGCCGCAATCGGCCGCGGCGGCCGCCAGCTCCGCTTCGGCCCAGTCCCACAAAGCCTCGTCGCCGGCCCGCACGGCCGGCCGCGTTGCCAGCGCCACGCGGTATTGCGGAAATCCCAGCTCGGCATAGACCTGCGACAGCAGGGCCGCGAAACGCGCGACCTCCGAGCGCACATGCTCCTCGCGGCAGACGACATGGGCGTCGTCCTGCTCGAAGGCGCGCGTGCGCATCAGCCCGTGCATGGCGCCGGACGGCTCGTCGCGGTGGCAAAGACCGAACTCCGCGTAGCGCAGCGGCAATTCGCGCCACGAACGCAGGCGCTCGTTGAATATCTGCAGATGGCCGGGACAGGACATCGGCTTCAGCGCCATCTGCCGCCCCTCGCCGGCATCGACGCAGAACATGCTGTCGCGGAACTTCTCCCAATGGCCGCTGCGCTCCCACAGGCTGCGCGGCAGAAGCTGGGGCGTACGCACCTCGGCATAACCGAGTCCCCTCATCTTTCGTCTGATGTAGTCCTCGAGCACGCGATAGAGCGCAAAGCCGCGCGCGTGCCAGAACACCATGCCTGGCGCGTCGTCCTGGATGTGATAGAGATCGAGCCTGGCGCCCAGGCTCCTGTGGTCGTATTCGTCCATTGCGTCTGCTCCTGTTGCGAGAGCGGGACGGCCGGGACGCGATGGAAAAAAACAAAGGCCCCGAACCGTTTCCGGCGGGGCCTTATCCTGGTCGAACGCGCGAAGGCGTCAGCGCATGCGACCGGAAGACGACCCGCCCGAGGCGGTCGTCGTGGTCGTCGAAGCGATGGCGCGAAGCGCGAACATGGCGGCTATATCTGCTTTCGCGGACGCCGTGTCAAGCGGACTAGGGTTTCGGCCTGCGTTCGCCCAGCCATTTGTCGAGCACCTTCCAGATGCCCTTGGCCTGCAGCAGGGTGCGATCGCCGACCTTGAGCCGGCCTTCCATGAACATCACGCTCGAGGTCGCCCGCACCACTTCGCCCGTGCACTCGATCCAGTCGCCCAGCCGGCCGGGCGAGACGAAATTGCAGTCGAGCGAGATGGTCGAGCAGGGCTTGCGGCCGGCGCCGGTGAACACCATGGCGCCCAGCGCATGATCGGCGAAGGTCACCAGCATGCCGCCATGCACGACGCCGCCCTGGTTGATGTGCTGCGGCAGGACGCGGAAGCCGAAGGCAAGCGTATGGCCGTCGATCGGCTTGCGCACGAAGAACGGGCCGACATGCTGGCTGAAACCGGTCTGGTTGCGAAAGATTTCGTAGCCCGGCGGAATATCGGGATTTGCGACGCTATTGGAATCCATGTTCATCGCTGGCGCGCGGCCAGGTCCTTTCTGTCCATCAATGTGATCATCGCCGAATAGCTCAGCAGCTCGGCGCCGGCCTGGGTGACGATGCCGCGAACGAATGCGTTGCGGCTTCCGACCTTGAGCAGTTCCACCTCGCTCTCCAGCAGCGGGCCGAACCGGCCGGCGGATAGGAACTCGGCGGTGAATGTGGTGGTGATCGGCGCCTTGCCGGTGGCGATGTCGATCTCCGTGCACAACGCGTTGTCGGCGAAGTTCATCAGCATGCCGCCATGCATCAGCCCGCCGGTGTTGAGCATGTGCGGCGCTGTCGGCTGCACTACGACGCGCCGGCCGTTGCGTTCGCCGACGAAGGAATCGCCGACCCATTTCAGGAACGGCGAATCGCGCTCTACCAGCCGGAACCCGGCGGGCGGCGCCTGCTGTTCGGCCGGATCGAGCGACGCCGGTTCGATGCGTCGCGCCAGCGCCTTGGTCCGTTCGATCGGCCGGAACGTGCCGGTGCAGGCCAGCAAGGCCTTGCCGTCCTGAAGGACCGTGCCGCGAACGAAGCTCAAGGTCTTGCCGGCGCGCACTTCCTGGGCCTCCGCTTCGATCGGCACGCCGGGCTTTCCGGCGCTGAGGAACTGGCAGGTCAGCGCCGCTGTCAGCGCGAACTTGCCCTCCGTCGCGCCCGCCGCCGTCGCCAGCGCGTAATCGGCGAAGCTCATCAGCAGGCCGCCATGCACCATGCCGCCCGAGTTCAGATGCCGATCGGCCGGCATCATGCGGCCCAGCGCCTTGCCATCCGCCTTGCGGTACCAGAACGGACCGACATGGTCCTCGAACGGATCGGGCGGGTCGTATAGGGCGTAGCCGGGGAAGGGCGTGTCGGGCACCGGAACGGTCCTGCAATTGATTGCGGGCTGCCGGTATTAGCGCAATTCGTCCCCAGGTGAAAGCCGGCCCTGTCGCCGCTTTCAGGCTGCGAAACGGCGCCGGCCGATGGCGCTGTACTGGCCTGGCGTGACGCCGAAAACCCGCTTGAACACGCGCGTCATATGCGACTGGTCGGCGAAGCCGCAGATCGCTGCCGCTTCCGCCAGGCCCGTGCCCTGGCGCAGCAGCCGGGCGGCCTCGTTGGCGCGCGCCTGCATGCGCCAGGCATGCGGAGAGATGCCGTAGAGCCGCTTGAAGCGACGGATCAGCGCGAAGGGCGACAGTCCGATTTCAGCGGCGATGCTTTC
>JBDZUM010000044.1:19972-29644 GCA_040255215.1 Rhodospirillaceae bacterium
TGCGGCCCGATCAGCACCATCTGCCCTTTGCCGACGCAATGGGTGATGCCGTCGATCTCGATTCCCACCGCGCCGCCTGTGACCAGCAGGATGGTGGCCGCGTCGTGCGCGTGCGGCATGAACTCGTGATTGTAGCGACCGTGGAACATGACCGCGCCCTCGAGTTCGGGCGCGTGCCAGCAGGCGCGTGGCAGGGCAGCGGCAGTGCGGTGCGTCGGCATGACGTGTCTCCGTCTGCAAGACGCTTCGAGCATAGCATCGGCTGCCGATCCGCCCTTGTACGAAATTGCAGCCGCGGGATGGCGCTTTTCGCAGGAATGTCCAAGACCCTTGCCGGCGTGCGCCGCTATTTCTGTTGCCCGGGAGGAACCATGGACAGCCAAATGCCGGCCGCCGACTGGATCGGCTACCACGCGCGCGTCACGCCCGCTCGGCTCGCCTGCATCGACCTGGCGTCGGCGCGTGAATTCACCTATGCGGCCTTCGACCGACGCATCGCCCGCCTGGCCAACTGGTTGAAGAGCGGATTCTCGGTCCGGCGCGGCGATCGCGTGCTTGTGCTGGCGAAGAACGATAGCGACGTGTTCGAATTGCAGTTCGCCTGTCAGCGGCTCGGGGCGGTGTTCGTGCCGCTGAACTGGCGTCTGGCGCCGGAGGAGCTGCAGTTCATCGCCGCCGACGCCGCCGCCGTCGTGCTGTTTCACGGCGCGGAGTTCGAGGCGCAGGCCCGGGCGATCAGGGATCGCGTTCTCCTGCGCGGTCTGGTGCGGATGAACAACGGGCTGCCCGGGCCATACGAGACCGGCCTTGCGGCAGCGTCGGAGCAGCTCGTGCCGGCCCCGACCACCGATGCTGATGTCTGGGCCATGATCTACACCTCCGGCACGACGGGTCGGCCGAAAGGCGCGCAGATCACCTATCGAATGGCCTTCGTCAATGCCGTCACCCTGTGCGCCGGTTTCGGCATCGACGGCGACAGCCGCAATCTGGTCGTGCTGCCGACTTTCCATACCGGCGGCTTGAACGTGTTCGCCAATCCGGTCTTTTTCGCCGGCGGCACGAATCTGGTGCTGCGCGATTTCGACGCCGCTCGCGTCATCGCGATGCTGGGCAGCGGCAGTCTCAGCCACATGCTGGGCGTTCCCACCATCCATGCCGCGCTGGCCGCCGAGTCGGGTTTCGATGCGCTCGACCCGACCAGGCTGCGTGGCCTGGCGGTGGCCGGCGCGCCCTGTCCGCCGTCGCTGATCGAACGCTATGCGACGCAGGGGCTCAATCTGCGCCAGTGCTGGGGCATGACGGAGGCTGGCCCGCTGGCGCTGATCGCGCCGCGCCACATGCCGATCGACCGGCTGGCCTCTTCCGGCCTGCCCGCCATGTTCGCGCAGACCATGATCGCCGATGCCGAGGCGAGGCCGGTGCCGACGGGAACGGTGGGCGAATTGCTGGTGCGCGGGCCGATGGTCACGCCCGGCTACTGGAACCGACCGGAGGCGACGCGCGATGCCTTCGCGGCCGATGGCTGGTTCCGCACCGGCGATGCCGCCTGGCGCGACGAAGAGGGCTTCCACTACATCGTCGACCGCTGGAAGGACATGTTCATCTCCGGCGGCGAGAACGTCTATCCCGCCGAGGTCGAGCGCGTGCTGGCGCAGGCCGAAGGCGTCGAGGAATGCGCCGTGGTCGGCATGGCCGACAAAGCCTGGGGCGAGACGGGGCTGGCTTTCGTCGTGCCGCGCCGCGGCCGGCGCCCCGCGCCCGAAGCGCTGGCCGCGCACTGCAGCCGCCATCTGGCCCGCTACAAGGTGCCGCGAAGATTCGTCCTGGTGGACGCCCTGCCACGCAACGCCGCCGGCAAGGTGCTCAAGACGAGGCTGCGCGAAAGCGCGGCAACCATCGCATCGAAGTCGGAGGAAACAGCATGAGCGACATCAGCTACGGTTGCGCCAATGGCGTGGGCCGCATCGAACTGAACCGGCCACCGGCCAATTCCTACCATATCGACGTCATCCGCGAGCTCGACGCCGCCATTACCGCCGCCGAGCGTGACGTCGACTGCAAGGTCGTGGTGCTGCGCTCCGCCCTGCCGGGATTCTTCTGCGGCGGCGCCGACATCAAGCGCTTCCTCGCCAATACGCCGCGCCAGAATCAGGATTTCATCGCCCTGGCGCATGAATGCCTCAGCCGCATGGGATTGAGCGAGAAGATCTACATCGCCGAGATCGCCGGCCACGCGCTGGGAGGAGGGCTCGAGTTCGCGCTGGCCTGCGACCTGCGCTTCGCCGCCAAGGGCCGGTACAAGCTTGGCCTGCCGGAGGTGACGCTGGGCATTCTGCCGGGCAATGGCGGCACGCAGCGACTGCCGGCCCTGATCGGCGCCAGTCGGGCGCTGGAAATGATGGTCACCGGTACGCCGGTATCGCCCGAAGAGGCCCATCGTATCGGTCTCGTCGATCATCTCTACGAGGCGGAGGAACTCGCCGAACGGACAGCCGCCTTCGCCGGCAGGCTGGCCGCTGCCGCGACCTTCGCGATCGGCAAGATCAAGCGTTCGGTCTGGGATGGCATCGGGCAGCCGCTGGAAACGGGCCTGGCCAAGGAGCGACACAATATCGGCATGCTCTTCGATTCCGACGATGCGCGCGAAGGCTTCGCCGCCTTCACCGAAAAGCGTCCGGTGAAATTTGCCGGACGATAAGGGGTATTGCGCGATGACTCTCGAACTCCATAGCTGGGCGACCCCGAACGGGCACAAGCCGCATATTCTTCTGGAAGAACTCGGCGTGCCTTACGAGCTGGTGCCCGTCGACATTTTCAAGGGCGGGCAGATGGCGCCAGAGTTTTTCGCCGTCAATCCCAATCGGCGCATCCCCGCCTTGCTGGATCATGTCGAAGCGGGACGACCGCCGATCCGGGTGTTCGAATCCGGCGCGATCCTGCTCTATCTCGCCGAAAAATTCGGACGCTTCCTGCCGAAGGATCCTGAAGGCCGGCAGGAGGCAATCTCGTGGTTGATGTGGCAAATGGCAGGGCTCGGACCGATGCTCGGCCAGGGACAGCATTTCTGGACCTATGCATCCGAGAAGCATCCCTATGCCATCGAGCGCTACACCAACGAGGGCCATCGTCTGCTTGCCGTTATGGACGCGCATCTTGCGAGCTACGAGTTCCTCGCCGACGAATATTCGATCGCCGACATCGCGTGCTTTCCCTGGGTGCGGATTCACAAGCTGGCCAACCTCAGCCTCGATGCCTATCCGCAGGTGAGGCGCTGGTACGGCGCCATCCGCAATCGCCCGGCGGTGCAGCGCGGGCTGGATCTGCTGCGCCAGCATCTGACGGGCGTGCCCAACGAAAAGGAGGCGCGCGAGATCATGTTCGGCGCCACTCAGTTCCAGCGGCGCGACTAGGAGAACGACGATGGCCGAAATCAACGGCATGGCACATGCCATTCTCACCGTCTCCAGCTTCGAGAAGGCGCGTGCGTTCTACGGCCGGCTGCTGCCGTTTCTGGGCATGAGCAAGGTCTTCGACAACGAGGGCTTCGTCTACTGGGTCGGTGGTCGCACAGCACTCGGCATCCAGCCGGCCGAGGAAGCGCATCGCGGCCAGCGCTTCGTGCAGTACCGGGTCGGCCTGCATCATCTGTGTTTTCGCGCCAAGGCGCGGGAGGACGTCGATCGGCTGGCGGAGTTCCTGCACGGGGAGAACGCCTCGATCGTCCGCGGCCCGCAGGAGGGCGGCTGGGCGCCGGGCTACTACTACGTGCTGTTCGAGGATCCCGATGGAATCCGTCTGGAACTGTGCCACGTCCCCGGGCAGGGCCTGCTCGAAGGCAAGGCCGGCTTCGGATCGGGCGAAGACTTCCGGCGACCGGCCTAGAGAACGAGCGGCAGCAGCGACGCCAGCAGCAGGGCGGCGAAGACGACGTTGACGATGCGGTTGAGCCGCGGCTGGCGGAAGGCGCTTGTCAGCGCCGTGCCCAGCAGCAGCCAGGCGACGTTGACCGAGGCGATCACCGCCGTCAGCACCGCGATCTTCGCTGCGGCATCCCCTGCGGGGTCGCTCTCGATCAGCGTGAAGCCCGAGAACAGCGCCGCCATCGCAGCATAGCCCTTGGGGTTGACCAGCGACAGCAGGACGCCCGCGAGCGGCGAGGGCGGGCGGGTCTGCGCGCTGGTTTCGGTCAGTGGCGGCGCGGTCGCAATGCGCCAGGCGAGATGGAGGAAATAAAGCGCGGCGAGGCCAATGAGCACGGGGGCGGCGCCGGGAATGGCCATGAGCGCGCCGGCAACCCCCGCAGCGGTTATCGCCATCACGGCGACCATGCCGAGATCGATGCCCAGCATGTAGCCCAGGCTGCGGCGCGCGCCGAAAGCCGCGCCGGCCGCCGCCAGGCTCAGCGTATTCGGGCCGGGGCTGCCGGCCAAGGCGATGCCAGCGGCGATGAAGGCGAACAAGGTCTCCATCCAAGCTGATTAGGACGACGACCAGTTTCCGTCTTGGACGATCCTGCCAAGGTGCCCGGTTGATGTCGCAATACCGCTTTCGCCAGCCGGTACCGCTGCCCGGCCGCCGTGGACAAGGCTGCGCCCCGGCGCTATTGAGATGAACGCCCGTATATGTCCGGGCGCAATGGATCGGGAAACGGAATGACAGGCGTCAGCACCAGACAAATCGGCGTGCGCACCGACAAGCATGCCGGCGGCAAAGTCGCGCATGTGTCGATCGAGAACGAGCGCAAACTCAACACGATGAATCTCGCTCTCATGGAGGAGTTCATCGCCACCGTACGAACATTGGCCAGCGACGAGGAGTTGCGCGCGGTGGTGCTGACCGGTGCCGGCGCAAAATCCTTCATCGGCGGCGCCGACATCTACCAGATGGCCAAGCTGGATTCGGCGGGCGCGCGCGCCTTCATCACGCAGGTGCATGGCTGCTGCCTGGCGATGCGCGAGCTGCCGGTGCCGACCATCGCGCGCGTCAATGGCTATTGTCTCGGCGCCGGCCTCGAGGTCGCCGCCTCGTGCGACATGCGCATCGCGTCGGACAATGCGGTATTCGGCATGCCCGAAGTGAAGGTCGGCGTGCCGTCGGTGGTCGAGGCCGCCCTGCTGCCGCGGCTGATCGGCTGGGGCCGCACCGCCGAGATGCTGCTGGTCGCCGACAACATCGACGCCACGACCGCCTATGAGTGGCGTTTCGTCGAGAAGGTCGTGCCGGCCGCTGGGCTCGATGCGGCGGTCGACAAATGGCTGCATTCCATCCTCGAGGCCGGACCGAAGGCGGTGCGGCTGCAGAAAATGCTGATGCGGCGCTGGGAGCAGCTGCCACTCGATCAGGCCGTACGGTCGGGCATCGACGCCTTCGCGCAGGCGATGGAAAGCGACGAGCCCAAGCGCCTGATGGGCAATTTCGTCAATCGCGCGCGCTGAAGAAGCGCGGCGCCGGATCGGGAGTTACCGCAATGGCTGGCAAGAAAATCCGCATCGGCGGCAGTTCGGGGTTCTGGGGCGATACGGAAGTGGCGGCGGTGCAGCTCGTCCGCCACGGGGATATCGATTACCTGATCAACGACTATCTGGCCGAAATCACCATGTCGATCATGGCGGCAATGCGCCTGCGCAAGCCGGAGGCGGGTTACGCCACCGACTTCGTGACCCATGTCATGGCGCCGCTGGCGCGCGAGATCGCCGAAAAGAAGATCAAGGTCGTCAGCAATGCCGGCGGCGTCAATCCGCTGGCCTGCCGCGATGCCGTCACCAAGGCGGCCGAAGCGGCCGGGGTCAAGCTGAAGATCGCCGTCGTGCTGGGCGACGATTTGGTGGGCCGCGCCGACGAGCTGCGCACGGCCGGGATCTTCGAAATGGATAGCGGCGAAACCCTGCCGGCGAAGCTGGTCAGCATGAACGCCTATCTCGGTGCGGTGCCGATCGCCCGGGCGCTGGCGGAAGGCGCCGACGTGGTGATCACCGGGCGCTGCGTGGATTCCGCCCTGGTGCTGGGTCCCTTGATGCACGAATTCGGCTGGAAGGCGGATGAGTTCGACCGTCTCGCCATGGGCTCGCTCGCGGGCCATATCCTCGAATGCGGCGCGCAATGCAATGGCGGCAACTTCACCGATTGGCACCTGGTGCCCGACTACGACAACATGGGCTTCCCGGTCGCCGAAGTGGACGAGGATGGCGTGTTCACCGTCTCCAAGCCGGCCGGCACGGGCGGGCTGATCACCCCGGCCACGGTCGGCGAGCAGATGCTGTACGAGATCGGCGATCCGCGCGCCTATCTGCTGCCCGACGTCGCCTGCGATTTCACGCAGGTCAAGATGGAGCAGGTCGCCAAGGACGTGGTGAAGGTCTCCGGCGCCAAGGGCCGGCCGCCGACCGATACCTACAAGACCTCCGCCACCTGGCCGGACGGCTTCAAGCTGACCGCGGCCTTCCTGATGGGCGGCATCGAGGCGTCGAAGAAGGGGCATCATATCGCCGACGCCATCGTCAAGCGCGTGCGCCGCATGTTCCGCGAACGCAACATGGGCGATTTCCGCGACGTCAGCATCGAGACGCTGGGCGCCGAAGCGACCTACGGCCCGCACGCGCGCCATGCCGGCTCGCGTGAGGTCGTGGTCAAGATCGCCGCCCGGCACGACCAGAAGGACGCGCTGACCATTCTCGGCCGCGAGATCTCGCCGATGGGCACCGGCGGCGTGCCGGGCATGACCGGCTTCTTCGGGTCGGGCCGCGCCACGGCCAATCCGGTGATCCGGCTGTTCTCCTGCCTGGTGCCGAAGACGATGGTGCCGGTCGAGATCGACATCGACGGAAGGCGCATCGCCGTCAACGTGCCGACGGCCGGCGGCTTCGATCCGAAGTCATTGCCGGCCGATCCCGCGATCGCCGGCGCGTCGCCAGGCGTCGATGCGGCGAGCCTGCCGCTGGTGGCCCTGGCCTACGGCCGCAGCGGCGACAAGGGCGACAGCTGCAATATCGGCATCATCGCGCGCAAGCCCGAGTATCTGCCGCTGATCGCAGCGCAGGTCACCGAACAGGCGGTGGCGCAGTATTTCGCGCACCGCATCAAGGGCAAGGTGACGCGCTGGGCGCTGCCGGGCATCGACGGCTTCAATTTCCTGCTGCGCGGCGCGCTGGGCGGCGGCGGCGTCGCATCCTTGCAGGCCGATCCGCAGGGCAAGGCCTACGCGCAGATGCTGCTCGACATGCCGGTCAAGGTGCCGGCGGCGCTGGCGCGCGAGATCGAAGGGCAGCGGGCCGCCTAACGCACTTTCTTCTTCAGCAGCGCTTTAGGCCGGCGTTTGCCGGCCTGGGGGAACAGCGAGAAGGTGCGTTTGACGTAGTTGGTCACGCCGTCGATGCTCTTGGAGAAATCGGCCAGTTCCGGAGTCCACTCCGCCTCGATCAGGCGCACCGGGCGCGAGGCATCGTCGGCTGGCTCGAAGCGGACGTAGAACATCGGCTCGCCGCGCCGCAGCACCAGCGGCTTCTGCGGCTCCATCCATTCGAAGGCCCACATCATGATGCGCGGCCAGACGTCGAGCTGGAAGCGGCCACCGATCATCAGTCCCGGCCATGGATCGCGGCGGTAGTGCAGGAACGGCGGCAGCTGGTTGAGATAGCACGGCTCGTCGGCCACGAAGCGGTAGGGCGTGCCGATCTGGATGATCGGGCGCTCCGGGTGGCGCCACTGGCCGGGCGAATTGAGATGCACCAGCTTGCCCAGATGGCTCGACGCCACCGCACTTTGCGCGCCGTCGAGATTGCGCATGACGATCTTGCCGTCCTTGTCGCGCGCCAGGCCGAGATTGAGGTCGACGGGACAGGGAACGACGAAGTGCCGCGAATCGTAGTCGAGCACGGCCGGGCAGTTCTGCACCGCTTTCGACGACGGCGTCTGCGCGCCCTCGCGACGGAATTGCTGCGGGTCGAACCAGATCGCGGTGGCGTTGTCGGGTTGCAGCACCCAGCCGACCTCGAGCGTGCGGCCTTTGCGTTCGCCGGCGCGCGCGCCGTTACCGTCTTTCTTCAGAAAATCGAACATCGCCCCCAATCCCGGCCGAATGCGGCGTAGCGCCGGGATTATCCTTCTCTCCGGCTGCTAAAACCAGCGTCATCGGCGCCGGTCGATTCAGCCGCGGTCGAATGCCGCGACCGCCTCCCGGGCGATGTCTTCGCCCCATTCCTGCACGAAATGGCCGCCGTCGGGCACGATCATCGGTTCGGGACAATTGGCGATCAAGGTCCGCAAATGCTGCATGACCGGTGGGCCGAGTACGGGATCCTTGGCGCCGACCGCCATGAAGGTCTGGCCGCGCCATTGCTCCTGCCACCAGGTGCGCGCCCGACGCGAAATCGCCGCACCCGGCGCATCGGGCCGGTCCGGCACCAGATTGGGGAAGCGTCGAACGCCCGCCTTGTAGGTGACGTCGGGAAAGGGCGCGTCGTAGGCCGCGGCTTCGGCGTCGGACAGGTGCGGGCAGGCCCGCTTCAGCAGCTTGCCGACCGCCATGTCGGGCTGGCTGTTGGAGAAGGCGCGCCAGTCGAGAAAGCCCTTGCCCAAGGGCGCGTCGCCGGTTCCCAGCATGGTGTTCATGACCAGCAGCCGGTCGAAGCGGTCGGGCATTTCCATGGGCAGCGTCAGGCCCAGCAGGCCGCCCCAGTCCTGGCAGACCAGCATGATGCTGCGCAGGTTCAGCCGTTCGATGAACAGGCGCAGGGCGTCGCGGTGGAAGTCGAAGGTGTAGATCGCCTCGTCGCTCGGCTTGTCCGACCGGCCGAAACCGAACAGGTCGGGCGCAATGGTCCGATAGCCGGCTGCTGCAAAGACCGGAATCATCCGCCGGTAGAGATAGCTCCAGGTGGGCTGTCCGTGCAGGCACAGGGCAACCCGCTCGGCCGAACGCGGGCCCTCATCCACGTAGTGCATGCGAAGCCCGGCCAGCGGCCCGCTGGCGGCTAGGGTCTCGACGTAATGGGGGGCAAACTCATAGCCGGGCAGGCCGGCGAATCGGTCGTCCGGGGTACGCAACGTCTGGGTCATTTCGGTTCCTCCAGCCGGCAGTTTGCCCTATAGCAGTCGCCGGGGTCATCCCGGCAGAGGCCTTGAAACCGCGAATGACGTCGTCGTCCCAGCCGCCGCGCCAGCCCGACGAGCGCCAGAAACGTCTGGCGGCGGCTCTGCGCGACAATCTGCGCCGACGCAAGGCGCAGACCCGCGGCCGGGCCGAACCGGCGCCCGAGACGGGCGAGGATGCGGCCGAAGCGGCCAAATCGTCGCCGTCCGGGCGCGGGAAAGAGCCTCGCGGGCCTTGAGGCCGGCGCGCGGCTTGTCTACAAGAACCCGACCGGGAAAACGCCCGGTTTCGCCCGCAATCCGCCGTCCCGCCGCCGTCGTCTGGGAGAAATCCATGGCCATCATGTCCGACATCTGGATACGCCGCATGGCGCAGGAAAAGGGCATGATCGAGCCGTTCGTCGACGCGCAGAAGCGCGAGGGTGTGATCTCCTACGGCCTGTCGTCCTACGGCTACGATGCGCGCGTCGGCAACGAATTCAAGATCTTCACCAATGTCGACAGCGCCGTGGTCGATCCCAAGAACTTCGCCTCCAACAGCTTCGTCGACCGCACCACCGACGTCTGCATCATCCCGCCCAACAG
>JBDZUM010000002.1:0-3422 GCA_040255215.1 Rhodospirillaceae bacterium
TGGCCGATCCGTTCGGGCACGGGCTGTGCCTGATCCAGTTCACGGCGGCGGGGTATGACGCGGTGAGCGAGCGGGTGGGGTGAAACCACCCGTCTCGGCTGCCGGCCTGATCTGGTCCTGCGAGCTGCTGACTTCCCTCCCGGCTAAAGCCCCAGCACCCAAAGGCTCGACCGTTTGCGCAGGGCGTTTTCCGCCACTGCCGCCAGGCCGGCAACCATCCGGAGGAGCTGGGCCTTCCTGATGATGAAGTTCTCAGGGTCCACCAGGATGCGGTTGTCCATGCGCAGCAGGCCTTCGGCCGAGTGGGCAGCGGCGATGGCATTCGCCGAATGGTCGAGCAGCCTCAGCCAGTGGTTGGTCTGACGCAGGTTAAGCCGCGTTTCACCGTACCGGTCGAAGCGCGGCGCCACCGTCAGCATACTGCGCTGGAACGGTACGAAACCTTCCTTGCGCACGTAAATCGATTGCTCGTTGTACCAGGTGATATGTTCGCCAAACTCACCCGGGAACTCGAACACATCGGTGCCGCGGAACTGCGACCGCGAGGTGTAGACCCTGTACTCGGGATAGGAATTGTCCATGCGACCTCCATGCCGGAATCGGCTGCTGAATGTCGCTGGAGATGTCGGACCTCTGACGCCTTGGAAGCGTACTCCGCTGGGGAGCCTGGCACCGATCGCACACGCCGGAGCCCGGTTTCTCGGGGTGCCAATCTCCCCTACGCTTCCCGGACCCCTGATCGCCAGAGGGCCGGCGTTTGTATAGCAGGGCAAGGCGGGCGGTGCCAAGGCTGGGCAGGACGCGCCGGGGTCCAATTCCCCGAGGTAGCCCAACAACGGGGCAACCGCCCCTCTTGGCGCGGGACAGGCAGCACTGGAATCATTGCCGCAGCAAGCAACGGTTTCAGGCGCTACGGAACGGCCTTCTGCTAGGCAGCAGTCTCACCCTTTGCAGCCTTCTTTGCTGCCCTACGTTCCGCCTTCCAGAAATTCCGCTTGGTCCAGCGCAGGTGCTTCCACCATTCGCCTGCCGCAGTGAGAACGCCTTTCTTTACGGTCGCCATGACAGCCTCAAAAGATCAGGTGCCAGCGGCAGGAGGGTCGGCACAGGAACCAATATCCTGGCGCCTCCCGCCTTAGCAGCACTGCCGCGACTGGCGCGCGCTCTCTACCGAATGGCGGGGAAAACTGCAAGTTGTGGACCGGCCCGGCTCCGCCTGAACTAAGCGGGCCGTCGCCGTCCGCCCGTCAGAATCGGGAGGGGTAACCGCCTGACCGGTATCCGCTAAGGGCGTAACAAGCTCGGATCGGGATGCGGACGGCGCGGCGCTTTGGTTTAGCGTCTGCCGTCCATATACTTGCCTTCGCCGCCATGCGGCTTGGCCCCTCGGTGCGGTTTGCAATAGGTAGCCCCCAAGGCGTATCCCCGGCAGGTGACAATGAACTGCCGGGAGACGCCAATCGCACACGCGCCGGAGAAGGACGAAATGAGTTCGCCTCTCCATCTGAGCCCCGCCCTCCCTAAAGATCCGGCCGCATCGGAATCTGGTCGCCTTCCCAGGGCGGCGTTTCCTCGACCCGGATGGTGACGCGCTTGTCCCTGCAGCCGCGGCAGCGCGAGCGGCGGCGCAGGTCGTTCAAGATCATGTCGCCGTAGCGGTCGATGAACGGCGCCCGGGCGTAGCCCTGCAGCGCCGCCTCGTTGCGGCAGGGGCGGCAGGCAATGCGGATGCGCTTGCGGTGGGCGCGCAAGGTTTCGAGCCGCACCGGCATTGGAAGAATGTCGCCCGTCCGTCTCCGGGGCGTCGCCGCGACAGCGCGCCAGCGATTCGCCAGCGCACGCGCCAGCAATTTGCGGCCTAGCGATCCACAGCGGCGATCGGGCAGCTTCGCCTCTTCGACAGAGGAGGCCGCGATGCGCCGCAATTCGAACAGCCATTACTTCTACGAACTGAAGCGCGCCAAGATCGACTACGTGTTCCGCGCCTATGTGATGCACCAGGGCGAGGCCTGGCCGGACAGGTACAGGCTGCTGTGCCGGCTGGCGGCCGAATGCGGCGACCACCGGACATGGGGCGAGATGGTCCACCCCGACGGCGAGATCCAGGATTGGATCGTGTGGGCGTTCAAGGACCACCGGCACAAGCTGAGTTTCGAGGCCGGTGTGCCGGCGATCATGGCGCGCGAGTTCACTTTGCCCGAAACCGCGCCCTTGCCCGTGGGGCGTTACGGCGCGGCGCGCGACTCGCGATAGACGCCGCGGAAGGCGCGTTGCGGCGGGGCGGCAGGCGATGCGGATGCGCTTGCGGTGGTCGTGCAGAGAGCTGGCTTGATATGGCGTCGCCGACGCGACGCCGCACCCTCATCCGGGCTTCGCCCACCTTCTCCCGCGGGCGGGAGAAGGGACAAGAAGGAAGAGGAACCGCGCCGTTGCGCCTGCCGTTGCCTGACTCACAGTCATGCAAACGGAAGGAACGGACATGGACACGACCTCGAAACGCGCGCTGTGCAGGGCATTGCTGAGCGGGGCGCTGCTGGGCGGCGCTGCGATGGCGCTTTCGGCTTGCGGCGATGGCGGCGGGGCCTCGCCCTATCAGAATACCGGAAGCCTGCCGCGCGATGGCGGCGCCTATGACGACAGCATTCCCGGCGGGCCGCGCAACATCGAGGGGCCGCGTCTGCTCGAGCCGATCCCGCAATCGACGCGGTCCGAGCGGCAGTCGCGCGACGGGCGGGCGCGGGCCAATGCGCTGCTGCTGAGCCAGGCGCCGGACGAGGAGCCGGATGAAGGCGATCGGCCGCTGCCCAAGATCTCGGGCGGCGGCGCGGTGCTGGCGCAGGCGGTGAAGCAGGACGACGAGCGGCCGCCCGCCACCATCCGCCAGCGGCTCAACGAAGGCGCCGGATCTTCTTCCACCGGCGATTCGAATGCGCCAGCGCCGGACCAGGGCGGCTCGGGCACGACGCCGAACAGCGGCTCGGGCGGCAGTGGTTCGAGTGGCGGTGGTTCGAGTGGCGGTGGTTCGGGCGGAACGAGCGGTAGCGGCTCGAGTGGTGGCTCGTCGGGCGGTGGTTCGTCGGGCGGTGGTTCGTCGGGTGGCGGTTCGTCGGGTGGATCGGGCGGGTAGGAAAGCGTCAGCTCCACTCTGCCGGCTTTCTTCAGTCGTCATCCCGGCCGCAGCCCGCAGGGCGGAGAGCCGGGACCCATCATGTCGGCGACTTGCAATGGAGAGTCGGCGTTATGGGTCCCGGGTCTCGCTGCGCTCGCCCGGGATGACAAAGAGAGAGGGGCGTTCGTCCGGGATGACAAAGAGAGAGGCGTTCGTCCGGGATGAGAAGAAGAGCCCCTCTCTCCGTCACCCTGAGCAATTAGCGAAGGGTCTTCTCTCCCGCGGGTAGATCTTTCGGGTGGAGAGAAGATGC
>JBDZUM010000002.1:3522-10753 GCA_040255215.1 Rhodospirillaceae bacterium
ATTAGCGAAGGGTCTTCTCTCCCGCGGGTAGATCTTTCGGGTGGAGAGAAGATGCTTCGCTGCGCTCAGCATGACGGAAAAAAGCTCAGCATGAGGGCGGAAGAAGAAGCAGGCGCGGCATGTCGGTGCCGTTGGGACTACGTCGGTGCCGTTGGGGCTACGTCGGTGCCGCGGGGGGCGGCGAATCCAATCGAGTCGGAACGAAGGCGGGCGGGGGGTCGTTGAGGGCGCAACGGGAGCGCGATGGGAAGCACGCGCAGTCCACTGTCATGAGCCAAATGTCATGAGCGGGGGAAAAGGGAAAATCTGAAGGAGGACGGTATGACTTTACGACATCTTAAATCGAGCGCGGCGATCGCGGCCCTGCTGGGCGGCGGCCTGGCGCTGTCGGCGTGCGGCGACAGCGGCTTCATGGGCACCGGCATCGGCGCCTCGAACAACACCGCATCGACCAACGAGGCGCGGGTCAACCCGGGCAACACCGACCGCATGATGGATCGCAACACCTACGGCAATTCGGTGCTGTATTCGGATGGCTCGATCCGCCACAGCGACGGCACGATCTACTACGGCGACGGGATGGTGCGTTATCCGGACGGCACGGTGACGGCGGTGCCGCTGCGCCAGGGCCAGCCGCCCAATCCGGCGCCGGGCCAGGGGCCGGTCTACCAGCAGGGCAACGTGCAGGCCAGCGCGCCGGCCAAGTATTCGTCGTGGCGCTACACCGACGGCACCATCGTGACGCCGGACGGCACGATCTACTACACCACGGGTCTCGTCCGTTATCCGGACGGTACGACGCAGACCCTGGAGCAGCGTTCGGGCACGGCCAATCCGGCGCCGGGCCAGGGGCCGGCCGGCCGCACCACCAACCGGGTGCGCGGCTAGACCCTGAAGCGTCTCTCTCCGGAGAGGCGCATCGATACAAGATTAAGACCCTCTTCCCGCCGAAGCGCGGGGAGAGGGTTTTTGCATTCCGGGTGCTGTAATGCGGATGGCGGGCCGGGCTATAGTGGGCGCATGAGCACCATGTTCGCCGCCCCCGCCTTCGCCGCCGCCCCTGCGGGTTTCGCCAGCTCGGCGGCGCGGCTGGCGGCGGTGCGGCGGCTGGAAATGGTGGTCGGCGCGCATGAGCGCAAGGCGGGGCCGGACCAGCCCAATGGCGGCGTGCCGGGCTTCGCCGTCGCCGTGCTGCAGGGCGACGATCTGCTGCTGCGCGGCGGGGTCGGGCTGGCCTCGATCGAGCAGGGCGTGGCGATCGGCCCGCGCACGTCGTTCCGCATCGCCTCGATCTCGAAGCAGTTCACCTGCGCTGCGGTGCTGCTGCTGGCGCGCGAGGGCGCGCTCGACATCGACGCCGACATTCGCGACGTGCTGCCCGGCCGGCTGCCGGGGCTGGGCGCGATCAAGGCCGGCGCGCTGAGCCTGCGCAACCTGATGCATATGAGCTCGGGCCTGCGCGACTATCTGACGATGTTCCGGGCCGGCGGCGTCGAGCTCGATCATGTGGTGAGCGAGGCGGCGATCGACGCGCTAATCGACCGGCATGCGGCGCTGAACTTCGAACCGGCAACGCGCTTTCTCTACAGCAACACCAATTACCGGCTGCTGGGCCAGGCGGTCGAAAAGGTTTCGGGCCTGGCGCTGGGCGAATTCCTCAAGCGGCGGATCTTCGAGCCGCTGGGCATGGCCGGCACGCGCCATACGCCCGATCCCTTCGCGGTCGAGGCCGGGCTGGCCAGCGCCTATCTGCAGCAGGCCGACGGCGCGGGGCGGTTCGATGCGCGCGGGCTGCAGTGGCGGCGCGCGGCGCAGGGTTTCGCGCTGGGCGGCGAAGGCGGGCTGGTGTCGTGCCTCGACGACCTGCTGCTGTGGTCGCGCGCCCTGCTGGCGCCGCCGCGCGGCTTCGAGTTCCTGCCGGCGCTGCTGGCGACGACGCAGACCTTCACGCATGGCCATGGCAACGTCTACGCCCGCGGCCAGGAGGCGCTCGCCTATCGCGGGCTGGCGACGATCGGCCATGGCGGGCTGTGGCCGGACTATCGCAGCGAGATGCTGCTGGCGCCCGCGCGCGGCATCGCGGTGCTGGTGCTGGCCAACGATTCTGGCGTCAATCCGCATGCGCTGGCGCGGCGGCTGCTCGATGCGCTGCTGTGGGACGAGCTGGGCGCGCCCGATGCCGGCACCGGCAAGCCGCCGCCGCCCGGCCTCTATTTCGACGACGAACATGGGCTGCTGGTCGAGATCGGCGGCCCCCATCCGCTGCACGGCAACGCGCCGACCCTGACGCTGTTCTCGGCCGTCATGCCGCTGCGCGCGGAGGCCGATGGCTGGTGGGCGGCGGAAGCCGGCGCCATCGTCGCCAAGGTGAAGGCGCGCAAGGACGGAATCGAGTTCGTCGACGATGCCGGCAGGACGCAGGCGCTGAAGAAGCTGCAACGCGCGGCGGCGCTGCCCAGCGGCATCGAGGGCGGCTGGCGCTGCGCCGAGCTCGACTGCCGCTGGACCATCGTCAAGCCGGGCGGCAACGCCGACGCCGATGTCGGCGTGTCGGGGCCGCTGCTGCGCGCGGTCGGCTTCTGGCGGGCAAGGCCGATCGCCGGCGACTGGATCGAGATCGTGGCGCCCGGCCGCTTCCTGCCGGCCAGCTGGACGGCGCGGCTGACGCGCTCGGCCGCCGCCGGCGATGCGCTGGAGGCCCACACCGCACGCGCCCGGCATCTGCGCTTCGTCAGGGAGTAGCGCGCGGTTTCGTGCGTGACCGGCCCGGGCGCGAAAGGATATATAGATGCGCATGATGCGCCGCCCGTCGACCTTCGCGTCCGCCGTCGTTCCCGCCCTCGCCCTGCTGCTGGCGCTGGCGGCGTGCGGCTTCGAACCGCTCTACGGCAATCGCGAGCAGCCGGGCGATGCGGTGTTCAACGATTTCCACCAGACCAAGGTCGCCACCATTCCCGAGCGCAGCGGCCAGATGCTGCGCAACGCGCTGCTCGACCGCATGAACTATCGCGGCGAGCCGGCGCAGCCGGCCTACGAGCTGAAGATCGATCTCGACGAGACGCGGCGCGACGTGCTGGTGCGCTCGGACGAGGTGGCGACGGCGGCCGACCTGACGCTCGCGGCGCGCTACCGGCTGGTATCGACGGCCGACGGGCGGACGCTGAACGAGGGCACCGCCCGCTCGATCGTGCGCTACAACGTGCTGGCCAGCCCCTACGCCACCTTGAGCTCGGCCGAGGACGCCAGGCGGCGGGCGACGGTGCAGCTGGCCGAAGACATCCGCGCCCGTCTCGGCGTCTACTTCAACAGCGCCAAGGGGCGCTAGGCGCACCGCCGGACGCGGCAGCCCATACGATTGCAGCGCCGTCTGATGCCTAATCCTGGTTGCGGCCGGGCGGGGTTGGCCGATCATGCTTTCGCCATGACCGCCGCCATAACCGCTGCCATGACCGCGCGTTTCCCGACGATCCGCTTCGTTCTCGCCGCCCTGCCGGCGCTGGCCCTGCCCGGCCCCGCGGCGGCGGTGCCCGACCATGTCTATCCGGAACTGCTGAAAGCCTGTCTCGACTGGGAGGGCGTGCCCGGCATCGTGATCATCGGCTGCAACGTGGTGATCAGCGAGGGCAAGGAAGACAAGAAAACGACGGCGATGGCCTACAACAATCGCGGCATCGCCCATGGCCGCGTCGAGATGCACAACGAGGAACTGGCCGACTACAACGCGGCCATCGCGCTCAATCGCGACTACGCCAACGCCTACAACAATCGCGGCATCGCCTATGCCGATCGCGGCGAGTTCGACGCGGCCTTCGCCGATTTCGCAACGGCGTTGCGGCTGAAGCCGGGCTTCATGCCGACCCTGCGCGCGCGGGCCAAAGCCTACCAGCAGAGCGGCCAGTACGAGCTTGCGCTGGCCGAACACGACCGGTTCGTGCGCAGCTCGGGCAACCTAT
Source organism: Rhodospirillaceae bacterium (assembly GCA_040255215.1). Lineage (GTDB taxonomy): Bacteria > Pseudomonadota > Alphaproteobacteria > Reyranellales > JAQSWP01 > JAQSWP01. Next base: position 7,476 of record JBDZUM010000002.1, read on the forward strand.
GGCGCTCGCTGCACGAGCGCGGCGATCTGCTGCTTGCCATGGGCCGGGCCGACGACGCGCTGGCCGACTACAACGAGGTGCTGCGCCTGCATCGCGACGACGCCGACGCCTATTTCCAGCGTGGCCGGGCGTGGCGGATGAAGGGCGATGCCGCCCGCGCCCTGGCCGATTTCGACCGCGCCATGTCGATCGGCGCCGAGGCCCCGGCCGGCAACACGCTGGCCGGACGCGGCTGGGCGCTGGCGGTGATGGGCCGGCTCGACGAAGCCGTCGCCGTCGCCGATCGGGTGCTGACGCGGCGCGGCCATCCCGATCTCTACGTGACGCGCGGCTTCGTCGAACTGCTGCGCGGCCGGTTCGCGGCGGCCAAGAGCGACTTCGATGCGGCGCTGGTGAAGAAGCCGGCCATGGCCGATGCCCTGTTCGGCCGCGGCCTGGCGCGGCTGAAACTGGGCGACGCGGCCGGCAACGACGACATCGCCGCCGCCCGCAAGCGGCTGGCGGTGATCGACGTGCAGTTCGCCGTCGCCGGACTGAAGCCCTAGGCGCATCTGCCGGCGACCGATCCGTCCTTGCGTTTGTCGTTGGCGAAGGTTTGCGCCGATTGCGCGCGGTGGCGGGCTGCCGCACGATTGGCGCATGATCCGCCTCAGCAGGCTCTGCGCCATCGTGATCGCGGCACTGGCGCCGGCTGCCGGCCTCGCGCAGGACGGAGCGGCGGAGGCCATCCGGGCTTGCGGCCAGCGCAGCCTGGTGCCCGACGCGCGCGTCGGCGCCTGCGATCGCGCGCTGGCCGGCAGCGGGCTCACCGCGGCGCAACGCGCCGGCCTGCTATGGCAGCGCGCCGAAGCGCATCTCGGGCGCCGGGACAGCAAGGCGGCGCTCGCCGATCTCGATCAGGCGATCGCCACCGATGCGAAACTCTATCCCGCCCATCTGATGCGCGGCATGCTGCGCAGCGAGCGCCGCCAGTTCGAGGCGTCGCTGGCCGATTTCGACGCCGCCCTGCGGCTCAAGCCGGATCTCGGCGTCGCCTACTACTGGCGCGGCTCGGCCCTGGCGCAGCTCGGCCGCTACGCCGCCGCGCTGGCCGATCTCGACCGCGCCATCGAGCTGATGCCGGGCGATCCCGCCCCGCGCATCACCCGCGCCGGCGTCATCGCCGAAAGCGGCGACTGCGCTTCGGCGCTGGCGGCCTACGACCGCATCGCCGCCGACACGCCGCGCGCGCCCGGCCTGCATTTCACGCGCAGCCGCTGTCTGGAGACCACCAACCGGCACGGCGAAGCGGTGGCCGCGCTCGATCAGGCGCTGGCCATCGACGGGCCGCGCCCCGTCATCCTGCTGGCGCGCTGCCTGTCGCTGGCGCTGCTCGATCGCTTCGAGGCGGCGCTGGCCGACTGCAACGCCGTCATTCGCCAGCTGCCCGACGATCCCGCGGCCTACGACCAGCGCGGCCTGATCCGCCTGCGCCAGGGCCAGCCGGCGGAGGCCATCGCCGATTACGATCGCGCCATCGCGCTGGGCGGCGGCGCCTACGCCTATTACGGGCGCGGCCTGGCCCGGATGCGACGCGGCGACAGCGGCGGCGGCGAAGCCGACATGGCGCGGGCGCGGGCGGCCAATCCCGGCATCGCCGCAAGATTCGCCAATTGGGGCCTGAAGCCCTAGAGCCTGCGTAGTGCCCGAACGCCGCGAGCGGCGAAAAACGTTCCGGCCACCGACGGCGCACACCACTGCATGCAGCGCGGTGAAGGTTGCAAGTTGCAATTCCTTCTTCGACACTCGCCTTCATGCACGATGCCATCGCTTCGGCGCTCTCCCGGCCGGCCCGCTTCCTGCTTGTCGCGGCCCTCGCCTTCCTGCCGTCGTTTCCGGCGACGGACGTGGCGCTCGCCCAACCCCCGGCGGCGTTGCCTGAAGCGTTGCGCCTGTGCTTCAAGCTGCCGACGTCGCCTGAGCCGCCATCCGACGCGCAGATCGAGGCTTGCTCCAAGGCGATGAACGATGCCGCGATGCCGCCCGAGGCGCGCATCGCGGCGCAGGGCATGCGGGCCAATTTCCACATGATGAGGCAAAACTACGATGCGGCGCTGGTCGACTGGAACGCGCTGGTGCGCTATTCGCCCCGCGATCCGAACTATCTCGTCATGCGCGGCACGGCCTATGGTTATAAGCGCGACTACAAACGCGCGCTGGCCGATTTCGACGCCGCATTGCGGATCGATGGCAGCCTTTCCATGGCGCATCTCGGCCGCGGCCTGTCCCACATGGCGCAGCAGGAGTTCGTGACCGCGATCGCCGATTTCGACGCCGCCCTGCGAGCGGATCCCAATTTTCTCCAGGCGATCTACCATCGCGCCACCGCCAAGGCGTATCTCAAGCGTTTCGACGAGGCGCTGGCCGACATCGATCGCGCACTGCAGCTCGCCCCCAGTTCGCCGATCTTCCGTGTCCTACGCGCCGGGATCGTCGTCGAACGCGGCGACTGCGCGACGGCGATGGCCGAGCTCGACCGCGTCCTCGAGATCGCGCCGCAAACACCCCGGCTGCACTTGGCGCGCGGCACCTGCTTGTATCGCCAGGAACGTCACCGCGAGGCCATCGCCTCGCTCGACGCCGCCCTGCCGATCGACGGGCCAAGCGCCGGCCTGTTCAACAACCGCTGCTTCTCGCGCGCGGTCCTGGGCGAGCTCGATGCCGCGATGACCGACTGCAACGAAGCGCTGAAGCTGGACGAAAAGCTGGCGGCCGCCTACGACAGCCGCGGCTTCGTCCATCTGAAGCGCGGCGACTGGCGGGCCGCCATTGCCGATTACGACCGTGCCATCCAGCTCGGCGCGCGCGAATATTCCTATTACGGGCGTGGCCTGGCGCGGCTGCGGCTGGGCGACCGGGTCGGCGCCGATGCCGATCTGGCGCAGGCGAGGGCGATGAGCCCCGGCGTCGATGCGCAGTACGCGCGCTGGGGCATGCGCCGCTAACCCCTACCCCGCCTTCTCGATCAGTTCCTTGAGCAGCGAGCGGTGGCAGCGGCTTTCGTTGGCGCAATAGCAGCCGATGGCGATGTCGGATTCCTGCGACAGCAGGCGCAGGAATTTCAGCGCCTCGCGGCGTTCGGCGGTGGCGGTCATTTCCTTTTCGTAGCGCGCGGCGAAGCGGGCCCAGGCTTTGGGCTCGTCGGCGTCGGGGAAGCCCTGGGCGCGGGCCCAGGACAGCAGCTCGGCCGAGGGCGCGTATTGCGGCAGCCAGACGTCGAACAGATGCCGCTTCTCGCG
>JBDZUM010000002.1:10853-23157 GCA_040255215.1 Rhodospirillaceae bacterium
GTCGGCCATGTCGAGGCCGTTGTTGAGCGGCACGTTGTAGCTGCGCGTCGTCCACAGGCTGAACAGGATGTAGAGCGCGGCGGAAGCGGCGCGCAGCTTGCCGGCATCGCTCTCCCAGTGCACCAGGCCGCCGAGGCCCGAGGCCAGCGCGAGGATGGCCGTGCCGAGAAACACCGGGATGAAGGCCGAACGCAGGATGATCCTGTTGATCGCCTGCATGGCGGCGACGGCTTCGGCTGCGGGCCGCGCATCGAGCGCGCGCATGATGGTGACGGAGAAGATGAAGAACGTGCCGGCCACCAGCCCGCTGCCGATGGCGGCGATCAGGGCGATGGCATCGAGGACGGTGTGGAGCATGGCGTGCCGGCGGCGACGGTGGAATGCGAGGTCCGATTATCAGTGGCGGCGGAGAACCGTGCCAGCGATTATCTTCGGTCCGGGCCTGAGGAGGTTGCGCGGGCGTTATGGGTCCCGGGTCTCGCTGCCCTCGCCCGGGATGACAAGGAGAGAGTGCGCTCGCCCGGGATGACAAGGAGAGAGTGCGCTCGCCCGGGATGACAAAAAGAGAGGGCGCTGGGCCGGGGGACGAAGGGAAGCCGTGCGGCGTTGTCCGTCAGACCCTGCGGCGCATCAGGCTGGCGCCGTCGCCGTATTTGGCGAGGACGGGGGCGAGGGCGGGATCCTCGACGGCGGCGAAGCCGTGGCCGCGCCAGAAATTGGCGGTGCCGAGCACGGCCACCAGTTCGATCGCCGGCAGGCCCATGGCGATGGCCAGGGTCGGCAGGTGGCCGATCATGGCGGCGGCGTGGCCCAGCGAGCGGCGGATGGGATCGACCACGATGTCGTGCAGATAGAGCACGGTCGAACCGGACGGGATGAAATCGAGCAGCGCGTTCAGCGCCGGCGGATCGCCCGCGCGCCAGGGATGGCACAGCGCATAGGCGGCCAGCGCCTTGCGATGGTCGGCGACGAAACAGCCGGCGGGAAACAGCGCCAGCCGTTCGGCGAACACGGCCGTATCCTCGGGCAGGGTGGAATGGATGCGATTGCCCAGCGCCTCGACCGGACCGATGTCGTGCGACTGCATCTTGCGCCAGGGCGCGGGCGGGGCGGGAAGGACGGGCGCGGCGGCTAACCCGAACAGGGCGGACATGACAGGTCTGTAACATTCCGCCGCCTTCTTGGCGAGGAAACTTCGCCGGCCACAGCCTGTGCGCAAGTGGAACGCGCCGCGCCGCAAACCCGATGGCGCGGCTTTCCCCCTGTCCGCTTTCCCCTGCCCGCGCCGCTTTGTATGGTGCGGCCATGAAGATCGCCGCCGCCGCCGCCGACCGCACCGTCGCCAATCCCGACGCCAAGCTGCGCGCGCTGCTGGTCTACGGGCCGGACGAAGGGCTGGTGGCCGAGCGCGGGCGCAAGGCGGCGCAATCGGTCTGTGCCGATCTCGCCGATGCGTTTCGCGTCGTCGACATTCCCGGCAGCGCCCTGAAGGACGACGGCGCGCGGCTGGCCGACGAGATCGCCGCCATCTCGCTGATGGGCGGACGGCGCGTCATCCGCGTGCGGCCGGCGGGCGAGGAAAGCGTGGAGGCGCTGGCCAACGCGCTCGAGGCCGCAGCCGGCGACGGGCTGATCGTGCTCGAGGCGGGCGATCTGAAGAAGACCTCGAAGCTGCGCAAGCTGGCCGAGGAGCACAAGCTCGCCGCCGCCGTGCCCTGCTATGCCGACGAGGGTCGCACGCTCGACGCGCTGGTCGAGGAGGTGCTGGGCCAGGCCGGCCTGCGCACCGCGCCCGAGGCGCTGTCGTTCCTGATCGACAATCTCGGCGGCGATCGCGGCGTCTCACGCAAGGAGCTGGAGAAGCTGGCGCTCTATAAGGGCAAGGATGGCGGCGAGGTCAGTCTCGAGGACGCCATGGCCTGCGTCGGCGATTCGGCGGCGCTGTCGCTCGACGACGTGGCGCTGGCGGCGGCCGAGGGCGACCAGAAGGGGCTCGACCGCGCGCTCGACCGCGCCTTCGCCGAGGGCACGGCGGCGATCTCGCTGCTGCGCGCCCTGTCGCGCCATTTCCTGCGCCTGCACGGGGCGCGCGCCGCCATGCAGGCGGGCGCCGACGCGCGCGCCGCCATCGAGCGGTTGCGACCGCCGCCGCTGTTCTCGATCCGGCCGAAGCTGACGCGGCAACTCTCGCTGTGGAACGCGCCGGCGCTGGGCGAGGCGCTGTCCCTGCTGACCGAGGCCGAGCTGCAATGCAAGACCACGGGCATGCCCGACCAGGTCATCGTGCGCCGCGCGGCGATGCGGCTGGCCAACGCGGCGAATGTGCAGCGGGCGCGGGGCGGCGGGCGACGGTAGGGTTCCGGACGCTCCTGTCGACAGGAGATGCTTCGCTCCTGAGCCTGTCGAAGCAAAGCCTGACATCTCAAACATCGTCATCCCGGCCGCAGCCCGCAGGGCGGAGAGCCGGGATCCATGTCGATGGGGCGGCATGCGCTGAAGTGGCGTCATGGGTCCCGGCTCTCGCTGCGCTCGGCCGGGATGACGGAAAAAGGAAGGCGTCCGCTCTCTGTCTTTGTCATGTCGAGCGATAGCGAGACATGATGGGGTTGGGAGGTGGGCGAAAGTCCCTGATCGTCCCATCGCGTGATATCGCTTGCGCGTCTGCAATTCCTGCGCGTGAAGTTGCGGTCGGGGTGCAGGCTTCGCGATTTGTGAAGCGGATCACAAAGGCCGGGTGTCTATACGAATCTTCGTTTGGCCGGCGCGTTGCTCGCGTGTGACCCTGCCTGCGACGCAACGCGGATCGCAGGGGGAGATCGACCATGGCCAAGCGGACGGTGATGAGGATGATGGCGCTGCGCGCGCTGCGGCCGCTGCGGCCGAAGCTGCGCATCGATCTGGGCGAGCTGCCGCAATCGGAATTCCTGGTCGCGCTGCGTCGCGCCGATTCGCTGGACGCCGTGGTCGGCGCGGCGACGCAGTTCGTCAAGGGGCCGAACTACCTGCCCAATGCCAAGCAGGCCGAGGCGATCGAGCTGCTCAACGAAGGCGGGCGGGTGATGGCGCGGTCGGGCAATCCGATCGATGCCGGTCCGGTGCAGGCCTATGCGCAGGGCCTGCCGGCGGCGCAGAAGCAGATGTTCCAGAACATCGCCGCCCTGGTCGGCAGCCTGGCCGACAGCTTCGTCGCCGCCTGCTACGCCAGCGGCGTCGATCCGGCCGAGCGCCAGGCGCTGCAGGTGGCGCTGCGGGCGGCCTACACCATCACCTTGCTGCGCCAGAGCGCGCCGGTGCCGCAGGCGGCGCTGTCGGCGCCGATCATCCTGCCGCCGCCCGGCGCCTGGCAGAGCCTCGCCTCGCAGGGTGGCGCCGCGGGTCCGGGGACCGGCGGCGGTGGGCCGGCGCCGAATCCGATCCGGCCGGCGGGCATCGGCGATCTGCTGGTGGTGCGCGAGGAGATGGTGGGCTACGAGCGCACCCAGATCGCGCATGTCGAGAACGTCATGGCCAGCGAGACGCGCGACCGGGTGCATCGCAAGCTCGACCGCATCACCGAAACGACGGTGAGCGAGACCGAGACCAACGAGAGCGCGACGCGCGATCTGCAGTCGACGCAGCGTTCGGAAGTGTCGCAGGAGATCAGCCGCACCGTCAGCGAACAGATGTCTCTGGGCGCCGGGGTCGAGATCTCGGCCAAGTACGGGCCGGTGCTGAGCGTCGACGCCTCGGCCGATTTCGCCTACGAGACGGCGCGCGAGGAGGCGGCGACCAGCGCCAGCAATTTCGCGCAGGAGGTCATCGACAAGTCGGTGACGACGGTGAGCGAAAGGCGGCTGAACTCGACCACCCGCACGGTGCTGGCCGAGACCGAGGAGACCAACTCGCACGGCTTCGACAATGCCGGCGGGGCGCAGCACATCGTCGGCGTCTATCGCTGGCTCGACCAGCGCTGGCGGGCGCAGGTGATGAATTACGGCCGCCGGCTGCTGATGGAGTTCAACGTGCCGCAGCCGGCACATGTCTTCCTGGCGGCGCAGGATTCGGGCCGCCGGACGCAGGTGCTGCTGCCGCAGCCGCCGCGCTTCGACGTGACGCCGGACGAGATCAGCGAGACGCTCTATCTCGGCCAGGGCGCCCGCTTCGGCGCTGGCGACCTGCCGCCGCCGCCGGCCGAGAAGCTGTTCGTCGACGTCGCCGTGCAGCTGCCCGAGACCTTCAGGGGCAAGATCAAGGGCGACGACTACAACATCAAGACCTATACCGGCGCGCTGCCGGTGACGTCCGGCTACCTCGCCACCTGGGTGCGGGTTGACGCCGAGAGCACCAAGTTCCTCAAGGACAACAACGACAAGGCTTCGTTCCTCAAGGTCATCGTCGGCAACCGGGCGATGGACTGCCTCGACGGCGAAGGCTTCGGCGCGATCGAGAACGTCGCCGACACGGTCGACATCGCGGTCTATGCCTACGATCTGTGCGCGGCGGTGCTGGGCATCCGCGTCACCCTGACCCGCACGACGGCGCTCTACGAGCAGTGGCAGCTGGCCTGCTGGACGAAGATGAAGGAAGCCAGCGATCGCGCCTGGCGGGCCTATAACGCCGAGGTGGCGGCCAGCGCCAATGTGCAGAGCGTGATGATGGCCGACACCCATCCCGACGCCAAGCGCGGCATCGAGCGCGTCGAGCTCAAGCGCGGCGCGCTGGAGATGCTGACGCAGCAGCATTTCGTCGAGTTCAACCCGCTGGTCGGCGCCAGCGCCGTCTACGGGGTGAAGGACATCGACGTGCCCGAGGCGCTGAAGGACGGCCGCGTGGTGTCGTTCTTCGAGCAGTGCTTCGAGTGGGAGCAGATGACCTATCTGTTCTATCCCTATTTCTGGGGCGACAAGAGCAAGTGGAAGGAGACGCTGAACCGCACCGATCCCGATCCCGCCTTCGCCGCCTTCCTGGCGGCCGGCTCGTCGCGGGTGCAGGTGCCGGTGCGGCCGGGCTTCGAGCGTGCCATGATCTTCTTCCTGGCGACGGGACGCATCTGGATGGGCCGCGACGCGCCGGTGCTGGGCTCGCCGCTCTACGTGCCGATCGTCGAGGAGATCGCCGAGGCCAAGGACGTCAACCTCGACAAGGCGCTGCCCTATGGCGAGCCGTGGGAATACACGGTGCCGACCAGCCTGGTGGTGCTCGACGCCGACGCCTCGGCCATTCCGGCCTGAGCCCGCCATGGCGCGGGCGGCAGACGGGCTCGGCGTCGTGGTCGACCAGGCCAGCGCCGAGCGCGGCGGCGGGCTGATCATGCTGGTCGGGCCGCCGGGCGGCGCGGGCCTGCCGCCTAGCCTGATCGACTATGTAAGCTGGCAAGCGCCGTCGTGGCAGGAGAGCGGCATCTGCCCGCTGGGCTGGACGGTGATCCCGCCGCTGACCGACGAAGGCGTCTATACGCTGGTGCTGTTCTGCGCGCCGCAGGTGAAACTGAAATCGGAATACCAGGAGGCGCAGGCCTGCTCGGGCTGCCACTACCCGTCGTGGTGGGAGAAATACGTCGCGCGGGTGAAGCTGGAGGTCATCCGCGTGCTCAGCCCCGAGGAGGTGCCGCAGGCGGGCGATCGCGCCGACTACGCGGCCTATCTCTCGACGCGCTACGTCGATCGCGCCAACCAGCCGGTCGACGATCCCGAGGCGGTGGCGGACAAGCGCGCGCTGATCTCGATCACCCGCACGCCGCTGGGCGTTCGGATCGCCTGCGGCCGCGACGACTGGGCGGTGGCGGCCGAGGCGAGCAATGCGTTCGAGCCCAGCCTGGTCGATTTCACGCTCGAATGCAGCATCTCGCAGAAGAGCTACGGCATCAGCCAGACCGACATCGTGCTGGCGCGCACGGCCAACACCAAGATCACCGGCTTCCAGCGCTACGCCGACCAGACCAACGAGATCGCCAGCTTCCACCAGCTCTCGGTATGGGACGAGGCGGTGATGCGCAGCGCGCCCGAACGCGCCGGTGCGCCACCGACGCGGCGCGTCACGGCGGTGACGACGATCACGCAGCGGGCGATGCTGCTGACGGCGATCATGGAGAGCCAGGGCGCCATCGTGCAGCTCGCCTTTTCGCTGCTGCCGGTGATCGGCGAGGCGCTCGACATCGCCGAGCTGCTGAGCATCGCGCTGCGGCGCAAGGACCTGCAGGGCGACGCGGCCGGCAACGGGCAGATGGCGCTGACGGCGGCCAGCCTGATGACCGGGCCGATTCTGGAAGGGCCGGAGAACGCGCGGCGCATCGCCAAGGTGGCGGAGAAACTGATGCCGGTGCGCTTCCTCGACGCCACCGGCGTGGTGTCGCTGGCGATCCGGCGCGAGATGGCCGACCAGGTCTCGCCATTGCAGAAGGCGGCGACCAAGGGGCTGTCGAACGGCGAGCAGACGACGCTGGCGCGCGCCATGGAGACGGCGGCCTCGAGCCGCGCCTACGACGCGGTCGACGATCTGGTCGAAACCGGCGTGCGCGCCAGCATGGAGCGGCTGGCGGCGGCGACGCCGGTCGGCGCCGGCTCGGATCTGCCGCCGACCCTGTTCGCCGACGGCATGCGCGCCATCCATCCGAGCGAACTGGCGGAGGACTATGCAAGGTTGAGCGACGAGGCGGTGCAGGCGCTGGCCGACGGCTACAAGCGCGGCGCGGCCGACGATTTCGCCTTCGACCTCGGCGCCATGGCGCGCGCCGATGCCGATTTCTGGGCGCAATACGCGCCGGCGGTCGACGAGGCGGCGGTGTTCGGGCTGCTGACGCCGCTGGGCGACGATCTGGTGCATCCGCTGCTGCGCCAGGGCTTTCGCGACTACAAGGCGACCGGCGGCAAGAGGAACGCCATCGAATGGCTGGCCGGCCAGTCGGGCAAGTCGCGCTATCGCCGGGTGCTGGTCGATCATCTGGGCAGCGACGCCAATCGCGTCATCGCCCGGGTGATGGGCCGCAACGTGCGCCGCCGCGGCTACCGGCCGACGGCGCAGCAGATCGACGACGGGGTCGAGGCGATGGAGGCGCTGGAGGCGAAGCGGGCCGGCGCGCTGCTCGACGTGCTGCCCTATGGCGATGCCGCCGACATGCAGCGCGGCTTCGGCCATCTGCTGGAGCGCGACCATCTGCTCGAGGGCCGCTTCTGGCGGCATTACGTCGACGGCGCGATCGACTACGAGGATTTCTGGTGCGTGTTCGCGCCCAAGAACGCCTATGTGCGCGCCGAGCTGGCCAAGCGCGGCTGGGCGCATTTCGACTACGACCATCTGAGCAAGACGCAGGCGATGAAGAAGCTGATCCCGCACGGCAAGGAGGACGTCTTCACCACCGACGAGATCTACATGGCGCACTGGCTGGCGCTCGTCGACGTCCATGCGGATGCGGCGACGCGGCTGCGCGCGGCCGAGCGGCTCGATGCGGTGATCGTGCCGATGCTGGAGGAGATGGCGACGTCGAAGGGCGAAGATGCGTTCGTCAAGCCGGCGATGGCGGCGGCGCAGATGATCGCCACCCTGGCGGCGCGGCGCGCGACGCTGTAGCGACGCCGCCGCTTGAAAAAGTACGAACCCATTCCCCACGGCGCGCCATTGGGGCGGCCCCTTCCCGGGAACGATTCGCTACGCGGGGCCGGCCACGGGAAGACGCTGGTTGCACCGCGACGGCCTGCCCCAAGCACGAGGCATGCGTCGCCGAAGGACGGCGTGGCAGCCTGGCTGGAATGGTGGCACCGGGCGCCTTGACGAAACGGGGAGTTCCGAAGCGGCCGATGCCTTATGACGCCAGCGCTGCGGTCGGATCGAACCGATCTCGAAGGGGGAAGCGGATCGGCCTCGTCGCCCTGCGGCGTGGCTGATCGGAAAACGATTCTGGTGGCCCGCCGTTCCGCCGAACGCGCTGCCTGATTGCCGCCGCATTTGCCGAAGTCGCGCCATGATCGCGCGACGCGACGTCGCGAAGGGTTGGCTTGAAGCGGCCCCGGGCGGTGCTAGACTTCGCCGATGCACGCCGCCGTCACATCAAGGTTTTTCCTCGCCGCCGGGCGTGGCCTGGCGATGGTGGCGGCGCTATGCCTGGTCTTGTCGGGCATGGCGAGCATCCACACCACGCATGCGCTGGCCGGCGGCCACGACATGGTTGGCGGTCACGCCATGGCGCATGCCGCACCCCAGATCGCCTCGGACTGCCACGCCGACGATGGCGCCGGCACGAGCGATATGCGGTCGGATCCGACCTTCTCCTGCTGCGCCGTCGCCTGCGCGCCGCTGATGGTGCTGACGCAGGCGCCCGACTTTGCCGCCGCCGTCGACCATGGCCCGGCCTTCATTGCCGCGCCGCCGCCGCAGGTGGTGACGCGCGCCCTCGCCGGTCCCTTCCGGCCGCCTCGACAGAACGCCTGACCGCCGGCTTTGCCGGTTCCCCGTTCAGGCATGCGGGCCTTGCGCCCGCCGTTCCGTTATTCGAGGTGTTCCATGTTTCGTTCACTTGTCGTGGCGAGCGCGCTCGCTGCAATTCCGTTCGTCGTCGTCCCGCTATCCGCTGCGTCGGCCGCGCCCGGTCACGCGCCGCTTCCCTTCGGCCAGGCCGTGCCGGCGTCGCAGGCCAAACGCACCGTCACCATCACCATGAAGGATTCGCTCTACGAGCCGAAGAGCGTCACGGTGAAGGCGGGCGAGGTCGTCCGCTTCGTCATCGTCAACAAGGGCGAGTTGCTGCATGAATTCGCCCTTGGCCGGCCCGAGGACCATGTCGAGCATCAGAAGATGATGGCGACGATGATGGACCACGGGATGATCACCGCCACCGCCATCGATCGCGAGAAGATGAAGATGGATCATGGCGCTGGCATGCACAGCCACGGGCCGGAATCGGGCTCGGTGCTGGTCGAGCCCGGCAAGCGCGCCGAGCTGACGTGGAAGTTCGCGCAGACCGCGACCCTGCAATTCGCCTGCACTATTCCCGGCCATTACGAGCTGGGCATGGTCGGCGAGTTCCGTTTCCAGTGAGGGAGGCTGCGATGGACACCATCCTCAATCGCCGCACCGCCCTGAAGCTGGCGGCCGGCGCCGCCGGTGCTGCGGGCATCTACGCGGTCTATCCCGGCCGGCGCGCCTTCGCCGCCGCCAGCGAATACAACCTCGCGGTCGAGAAGGGCCGCATCACCGTCGATGGCATCAGCAGCCGGGCGAAGATGATGGGCGGCTCGGTGCCCGCCCCCACCCTGCGCTGGCGCGAGGGCGAAGAGGTGGTGATCTACGCCACCAACCGCATGGACGAGCCGACCTCGATCCACTGGCACGGGCTGCTGCTGGTCGGCGTCATGGACGGCGCGCCGGGCTTCAACGGCTACGTCGCCATCCAGCCGGGCGAGACCTACACCTACCGTTTCCGCCTGCGCCAGTCCGGCACCTACTGGTACCACTCGCATTCGGCGATGCAGGAGCAGATGGGCATGTACGGCGCCATCGTCATCGCGCCGAAGAACGGCGAGAAGGCGGCGGCCGACCGCGACTACGTCGTGGTGCTGTCCGACCACACGCGCGAGGACCCGCGCCGGGTGTTCGCCAACCTCAAGGCCGATCCCGGCTACTACAATCGCGGCAAGCGCACCTTGATGGATTTCTTCCGCGACACGAAGCGCGACGGGCTCGATGCGACGCTCAAGGACCGGCAGGACTGGGCCGAGATGCGCATGGACCCGACCGACCTGGCCGACGTCACCGGCTATGCCTTCCTGGTCAACGGCAAGGGGCCGGAGGACAACTGGACGGCGCTGTTCGCGCCCGGCGAGCGGGTGCGCCTGCGCATCGTCAACGCCTCGGCCATGAGCTTCTTCGACGTGCGCATTCCCGGCCTGCCGATGACGATCATGGCGGCCGACGGCCAGGACGTGCAGCCGGTGCGGGTCGACGAGTTCCGCTTCGGCGTCGGGGAGACCTACGACGTGATGGTGATGCCGCGCGAGGACCGGGCCTATACCTTCTTCGCCGAGCCGATCGATCGCTCGGGCTACGCCCGCGCCACCCTGGCGCCGCGCGCCGGCATGGCGGGCGAGATCCCTGCCCTGCGCCCGCGCACCGTGCTGACCATGGCCGATATGGGCATGGCGCATGGCGGCATGGACCACGGCGGCATGGATCATTCCAGCATGGGGCATGGTGCCCCCGCCGATGCCGGCAAGGCCGACCATTCGACCATGGACCATTCCAAGATGGGCCACGACAAGATGGACCATTCCAAGATGGGCCACGACAAGATGGACCATTCGAAGATGGGGCACGGGGGCATGCAGCAGGGCGGCATGCAGCACGCCATGCCGGCGTCGCCGTCCAAGAGCAGTACGCCGCCCGACCGGGCCGTGGGCTGGGGCGATGCCGGCACGCGGCCGGGCGAGAAGGCGCTCGCCTATGCCGATCTGCGCTCGGCGCGGAAGAACGACGATGCGCGCGCGCCGACGCAGGAAATCGAGGTGCGCCTGAACGGCATCATGGAACGCTACATGTGGAACATCAACGGACGCCCGTTCGGCCACGACGAGGCGATCCGCGTGAAGTACGGCGAGCGGGTGCGCATCCGCTACGTCAACACCACCATGATGGCGCACCCGATGCACCTGCACGGCATGTTCGTCGAACTGGAGAACGGCCAGGGCGAGCGCATGCCGCGCAAGCACGTCACCATCGTGCCGCCGGGCCAGGAGGTGTCGGTCATCCTGACCGCCGACGAGCCGGGCGAATGGCCGTTCCACTGCCACCTGCTCTACCATATGGAGGCGGGCATGATGACGCGCTTCGTCGTCGGCCCGAAGGAAGAGAGAAAGGCGGAAGCCAAATGAGCCGCCTGGTTTCTCTCGCCGCGGCGGCGTTGTCGCTGGCGCTGCCGCTTTCGGCGGCGACCATGTCGGCCGCCCGGGCGCAATCGCCGGACCACGGCCATGCGCACCTCATCTGGTTCGTCGAGGCCGAGCAGTTCGAGTTGCGCCATTCCGCCCACGGCGAAAGCTTCGCCTGGGACGTGCATGCCTGGATCGGCACCGACGATTGGAAGCTGCTGCTGAAATCCGAAGGCGCGCTGCCGACCGGCGGTCCGCTGGAGGAGGCCGAGGCGCAACTGGTCTACTCCTGGCGCGTCTCCGATTTCTGGGACGCCTATGCCGGTCTGCGCTACGACCACCGGCCGGCGCCCGAGCGGGGCTTCGCCGCCTTCGGCATGAGCGGGATGGCGCCGTGGTTCATCGAGGTCGATGCCACGGCCTTCGTCAGCCACAAGGGCGAGATCTCGGCGCGCGTCGAGGCCGAGTACGATCTCTACATCACCCAGAACCTGGTGCTGCAGCCGCTGGTCGAGGTCAATCTCTCGGCGCAGAACGTGCGCGAACGGGGCATCGGCGCCGGCATCAGCGACGTCGAGCTGGGCCTGCGGCTGCGCTACGAGATCGAGCGCGAGTTCGCGCCCTATGTCGGGGTGAGCTGGGAGCGCAAGCTGTTCCGCACCGCAAGCTACGCGCGCGACGAGGGCGAATCGTCCGGCGAACTGGCGCTGGTGGCGGGGGTGCGCTTCCGCTTCTGAGACGCCATCCGATCAGGCGGCGCGGCGTCAGTTGACGCCGACCGCCGCCGCCAAAGTGGGGCCGATCTCGGTGTGCAGCACCAGATCGGCCTCGTCGTCCTGCGGCGTCGGCTCGCGATTGACGATGGCGAGCCGCGCGCCATTGCGCTGCGCCAGCAGCGGGATGGCGGCGGCGGGATAGACCACCAGCGACGAGCCCATCACCAGGCACAGATCGCAGGCCTGCGCCGCCTCCTGCGCCCGCGCCATCGCCACCACCGGCATCGCCTGGCCGAAGGAGATGGTGGCGGTCTTGACGATGCCGCCGCACTTGACGCAGTCGGGCAGGGTTTCGTCGCGCGCGAAAGCGGCGTGGATGTCGTCGAGCTCGTGGCGCTCGCCGCAGTCGAGGCAGGTGGCGTAGGTGGCGTTGCCGTGCAGTTCGATGACCGTCGCGTCGGGCACGCCGGACTTCTGGTGCAGCCCGTCGACGTTCTGCGTCACCACCGCCGAACATTTGCCGCGCTCGACCAGGCGGGCGACGGCGCGATGGCCGGCATTGGGTTCGGCCTTGCGCATCACCGTGTCGGTGGCGAATTTGCGCCGCCACGATTCGCGCCGCGCTTCCTCCGACGCCATGAACTCGGAGAAGTCGATCGGCCGGTACTGGCTCCAGATGCCGCCGGGCGAGCGGAAATCGGGAATGCCCGATTCGGTGGAGATGCCGGCGCCGGTGAACACCATGATGTCGGA
>JBDZUM010000002.1:23257-38152 GCA_040255215.1 Rhodospirillaceae bacterium
ATTTATCCCAAGGCTGGGCGCTTGAGCGGGGGCGGCATTCGGGCGGACAATCGCGCGATAGAGAAGACGGGGGGATCATGCGCGCGATACTTGCGGCCGGCTTGACGATGGCGCTGGCGCTTTGCCTGGGCGGCGCGGCGCCGGCGCTGGCGCAGAAGGCGGGCAGCGACGAGGTGAAGCCGGTGGCTGCGGCGCGGCCGGCGGCGCGCCCGGTCTCGACGCGCGGCGACGGTCCGGCCTGGGTGCTGAACGGCTTCGTGCTCAAGGAGCGCGAGCAATGCCGCCAGCCCGATCCGCAGGAGCGGCGCGCCTGCTGCGAAAAGCTGCTGCATCCCAACGCCTGCCGCTGAGGTCGCCATGCGCCTGTTGCTGCTGGCGCTGCTGCTGATCGTGACCGGCGCCACGGCGGCGCAGGCCCAGCTTACCCTGTGCAACCGCACCGAACGGGTGATCGAGGTCGCCGTGGCCCAGGAGGATGGCGACCGGCTGGTGGTCGCCGGCTGGCAGAAGATCCGCCCCGCCCGCTGCGCCGAAGTGGCCGACCACGTCCTCTATGCCTACGCCTATTACGCCCGCCAGCAGGGCACCGACTGGATCTGGGACGACGAGGAGGACGGCGTCGGGCTGTGCGTCTTCGAGGATCGCGATTTCCGCATCAACTACGGCAAGGCCGATATCGACTTCGAGGATGTCGACGATTTCTCCTGCCCGGCCGGGGCGACGAAAGTGGCCTTCGCGGTGCTGGAGAACGACTTCATGGCCGAGCACACGATCGATCTGGAATGACCGGGCCGCCGCGCCGAGGGGGCGGGCGGGCCGATCCTCCACAGGAAATCGGGCGTCCGATTCACCCGCGCATTGCCAAGAATCCGTCACCGGACGATGATGGCCGGGGTTCTTTCGCGTGATCCGGGCGCCCGCCCGGAGCTTCCCCGGAGGACGAGATGGCACAGCGCAAGGCCGTCAAGAAGGCCAAAAAAGCCAGTAAAAAGAAGGCGTTGAAGAAGAAGCCGGCGGCCCGCCGGGTGGCCGCCAAGAAGGCTGCGAAGAAGGCGGCGGCGCCGCGCAAGGCGGCCAAGAAAGCGGCCCCGAAGAAGGCGGCGGCGAAGCCTGCCCGCAAGCCTGAGGCGAAAAAGCCGGCGGCGGCAAAACCGGCAACCAAACCCGCCGCGAAGCCGGCGGCGAAGCCCGTCGCCGCCAGACCGGTGCGGCCGACGCCGGCGCCCAAGCCGGCGGAGAAGCCGGTGCAGCTGGTGAAGAAGTCGCTGCCGCCGCCGCACGTCAAGCCGGCGACGCGGCCGGGGCTGAAGCCGGTGCCGATCCCGCCGCCGATCTCGCCCGAGATCACCACGCCGATCAGCACGCTGGCCGCGCCGCCGCCGCTGCCGATCCGCAACCCGCCGACGCCATCGCCCGCCGCCAGCAGCGACGACAAGGACGAGGATTAGCGCTTCCCGGCCGCAACCCGACGGCGCGGCCTTCCCCTATCCCTTCAGATGCCGCAGCGGCAGAGCGTGGCTGCGCTTGATGGTGCGCAGCACGATGGACGAACGCACCTGGCGGATGCCGGGCAGCGGCATGACGTTGTCGAGCAGGAACTGCGAATAGGATTTCAGGTCGGTGGCGACGATGCGCAGGATGAAGTCGGCCTCGCCCGTCACCGCCACGCAATCCATGATCTCGGGAAAGCGCCGCATGGCGTCGTGGAAGCGATCGGTGCCCTCGGTCGAATGGCGCTCCAGCGACACCAGGCAGATTGCCTCGAAGCCCAGCCCGATCGCCTCGGGATCGAGCAGCGCGGCATAGCCCGCGAGCACGCCCGCCTCCTCCAGCCGCTTCAGCCGCCGGCCCAGCTGCGAGGCCGACAGGCCGATCTTCTCGCCCAGCGCATAAAGCGAGGCGCGGCCGTCCGCCTGCAATGCAGCCAGCAGGGCAATATCGAAGCTGTCCAGCGCGGTTTCAGGCATGGGTGCGGGGTTCCTGCGTTCTTTAGCCAATAGATACAGGAAATTTGCGCTACTGGCCAGAATCGCCTGCATTTTGCGGGGAAATTGCGGGTGCAGGCGCGCAGGATGGGCGTTACTGAAACAGGAGGTTTCGCCATGAGCATGAACGGCACTTTGGCCTACCAGACCACGATGCGCGCCGATCTGGCTGCCGGCGCCTATCCGGGCGACGTGGTGGTGGACCAGCCCTATGCGCTCTATGGCGCGGCCGAGCAGCAGACCTGGCGCACCTTGTGGCGGCGTCAGAGTGCGCTGATGCCGTCTTACGCCTGCGCCGAGTTCAACGACGGCCTGCGCCAGCTCGATCTCGGCGATCGCATTCCCCGCTTCGAGGAGCTGACGAAACGGCTGAAGAAGCGAACCGGGATGGAGATCGTCGCCGTCAACGGGCTGTGCTCGGGGCCGGTGTTCTTCGAGCATCTCGCCAATAGGCGCTTTCCGGTGACGTGGTGGATCCGCTCGCCCGAGCAGCTCGACTATCTGGAAGAGCCCGACCTGTTCCACGACACGTTCGGGCACGTGCCGCTGCTGGCCAATCCGGTGTTCGCCGACTACATGCAGGCCTATGGCGAGGGCGCGCTGAAGGCGCTGCGCCTGGGCGGGCAGCAGGCGTTGGAACAGCTGGCGCGGCTCTACTGGTTCACCGTCGAGTTCGGCCTGATCCGCGAGGCGGGCGCGCTGAAGATCTACGGCGCCGGCATCGTCTCGTCCAAGGCCGAGACGCTCTACAGCCTGGAGAGCAACACGCCGCGCCGCATCGGCTTCGACCTGCTGCGCATCATGCGCACGCAGTACCGCATCGACGATTTCCAGCGCTGCTATTTCGTCATCGACAGCTTCGACGATCTGTTCGAGGCGACGCGGCCGGATTTCGCGCCGCTTTACGAGAGACTGAAGACGCTGCCGGAGATCGAGGCCGACGCCATCGTGGCGGGCGACCGGCTGATCGGGGCGCGGGCGTAGCAGCAAATCCTGTCATCCCGGCCAAGCCCCGCAGGGGCGCAGAGCCGGGACCCATGACGCCCGTTGCGTTGCGTCGGGCGACGAGAATCAAGGCGACCGGCATTATGGGTCCCGGCTCTCGCTACGCTCGGCCGGGATGACAATTAGGAGCGCAGCGCGCAGCCGCGCTCGGGAACGTCGAGCAGTTCGGGCAGTTCGTGGATGATGCGGTCGGGCTGCGCGTCGAGCCTGCCTTCGCGCGCGGCGGTGTGCGGCACGCCGGTGTGCATGGCGCCGGCCAGGCCCGCCTTCTTCGGATCGAACCAGATGCCGGTGATGCCCGCGCGCTTGGGCGCCAGCACGTCCCATTCCAGATTGTCGCCGACCATCCAGGCGTCGCAGCCCTCGCAGCCGACCTTCGACAAAGCGTGGACGTAGACTTCCGGCTCGGGCTTGCCCTTGCCGAACTCGCCCTCGATCTGGATGTGGTCGAAGTAATCCTCGAGCCCGAAGCGCTCGACCTTGTGGCGCTGGATGTCGGCGCCGCCATTGGTGATCAGCGCCAGCCTGACGCCCTCGGCGCGCAGCGCGGTCAGCACCGGCAGCGAATCGGGGAACAGCTTGTATTCCGACTTGCGCAGCTCGAAGAAGGCGTCGGCCAGATCCTCGGCCAGCCGGTGCATGGCGCTGTCGGCCATGGTGCGGTCGGCCAGCTCCAGCCGCTCGAAGGTCTCGCGCAGCACCAGCCGGCGCGCGCCCTTCAGATCGACGCGCCAGCGCGAGGCCCATTGCGCGTCGGCCCAGTAGGGTCGCGCCACCTCCTGGATGGTGGCGGGAATGCGCGCGGCGATTTCGGGATCGAGGCCGTGATCGTGCGCGTCGAGCAGGCGCTTCCAGGCGCCGGCCGGATCGCCATAGGCGTCGAGCAGCGTGTCGTCGAGATCGAACAGGATCGCTTTGGGGCGGGCCGACGCCCGCTCGGGCGGGTATTTCAGGATCTGGCTGCGCGTGAAGGTCATGATGGAGGCGTTATGCGCCCGGCGGGGCGGCGTTGGCAATTGCCCGCCATGCGCTGCTGCTATTCGCGGGCGAAGGCGATGGCCGAGCCCAGCGCCAGCCGGCCGAAATCGAAGCGCGGGTCGCGCGCGCTCGCCAAGGCGGCGAGAAACGCCCGGTCGGCCTCCTGCGCCTGCGAGGTGCAGGGCGTCTTGGCCGATTCGGGCGGCAGGCTCACCAGGTCGGCGATGGCGCCCTCTTCCGTCAGCGTGGCGGCGTAGCGGCCGCAATTGAGGCGGCCGCTCAGACGCAGCGCGCCGTCGGTGGCCGGGGCGAACTGGGCAGTGATGGCGGGATCGGCGGCGAGCTTCCAGCCCGTGCCGGCGAGATCGGCGAGGGCGAAGCGGCCGGCGGGCTCCTGGCGCATGACCTGCCATTCGCTGCCGGCGAGCTTCAGCGCCAGGGTCATCTTCAGGGTCGGCCGCGCCGGCGCATCTCCCTCGCCCATCACCAGCAGCGACAGGGTCGCCTGCCGGTCGTGGATGGCGAGCGATCGCACCTGCACGTGCTCGCCCAGCCGGAAGCTCGCCATGTTGCGCACGCGGAAGGCGCGCTGCACGACGCCGGCCAGATGCAAGGTCGGCACGCCGGTGGCGAGCGTGCGTTCCTCTAGCAACACGGCGGCATCGCGCGTGCCATCGCCGTCGAGATCGCCGGCGGCATGCAGCTCGTCGGCCAAACGCAAGTAACGCTGCGCGTCTCTATAGATGCCGCGGTCGAGCGGCAGCGCGCGATTGGGCGCGATGTCGACATAGGCAAGCGACTGCAACACCGGCAGCGGCAGGTCGGAGGGCAAGGCCTTGGGCGAAGCGGTGGGGGGAAGCGATTGGGCGAACGCGCCGCACGCCGCGCCGCCAGCCGCGCCGAGGGCGGCGAGAAAAGCGAGCAGGAGAAGGCGCGCGCGCATGCCTCATGCTGTGCCTCGATGGCGCGCGCGACAAGCCATCAGCCATGCACTGCAGCACGACTCTTTATTGGGCAGATGCGGTTAGCGGATGGGGAATGGCGGCTAAAGAGGCAGGAACTCGGGCGCCTTCTCCCCCGCGGGGAGAAGGTTGGGATGAGGGGGCTGTTCTTCCGAGATCCCCCTCACCCCGGATCAAGTCCGGGGCGGGCTCTTAGTCCTCTCCCCGCCGGGGAGAGGAGACACGAGATCACGCCACCAGGTTCACGATCCGGTTGGGCACGACGATGATCTTGCGCGGGGTCTTGCCGTCGAGCGCCTTGACGACATCGGGCTCGGCCTGGGCGCGGGTTTCGGCCAGCTCGCGCGGCGCGTCGGCCGGCAAGGTGATGGTGGCGCGCAGCTTGCCGTTGACCTGCACCGCAACGGTGACTTCGGCGTCGACCACAAGTGCGGCGTCGGCCACCGGCCAGGCGGTGTCGGCCAGCAGCGTGTCGTGGCCCAGCAGGCGCCACATCTCCTCGGCGATATGCGGCGTCATCGGCCCGATCAGGCGGACGAAGATTTCCAGCGCCTCGCGCAGCGCCCACTGATCGGAGTCCGCCGTCGCCCCCTCACCCCGACCCTCTCCCCGTTGGGGAGAGGGAGAAAAGTCGGCGATGGCAATCGACAGCTCGTAGAGCCGCGCCACCGCCTTGTTGAAGTGGAACGCCTCGATGTCGTCGGCGACGCCCTTGACGGCGCGATGGGCGGCGCGGCGCAAGGCGGTGGCCTTGCCGGAGAACTGCGCCGGCGATGCGGCATTGGCTTGCGGCAGGCCGGCGGCGGCGGCCTCGACCAGGCGCCACAGGCGCTGCTGGAAGCGCCAGGCGCCGGTGACGCCAGCCTCGGTCCATTCGAGATCGCGCTCGGGCGGGCTGTCGGACAGCATGAACCAGCGCGCGGTGTCGGCGCCGTAGTCGCGGATGATCTGGTCGGGATCGACCACGTTCTTCTTCGACTTCGACATCTTCTCGGAACGGCCGACCGTGACCTTCTCGCCGTTGCGCACGGTGACGAAGGCGTCGCCCTCCTTCTTCACCTCGTCGGGGAATAGCCACAGACCCTTCTGGTCGCGATAGGTCTCGTGGCAGACCATGCCCTGGGTGAACAGGCCGGCGAAAGGCTCGTCGATGCCGATCAGCCCGACGTCGCGCATGGCGCGGGTGAAGAAGCGCGAATAGAGCAGATGCAGGATGGCGTGCTCGACGCCGCCGATATACTGGTCGACGGCCATCCAGTAATCCGCAGCGTCGCGCTCGAACGGCACGTTCTCGCTGCGTGGGCTGCAGTAGCGGGCGAAGTACCAGGACGAATCGACGAAGGTGTCGCAGGTGTCGGTCTCGCGCTCGGCTTTGCCGCCGCAGCTCGGGCAGTCGACATGTTTCCACGTCGGATGGCGCGCCAGCGGATTGCCCGGCTGGTCGAAGCTTACGTCGTCGGGCAGCACCACCGGCAGGTCGCTTTCCTTCACCGGCACGGCGCCGCATTTGGGGCAATGCACGATGGGGATCGGGCAGCCCCAGTAGCGCTGGCGCGACACCAGCCAGTCGCGCAGGCGGTAATTGATGGTGCGTTCGCCCGCGCCCAGTTTCACCAGCTCGTCGATGGCGCGGGACTTGGCGGCGTCGACGGCAAGCCCGTCGAGGAATTTCGAGTTCGCCAGCCGGCCATCCTCGACGAAGGCCTCCTTGCCGACCGAGAACGCTTTCGCGTCCTGGCCGTCGGGGATCACCACCGGCAGCACCGGCAGATCGTATTTGCGGGCGAAATCCAGATCGCGCTGGTCGTGCGCCGGGCAGCCGAAAATGGCGCCGGTGCCGTATTCCATCAGCACGAAATTGGCGACGTAGACCGGCAGCGTCCATGACGGGTCGAACGGATGCACCGCCTGCAGGCCGGTGCGATAGCCCATCTTCTCCGCCGTCTCGATCGCCTCGGCCGAGGTGCCGGTGCGCTTGCACTCGGCGACGAACTCTTCGAGCTTCGCGTCCTTCGCCGCCAGTTCCTTGGCCAGGGGATGGTCGGGCGAGATCGCCAGGAACGAGGCGCCGAACAGCGTATCGGGCCGGGTGGTGAAGACTTCGATGTGGTCTGGCGTCGCCTGCGCCACCGGATCCTTCGAGACGGGCGCTGCCGCGCCCTCCTCAGGATGAGGGGGGTGCTGGATGGAGGTCCCGCCCTCACGATGAGGGGAGTGCTGGATGGAAGTCTTCCCCTCATCCTGAGGAGCGGCGGAGCCGCGTCACGAAGGATCGGAGCCAGGACTCAAACGGAACTTCACGCGCGCGCCCTCGCTGCGGCCGATCCAGTTGGCCTGCATCAGGCGCACCTTCTCGGGCCAGCGATCGAGCGTCGCCAGCGTGTCGAGCAGCGAATCGGCGTAGTGCGTGATCCTGAAGAACCACTGCGACAGCAGGCGACGCTCGACGATGGCGTTGGTGCGCCAGCCGCGGCCGTCGATCACCTGCTCGTTGGCCAGCACGGTCTGGTCGACCGGATCCCAGTTGACCGAAGCCTCCTTGCGATAGACCAGGCCTGCCTTGAAGAAGTCGAGGAACATCTTCTGCTGGTGCTTGTAGTAGCCGGGATGGCAGGTGGCGATCTCACGGCTCCAGTCGAGCGACAGGCCCATGCTCTTGAGCTGGCCGCGCATGGTGGCGATGTTGTCGTAGGTCCATTGCGCGGGATGGGTGCGCTTTTCGATCGCCGCGTTCTCGGCCGGCAGGCCGAACGCATCCCAGCCCATCGGGTGCAGCACGTTGAAGCCTTTGGCGCGGCGATAGCGCGCCACCACGTCGCCCTGGGTGTAGTTGCGGACATGGCCCATGTGGATGCGTCCCGATGGATAGGGAAACATTTCCAGCACGTAATATTTCGGACGCGAACGATCGATCTTCGCTTCGAAGGTCTTGCGCTCGGTCCACACGGACTGCCACTTGCGCTCCGTCTCGCGGAAATTGTAGCGCCTGGCGCCGTCCGGGTTCTGCTCCGCCATGTCGTCCTCGTGCGGCCGACCGCGCGATCGCGGCCGGTCGTGTCAATAAGGTTGCCGTTTTTAGGGTTAGTGGCGCGGGCGCGCAAGAAGGCGGTTTCGGCACTCGCCAGCCACGAGTGCAGCACGTTGCGGCAATGACCCTCGCGCGCGGCTTGGGCGGTGGCCGCACGAAACCGCGCTTTAGCCGCTCAGTGCATGTCGGCAAAAGTATTACAAGGGGTTTCGGTAAAGAAATACCGGTCGACTCGCGACCGTTTCGGAGTCACGGTGGTCGCACTTCGAATTGGATTGCGATTGGGGCGCTCTTCGATCCGGTTGGACAGAGGAGATTTCGCATGGCTCATATCGTTGCCTTACCTTGGTATCACCGAACGGACTGGCCGGCATTGCATCAGGCATTCGCCGATCGCGACGCCATCAACCCTTGCTACGACCAGTGGAAGACGCGCGCCATCGCCCGCGAACAGCGCTGGCGCAACGATGGCTATACGGTGCAGCGCATCGAGGTGAAGCCGGAAACCTTCCTCGCCTGGTGCCAGCAGAACGGCCGCAAGGTCGACCATGCCGCGCGCCGCGCCTATGCCGACGAGGTGTTGGCGCAGACCCGCCTGGCCATGCCGGCGGTCAAGGTCGTCGAGGAAGACCAGCCGCCCGCCTGAGTTCCGGCCGTCGCCGATGCCGCAGTTTCCCGCCGATCCGGGCGGGATAAGATGGCGGCGCCATGACCGCCCCCCGCATTGCCGACATGCGCGTGCTCGAGCTGTTTCCGACCCCGCTGTGGTCGGTCGACCTCGATGCCGCCGCCACCACCGCCCTCAACGCCAGCCTGAGCCGTGAGATCGAGAAGATCCTCGGCCCCCGCCCTGCCCTGCCGCGCGGCGGCTCGTGGCAGACCGATCCGGTGCTGCATCGCCATCCGGGTTTTGCCGAGCTGACCGGGCTGATCGAACGCACGGCGGTCGGGGCGCTGAAATTCCTGGCGCTGAAATCGCCGCGCGCCGCCGTTACCGGCATGTGGGCCAACGTCAATCCCAAGGGCGGCCAGGCCTCGGCCCACACCCATCCCAACAATTTCCTCTCGGCGGTCTATTACGTGAAAGTGCCGCCGGGCGAAGGCGTCATCCAGTTCACCGATCCGCGGCCGGCGGCGGAAGTGATGCTGCCGCCGATCGCCGAGGAGAATCGCTTCAACGGCAACCGCCGCATCTTCGAGGTGAAGCCCGGCCGGCTGCTGCTGTTTCCCGCCTGGCTGCGCCACGACGTGCCGCCCAACCGCGCCGATGAAGAGCGCGTGTCGATCGCCGCCAATCTGATGCTCGAGGAATACGTCGAGCGCTCCAGCACGCCGTTGTGGAGCGGCAGCGCGAAAGTCGATCCGGCGACGCTGAAACGCTGAACGTCGTTCACGGCGATGGTCGTTGCGCCGTCGCCGATGCGTCCGATGCCGATGGCGCCTGCATCGGATCGATGCGTCACGCACAAACGAAAGGCGCCGCCCGAAGGCGGCGCCGGCGCAGCGGAGAGAGCGGCGCGATAGGGTCGATCAGGAACCGAGCTGGGCGATGCGCAACTGGCGGGCGCGAGTGAGAACGGTGTTCTCCAGATCGATGACGGTCTTGGGATCGATGGTCTGGTCGATCCAGCCGCCGGCGCGCTGGTCGTAGCGCTGGCGGAAGATCGAGGCGCGCACGCCATCGGCGCGCAATTCGCGATCGAGAATGAGAATATGGACCTTGACGCGCTCGCCCGGCGCTTCCGGCGGCTGATACCAGTCGGTGATGATGACGCCGCCGAACGGATCGGCGGAAACCAGCGGCATGAAACCGATCGTGTCGAGCGCGCCGCGCCACAGGAAGGAATTGACGCCGATACCGTCGGCGCCGCCGCGGCTGGCTTCTTCCTTGCGATCGCTGCTGCCCAGCAATGTCAGGCCACCCGGCCCGAACACGCCGCCCTGTTTCTGCCGCTCCTTCTCCGCCGGGCTCAGCACCCGGGCCGAGCGCTCGCCGCGCACATGTTCCGGATAGTCCTGCTCGACGTCGCCGCATCCGGCCAGCAGCGCACAGGAGAATCCAGCTATAACAAGGGCTTGGATAGTCTTTCGGGGCGAAATCGGCATGACGATCCTGTTCTGCGGCCCAGGGCCGGGCCCGGTGCGGGCGGTGCGGGTATCGGGCGGCGGCAACCGCTGCGCCAGACCCCTGCCGCCAAGGGTTATAGGGTCTTCCGGAAGGACCCGGCAAGTCGAGATTGCGACGCTTGCGTCATGGCAGAAAAAGACCGCAAATTCAGGCGATTGCAGGGCATCTTCGATGTTGTGGCGAATTGGACACAGTGCCCACGAATTCGCCAAAGTTCCGCCCAACTCGCCTTGACCGGAACTGGGCCTGCCGGTTTATTGTGCCCCGTCAGCCGCGTTGAGGCTGTGACGGATGTTGGGGGTGGCTCGCATCCGGTCCCAGAAGATCTCGGCTTTGAAAGACAGAGAGGGAGACACATGAAGAAGCTTCTGTTGGGATCGACCGCGCTGGCTGCTGCGGGTCTGTTCTCCGCAAGCGCGCTGGCGGCCGATCCGATCAAGGTCACGGTCAGCGGCTATTACCAGTGGTATTTCGTTGTCGGCGGCTGGGACAAGCAGCCGGGCGGTGGCGATGGCCGCACTGACAGCATCCGTCAGGAAGGCGAAATCCACTTCAACGGCATCACCAAGCTGGACAACGGCACCAACGTCGGTTTCCGCGTCGAGCTCGAAGCCTACACCACGGGCGACCAGGTCGACGAACATTACCTGTTCCTGTCGGGCGACTGGGGCCGTCTGGAGCTGGGCGCCACCAACGGTGTCATGTCGAAGATGGTTCAGGGCGTTGCCACGGTCCGCATGATGCCGGGCTTTGGCTTCAACTCGCAGAACTTCAACTTCCACACCGGCTACACGACGAACACTTCGTTCTCGACCGCCATCCAGGACGACCGTCACAACGGCGACGCGAACAAGATCAGCTACTTCACGCCGCGTTTCTCGGGCTTCCAGCTCGGCGTGTCGTACACCCCTGAGTTCCGTCCCGGCACCAACGGCAATGCCTGCGGCGCCACCGGCGGTGCTTCGACCAGCTTCGGCGTGTGCTTCAAGAACAACAACGGCGATTGGGAGCATGCCATTCAGGTGGCTGCGAACTACGTCGCGACCTTCAACTCGGTCAACCTGGCCCTCTACGGCGGTCTGCTGTGGGCCGACCCCGAGAACAAGAACGTCGCGGTCACCGTCGGCGGTCTGACGGGTCCGGCGGACGACTGGTTCCACTGGCTGGTCGGCGCCAACGTGACGGTTCAGGGCTTCAGCCTGGGCTTCAACGTCGGCAACGACAACAACGGTCAGAAGGGCAACCGCGACACCTGGATCTACACGGTGGCCGGCAGCTACACGACCGGTCCGTGGACGATTGGCGCCGGCTGGCGTCACTTCAACCGCGACCTGCCGGGCTTCAGCAAGAACGACAAGACGCACCAGTTCGAACTGGGCGGCCAGTACGCGCTCGGGCCGGGGATCACCCTCGCCAGCGGCCTGATCTGGAACCTGTCGGACGGCCCGCTGAACACCGACAAGCCGGATAGCTGGCAGGCCGTGTTCGGCATCGCCATCGGCTTCTAATAATCCACCCTTTCCGGGGGAGATTGGGGAGAGCGGGCTTCGGCCCGCTCTCTTTTTTTTGTGGCGGTCGCCTGAGCCGAAGAACGCATCGCCTCCCTGCGCTTGACCTGCACCGCCATCGCTGGAACCTTGCGCCCGGCATGGGCGCCGAACACCGGCGCAAAGTTCTGGCGCACGAAGTTCTGGCGGACCGAAATCCGATGGCGGGAATCATCTGGCTGGCGTCGTATCCCAAGTCGGGCAACACCTGGCTGCGCGCCTTCCTGCACAATCTGATGCGCAACGCCACGACGCCGATCGAGCCCAACCGGCTCAACGAGCTGACCTTGGGCGACGGCATGGTGCGCTTCTTCGCCGCCCACACCAAAGGCCGCGCCACGACGGAGATGACGCCGGCCGAGATCGCCGCTCTGCGCAGCGCCGTGCAGCGCGACCTCGCCCGCACCTCGCGCGATTCGGTTCTGGTCAAGACCCATAATTGGCTGGGCCTCGACAGCGGCCATCCCTGCATCGACATGAGCGTGACCTCGGGCGCGATCTACATCGTCCGCAATCCGCTCGACGTCGCGCCGTCGCTGGCCGACCATTTCGGGCTCGACCTCGACCAGGCGATCGCGCAGATGGCCGATCCCGAGGCGCGCACCGCGAACCTCAAGCATCGCGTGCCGGACGTGATGAGTTCGTGGAGCAATCACGTCTCGAGCTGGAGCGGCCAGGCCAATCCCCGTCTGCACGTCATGCGCTACGAGGACATGCTGGCGCGGCCGCTGCCCAGCTTCACCCGGCTGACGCGCTTTCTCGGCCTGCCGGCGTCGCCCGAGCGCATCGAGCGGGCGGTGCGCTTCTCCTCCTTCGAGACGCTGAAGGAGCTGGAGACCCGCCAGGGCTTCGTCGAGCGCTCCAGCCATTCCAAGGCGTTTTTCCGCGCCGGCCAGGCCGGGCAGTGGCGCCAGATCCTGACGCCCGAGCAGGTGCGCCGGATCTGCGCCGATCATCGCGAGCAGATGCGGCGCTTCGGCTACTGGCCGTTGCCGGCGGCCGATCGTGCCCGTTTCGGCATCGCCCGGGACGAAAACTAGGCACTGCTTTTGCGGCGCTTTCCGGCGAACTCGCCGCCGGTTGATCATAAATGCAACGACCTGCCGAAAAACGCATCAGAAGACGTCTTTTCGCGAGCGAGTTTCTATCGCATAGCGAGCGATAGCCATTCGCTGCCCGATTTATGCCCGCCGCATGACCGGATTGTGACTTGCGAAGCACATGCGGGAAGACAATGAATTTGCTCGCGAATCCGCGATTGAGCCGGGCCGGCCGCGGCTCGTATTGTCACGACAACAGACGGGCGGTGTTCGGCTCTGGCATGCCCTGTGCAGTGAGTACAACCCGAGGCCGCAAGGCCACGGACAAGCAAATGAGGGGACTATGAAAAAGATTCTGTTGGGGACCTCGGCGCTGATCGGCCTTGGCATGCTGGCCAGCACGGCCCAGGCGGCCGATCCGATCAAGGTCGGCATCGAAGGCTACGCGTCGTGGCTGATGTCGCTGGGCGGCCAGAGCAACCTTCCCGACCGCTTCGACCAGATCAAGTGGGACGGCGAAATCCAGTTCAAGGGCCGCACGCAGCTCGACAACGGCCTGCGCGTCGGCTTCGTGGTCGAGCTCGAGGCCTTCACCAGCGGCGACCAGATCGACAAGCATTACATCTGGTTCGAGGACACCTGGGGCCGCTTCGAGCTGGGCGCCACCGCCGGCGCCGCCAACCAGCTGCACGTCTTCATCCCGACCGCCACGCCGGGCGGCGGCGTCGACACGCCCGACTACTTCCACTTCGCCACGCCGGGCTTCTCCAGCGCGGTGCTGTGGTCGACGGCCGGTTCGGACAACGCCGATATCGGCGACGCCAACAAGATCGTCTACTTCTCGCCGAATTTCGGCGGCTTCCAGTTCGGCGTCTCCTACACGCCGGAATTCACGCCGTTCACCGCCGGCAACATCTGCGGCTCGACCAGCGGCTCGTCGACCAGCTTCGGCGTCTGCTTCAAGAACAACCCGGGCGACTACCAGCACGCCATCGAAGCCGCCATCAAGTACGAGGGCGAGTTCAACGGCGTGTCGATCGCGGCCAGCGTCGGCGGCTTCTTCGCCGACTCCGAGGCCAATGTCGGCACCTTCAAGGACTACAAGCGCATCGCGGCCGGCCTGGCGGTCGGCTTCGGCGGCTTCACCATCGGCGGCGCCTATCGCTGGTCCAACCAGGGCCTGCAGGGCGACTTCGACCAGCAGCAGTACGGCGTGGGCATCACCTACACCGATGGCGGCGCCTGGACGCTGGGCCTCGCCGCCGCGCGCGTGGTCGATGGCGACGGCCCGTCGAACTCCGACAAGCTGACCTTGATCGACGGCGGCGCCACCTACAACCTCGGGCCGGGCGTCGATCTGTTCGCCGGCGCCCAGTGGGCCAAGTACACCGGCAACCAGGGCGGCCCCGGCAGCTCGGGCGTCAAGGGCTACTTCGGTACGAAGGTCACGTTCTAAGCCAGCGGAACTGGACCTCTCTGTCGGGAACGGGCCTCTTCGGAGGCCCGTTTCTTTTTGTCCGCAACCCGGCCGATTCCGTCGGCCGGCGAATTGCTTTATGACGGGCGGCATGAGCCTCGTTTTCGACGCCGCCGGCACTCTCGCCGCCATCCGCCAGCGCATCGCCGCCGCCTGCCGCGCGGCGGGGCGCGACGAGGCGGCGTCGGTGACCCTGGTGGCGGTGTCCAAGACCCATGGCGCGGACAAGGTCGAGGCGCTGCTGCGGGCCGGCCAGCGCGTGTTCGGCGAGAACCGCGTGCAGGAGGCGCAGGGCAAGTTCCCGGCGCTGAAGGCGGTATGGCCGGATCTCGAACTGCACCTGATCGGCCCGCTGCAGACCAACAAGGCGAAGGAAGCGGTGGCGCTGTTCGACGTCATTCAAAGCGTCGACCGGCCCAAGCTGGCCCAGGCGCTGGCGCAGGAGATGGCGAAGCAGGGCCGGCGTCTGCCGGTCTTCGTGCAGGTCAATACCGGCGAGGAGGAGCAGAAGGCCGGCGTGGCGCCCATGCAAGCCGACGCCTTCGTCGCCGAGTGCCGGGCGCTGGGCCTCGACGTGGTCGGGCTGATGTGCATCCCGCCGCTCGAGGACGAACCGTCGCCGCATTTCGCGCTGCTGGCCAAGATCGCCGCGCGCAACGGGCTGCAGCAGGTGTCGATGGGCATGAGCGGCGATTTCGAAACCGCCATCCGGCTGGGCGCGACGCATGTGCGCGTCGGCACGGCG
>JBDZUM010000002.1:38252-44341 GCA_040255215.1 Rhodospirillaceae bacterium
CCTTCCGGTACATGAACTCGATCGAGTTGGAGAGATCGCCCAGTTCGCGCTGGCCGGGCAGGCGGACGAAGCCGTGGCGTTCGTAGAAGGCATGCGCCTCGACGAAGCGGCTGTCGGTGTGCAGTTCGATGAAGGCGGATTTGCGCCGCGCCGCTTCGGCCTCGACCAGCGCCAGCAGCTTCGAGGCCAGGCCGAACCGGCGCGCCTCGCGCGCCACGTAGAGCTTGTGCAGTTCGATGCCGGAAGGATTGCGCCTGGGCGTGCGTTCCCCGTCCTTCACCGCCGGCGCCATGCCGACCATGCCGATGAGGACGCCGTCGGCGCGCTCGGCGACCCAGAGCCGGCCCTCGCGGTTGGCGAAATGCGTCGCCAGCGCGTAGAGCTCGGGCAGTTCGGCGTCGACATCGAACACGATGCCGGCATATTCGCCCCACACCGCGCCCATCAGCGCGATGAGATGGGCGGCATCCTCGTCGCGGCCCTCGCGAATCTCGTAATCGAAAGCCATGCGCCTTCTACGCCGCCGGAGTGCCGGCGGACGCGCGCAGGGCGAAGCGGAAAAGGGAGAGCGCGGGCGGCATGGGCGCGACAATAGCCCGAACGGACGTCGAAAGCATGCGATGCCGCCGCCTGCCAGATCAGAAGATTTCAGAAGATCAGGGCCAGCAGGCCGATGACGACGATCAGGCCGATCAGGAAAATGACCCCGATCGTGCCTCCAAGAAATTTCAGCACGGTGATGGCTCCTTGCGGCTGTCTCGGACACCAACGAGGACGGCCCGATCGGGGTTCCCCGATGCATCAGCGCGGGGCATCCATGCCGATCTTCCATCGCCGCTCTATTGCAGAGCGTTCACTCCTTCGGACGGCCCCGCTTGTGGCGCGGGATGTCGTCGGCGACGTGGAACCAGGGGATGGCGTTCTCGGTCCACAGATGGTCCTGCGGCTCGAAGCCCGAGGCATCGTCGAAGCCGCCGACGCACAGATCGATCTCGTCGCCGTCGGGCAGCGCTTCCCAGGTCAGCGACGAGCCGCATGCGGGGCAGAAGCCGCGCTGGCCGGTATCGGAAGAGCGGAAGCGGCGCGGCTCGCCTTTGGTCCAGTTCACCTGGTTGCGGCGATAGATGGCGAAGGCGGCGATGGGCGCGCCGGCATGGCGGCGGCACTGGCTGCAATGGCAATAGGTGACGCGCAGCGGCTGCCCGGTGGCGCGAAACCTGATCGCACCGCACAGACAGCCGCCGTCGCGGACAGCGGGAGAGGAAGACGTCGCGGACATCAATGGCGCTCTGGGGATGGGCTCCGGGGGAGAGAGCCTGGCGGAGCCGGCGGGGGGAGCCGGCTGCCTCAGTGCCACATGCTGCGACGGGCTTCCTCGGCCGCGCTGGCCCGGTCGATGCCGATATCGCGCAGCAGCCGGGGATCGAGCTCGGCCAGCTGGCGGCGCGAGCGCTGCTTGGCGCGCATGTCGAACCACCAGTTGAGCGCGCCGAGCACGGCGAAGCCAACCGGCAGCTTGCCCGCCACGCGCGCGACAGCGCCGGACCGGGACGGGCTGGTGTGCATGATGGTGCTGGACATGGCCAAATCTCCTTTATGGCGTTTTCGTGTCGGGAGGCTTTCTCGTCAATGCATGCCTCGCCGTCGCCCTGTATTTCTGCCTTTTATCGGTGGTTCACAAACGATCTTTTCTCTGGCGACCTATTAGGAAATCTAGGGCCGGTGCGGTAGGATGGCTGCCATGCGTTCCTTGCCGCCCCTCAACGCCTTGCGCGCCTTCGAGGCCGCCGCCCGCAACCTGTCGTTCACCCTGGCGGCGGAGGAGCTGCATGTGACGCAGGCGGCGGTCAGTCACCAGGTCAAGGCGCTGGAGGAGCGGCTGGGGCTGAAGCTGTTCCGCCGCCTGCCGCGCGGGCTGATGCTGACCGAGCAGGGCCAGGCGCTGCTGCCCGAACTGCGCGGCGCCTTCGACCGCATGGAGCAGGCGCTGGCGCGGGTCGGGGCGCTGGGCGGCGAGGGGCCGCTGACCATCAGCCTGATGACGACGTTCGCGCTCACCTGGCTGGTGCCGCGGCTGCACCGTTTCCAGGCGCAGCACCCGACCAACGACGTACGCATGCTGACGACGCAGCGCCTGGCCGATTTCGCCCGCGAGGACGTCGATCTGGCGATCCGCTATTCGGTCGATCCGCGCGTGCCGGGGCTGCGCGGCGACAAGCTGTTCAACGACCTGCTGACGCCCTTGTGCGGGACGGGTTTCCGCGAGCGCCTGCGCCATCCGTCCGATCTGCTGCGCGTGCCGCTGATCGACACGATCGGCGACGAGGACTGGCCGGTATGGCTGCAGGCGGCCGGCTTGCGCCAGCCGCCGCGCAGCCAGGCGATGGTGTTCGATTCAACCAAGATCGCCGTCGATGCGGCGATGGAAGGCGCGGGGGTGGCGATCGGCCCGCCGTTCCTGTTCCGGAGCGAACTGGCCTCCGGGCGGCTGATCCAGCCTTTCCCGCTGATCGTGCCCAACGGCAAATCCTTCTGGGTGGTGGGACCGGAAGCCACCGCCGACCAGCCCAAGGTGCGCGCCTTCCGCGACTGGATCCTGGCCGAGGCGCAGGAGGATCTGGCGACCTCCGAGCTGGCCGTTCGCGGCTGAGATCGGCCCGGGACGGGCGCGCCAGTTGCCTTTGCAAGAACGCGAGCAATTCGCACTTGCAGGCCGGCTGTGGATGAGTTACCAACCACGCTATTGCGAGTCATTCGCATAACTTTCGGCAGGCGGCTGGAAACGCTGGACTATGGGCGGCTCCGGCGCCGGCGAGGGAGTGCGGGCCATGTATGCGTGGGGCCGGATAGGCGTGGGCGGCAGCGATCGCGTGCAACGAGCGTGGCGGCTGTGCTGCGCGGTATTGCGCGGGCTGGTGCGGCCCGATGTCAGTGGGATCGAGCAGCAGGGCCGCCAGCCATGAGCGGGGCGGCGCGCGGCAACGAGGGCGAGGAGAAGGACGTGAACCAGAGCGAAATCCATGGCGAGCCGGGCGCGCGCCAGCAGAGCCTGCCGCGACTGCGCTCGACCGATCTGCTGAGCGGCTCGCGCGAGGCCATCATCGAGCACGGCCAGGACCAGTACCGGCTGCGCCTGACGAGCAACGGCAAGCTGATCCTCACCAAGTAGCGGCGAGGAATTCAACGACGCGCGGCGGTCTGGCGATCCGCCGCTTTCGACGCGAGCCCGTCCGCCGGACTGCCACGGCGGGCGCATCATCAGACGGTTAAGCCAAGCAAGCCACCTACGTCGCGAGCGCGCTCGCGTCCCCGGTAGCCAGCCAGTCGACCGAACAACGATCGAACTTGAGCTGGGGAGTCCATTCGGGGATGTCGACGACGTACAAATTGAAAGTGGCGCTGCTGGGCACGGCGGCGTTTCTCATGATGCCGGCGGCGCTGGCGCAGCAGGCGACGCAACCCGCCGCCAGCGATCCGCAGCAGCAACAGCAACAGCAGCAGCAACAGGTCGGGGCGACGCAGGAGGACGGCACGCAGCAGGCGCAGTCGCGCGTGCAGGACGTGCCCGCCCCCGTCAGCGCGGTCAGCGCGTCCGACGTGCGCCGGCTGGGCGGCGTCACCTCGGTCGGCACCAAGACCGAGGAGGAGGCCAACAAGCTGCCGTTCTCGATCGACGTCGTCGATCAGGAGGAGATCGAGCGGCGGAGGCCCTACAAGCTCGACGACCTGCTGCGCGATATTCCCGGCGTCGACGGCACCGGCGGCCCGCGCCGCTCGGCGCAGACGCCGAATATCCGCGGCGTCGACGGCAACAGAGTCGTCGTCACCGTCGACGGCGCGCGGCAGAACTGGGATGCCGGCCACAAGGGCCGCATCTTCGTCGATCCCGACATTCTCAAGCAGGTCGACGTGCTGAAGGGCGCCTCCTCGGTGCTGTACGGCTCGGGCGCCATCGGCGGCGTCATCTCGGCCACCACCAAGGACGCCTCCGACTATCTCGAGCCCGGCGACACCGCCGGCGTGCGGCTGAAGGCCGGCTGGCGCTCGGCGGCCGACGAGTTCCTCTACAGCGGCACCTTCTTCGCCCAGCCGCACAAGAGCATCGACATGTTCGCCAACCTGACCGGGCGCGACGCCAAGGACATCAGGCTGGGCGACGGCAGCAAGCTCGATTTCTCGGAAGAAGATCTGTTCTCGGGCCTGTTCAAGTTCGGCGTCGAGCCGTTCAAGCATCACCGCTTCGAGCTGAGCTACAGCTTCTTCAACCAGGACGGCGACATTCCGTCCAACCCGGCGGTGCGGCTGCCCAACACGGTCGACAATCCGCTGGTGCGGCGCAAGAACAAGGAGCGCCAGCTGGTGTTCTCCTACAAGGGCAGCGATCCGTCGACGCCGCTCTTCGCGCCGTCGGTGACGCTCTACAACGCCGATCTGGAGATCAAGGAGAGCCGCATCGACGGCGTGGCGCGCGAGGATTTCTCGGACCAGAACACCAAGGGCCTCGACATCTACAACACTTCGCGCCTGATGCTGGCCGGCATGGGCCATACGCTGACCTACGGCGTCGAGTACTACCACCAGAAGCAGTACGGCACGCGCAACGGCGTCGAGCGACCGCAATTCCCGCGCTCCAAGGGCGACGTGCTGGGCGTCTACCTGCAGGACCAGGTGGCGATCACCGACACGCTGACGGTGATCGGCGGCGTGCGCTACGACAGCTTCTGGCACAACCCCGACAGCGCCGCCCTGCCCAACCGGCGCGAGGACGCGATCTCGCCGCGGGTCGGCGCCATCTGGCAGGCGCTGCCGTGGCTGGCGGTCTACGGCAATGCCGGGCTGGGCTTTCGCGCGCCGACCATGACCGAGCTCTACGTCACCGGCACGCATTTCGCCTTCAACACCTTCGTGCCCAATCCCGATCTCAAGCCCGAGCGCAGCAAGGGCTACGAGGCCGGCGTGCGGCTGGCGTTCGAGGACGTGGCGGCCAAGGGCGACCGGCTGAACTTCTCCTTCGCCTTCCACGACACGTACTACAAGAACTTCATCACGCTCGACATCCAGCCCGGCCTGTGCCCGTTCCCCGGCCCGCCGCTGATCGACCTGATCTGCGGCACCACGACGCCGGTCAATCTCGATCGCGCGCATATCTGGGGCATCGAGGCGGAAGCGCGCTACGACATGCGCTACGCCTTCGCCACACTGGGCGGCTCGCTGATCCGCGGCCGCGACACCTCGGCCGACACCTGGATCGACACCATTCCGGCCGACAAGATCGTCGCCACTTACGGCTTCAAGCTGCCGGAATGGGATTTCCTCGCCGGCATCCGCCACGAGAAGGCGTTCAAGCAGGATCGCATCGCCCGCGGCAGCGCCCAGCCCGAGACCGGCGGCTATTTCATCACCGGCATCTTCGCCTCCTGGGCGCCCAGCACGGGTCCGCTCGAGGGCCTACGCATCGATGCCGGCATCGACAATTTGTTCGACAAGCACTACCGCCGCCATCTGCAGCAGATCCCCGAGCCCGGCCTCGATGCCGGCATCGCGGTCAGCTACACGCTGAAGATGTAGGCGGAGCGCAAGCGAACGACGACAGACGGAATCGGCATAGCATGACGGCCCTGGCCCTCTCCCTCGATCCCCGCGGACGGCAGCCGCGCGGGGTCTCGGGCCGTCACGCCGCGCCGCCCGCGCCCGACCCCGAACGGGCGCGGGACTATTCGCCGGAAGCCGGCGCCGACGAGCGGCCGGCCTTCGCCCCGTCGCGACGCGACCGGGCGACCGTGCTGGCCAGCCTTGCTTCGCTGGCGCTGCACGCCATCGTCGCCGGCGCCGCCCTGGCGGCGTTCGGCAGCGAGACCATGGGCGGTGGTGGCGCCGGCCAGGGCGATGGCGAGGGCAGCGGCATTCTGGTCGAGCTGGTGGCGCTGGCGCCGGCGCAGCCCGCGACGGCGGTGCCCGACAGCGCGCCGCCGGAGGCGGAACCGGCAACGGAGAATCGCGAAGCCGAAGCGCCGAAGCCGGTCGAGCAGGCCGTGCCGCAGAAGATCGTCCTGCCGCCCCGGCCGGTCGATGCGGAGGCCATTCCGCTC
>JBDZUM010000002.1:44441-73295 GCA_040255215.1 Rhodospirillaceae bacterium
CCGCCGCAGCAGGCGCAGCCGGCGCGATCCGAGCGGGCGGTCGCCGCCGATACCGCGGCGGCGCCATCGGGCCAGCAGGCGCTGAGCGGCGCGGCAGGCCAGGCCGCACTGGGCGGCTCGGGCGGCGATCAGATGGCGGCGGTGGGCGGCATGGGCGCGCGCGTGCTGCAGGCGCGCTTTCGCGTCACGCCCGATCCGCCGCATTACCCCAGGCGGGCGCTGTCGCAGCGCCAGGAGGGCACGGTGATGATCCGCGCCCTGATCGGCGAAAGCGGCGAGGCGCGGCAGATCAAATTGCACGCCAGCTCGGGCTATCCGTTGCTGGACAGGGCCGCCTTGCAGGCGGTCGGCGAATGGCAGTTCGCGCCGGAGACGGTCAATGGCCGGCCGGTGGCGGTGTGGGTCGAGGTGCCGGTGCGCTTCAAGATCGACTAGCCGGCGCGCCGCTTCGACGGCGCGGCCGGTCGCGAAAATTTTGCAATGGCGGTTTTCGGGAACCGCCGGAGAGAAGGAGAGGGAGAGATGTCGATGCAAGGTCAAATGGAATCCGCGCAGGCCGGGCTGCCGCTGGCGGCGCGCTGGCAGGCGCTGAAGCAGGCGGAAAGCAATCTGCGCATCCGCGATGCGGCGCAGCGGCTGGGGGTCAGCGAGGCCGAGCTGCTGGCGACCGGTTGCGGCGGCACGGTGACGCGGCTGGACGGCGACTGGATGGAAGCGCTCAAGCGCGTGCCCGCCCTGGGCCGCGTGATGGCGCTGACGCGCAACGAGCATTGCGTGCACGAGCGCAAGGGCGTCTACAACGAAGCCTCGTTCACCGGCCATATGGGTTTGGTGTTGGGCGAGGACATCGACCTGCGCCTGTTCATGGGCAACTGGCGCTCGGGCTTCGCCGTGCAGGAGCCGGTGGGCGAAGGCATCCGCCGTTCGCTGCATTTCTTCGACGCCGCCGGCCAGGCGGTGCACAAGATCTACCTGCAGAACGACAGCGACGTCGCCGCCTACGAAAAGCTGGTGGCCGATTTCACCGCGGCGGACCAGGGCCCGCTGCAGAGCGTCGGTGAAGTTCCGGCGCGGGCGGTCGACCGGCCCGATGCGGAAATCGACGTCGCCGGCCTGCGCGCCGCCTGGGCGGCGCTGAAGGACACGCATGATTTCTTCCCGCTGCTGCGCAAGTTCAAGGTCGGAAGGCAGCAGGCATTGCGGCTGGCCGGCGGCGACTTCGCCGTCAAGCTGGGCGCCGACGCGGCGCGACGCGTGCTGAACGGGGCGGCGGCCAGCGAGACGCCGATCATGGTGTTCGTCGGCAGCCCCGGCTGCATCCAGATCCATAGCGGCCGGGTGCGCAAGATCGTGCCGATGGGGCCATGGATCAACGTGCTCGATCCCGACTTCAACCTGCATCTGCGCGAGAACGGCATCGCCAGCGCCTGGCTGGTGCGCAAGCCGACCACCGACGGCGACGTCACCGCCGTCGAGATTTACGACACAAATGGCGAGCAGATCGTGCAGTTCTTCGGCGCGCGCAAGCCCGGCGTGCCGGAGAACCGGCAGTGGCGGGCGCTCGCGCAGGGCCTGGCCGACAGCCAGATCGGTGGCCTGAGCGCCGCCTGGGCGTGATGCGCGCCACCATGTTGCGCCGCCGCGCCGTCTTGCGCGGAGCGCTTGCGAGTGTGGGCGCGGCTGCGTTTGGCGGCGCGATGCTGCGCCCCGCCTTCGCCGCCCAATGCGTCGCCAACGGCCAGCGCGTCGTCTCGATCGGCGGTGCGGTGACGGAGATCGTCGCCGCGCTCGACGCCATGTGCCGCGTCATCGCCACCGACACGACCAGCCTCTATCCCCGCGCCGTGTTCGAGCTGCCGCGCGTCGGCTACATGCGGGCGCTGGCGGCCGAGGGCATCGTGGCGCTGAACCCGACCATGGTGCTGGCCTCCGACCGCTCGGGGCCGGAGCCGGTGCTGCGCCAGATCAGGGATGCCGGCGTCGATCTGCGCCTGATCCCCGACGACCCGCAGATCTCGGCCATCGCGCCCAAGATCCTGGCGGTCGGCGCGGCGCTGGGCCTGCAGAGCGAGGCGGCTTCGCTGGCGAAAGCGGTCGACGAGGACATCGCAGCGCTCAAGGCGCAGGTCGCGACGCTGAAGAGCAAGCCGCGCGTGCTGTTCCTGCTGTCGGTGGCGCGCGCCCAGCCGATGGCCGGCGGGGCGGAAACCTCGGCCGACGCGATGATCGCGCTGGCCGGCGGCGTCAACGCCGCCTCGGTCAATGGCTGGAAGCCGATCTCGGCCGAAAGCGCGCTCGATCTGGCGCCGGACGTCATATTGATGATGAGCCAGACGCTGGAAGCGGCGGGCGGCGCCGATGCGGTGCTGGCGCTGCCGGCGCTGGCTGGTTCGCCGGCGGCCAAGAACCGGCGCGTGGTGTCGATGGAAGGCACCTATCTGCTGGGGCTGGGTCCGAGAGTCGCCCATGCCGGGCGCGATCTCGCCGCCGCCCTGCATCCGGAAGCCAGCTTGTCTTCGCTGCCGGCGCGCGCCTGGGCGATCAAGAGCTAAAGCATGACCACGGCGATGATCTCGCAGACGGCGGCGGCGCGGCCCCCGCGCGAGCGCGGGCCGCTGATGCTGATCGTGCTGGGCGCGGTGCTGGTCTGCGCCATCGTGCTGGCGATCGGTTCGGGCGCGTCGTGGCTGTCGCCGTGGAAAGTCGTCGCCGTGCTGCTCGACGCCATGGGCCTCAACGTGGCGCCGGTCGAGTTGCGCGACCAGGCCGTGGTGCTGGGCATCCGCCTGCCGCGGGTGATACTGGCCATCATGGTCGGCGGCGGGCTGGCGCTGGCCGGCACCTTGATGCAGGGGCTGTTCCGCAATCCGCTGGCCGATCCCGGGCTGATCGGCGTTTCGGCCGGGGCGGCGCTGATGGCGGCGACCGCCATCGTGCTGGGCGGGCCGATCATGCTGTTCCTGGCGCTGCCCAAGGCGGCGATGCCGTTCTTCCTGCCGGTGGCGGCCTTCGCCGGCGGGCTGGCGGCGACTTTCCTGATCCATCAACTGGCGCGGCGCGACGGCGAGACCGAGATCGCCACCATGTTGCTGGCCGGCATCGCGGTGGCGGCGATCGCCGGCGCGGCCATCGGCTATCTCTCCTTCCTCAGCGACGACCGGCAATTGCGCGATCTCACCTTCTGGACGCTGGGCAGTCTGGGCGGCTCGTCGTGGCGCACGGTGGGGGCGATGGCGGTGTTCATGGTGCCGGCGGCGATCGCCGCCCCGCTGCTGGCCAACACGCTCAATGCGCTGATCCTGGGCGAGCGCGAGGCGGGGCATCTGGGCATCAACGTCGAACGCCACAAGAAGCTGATCATCGCCGTCTCGGCGCTGGCGGTGGGTGCGGCGGTGTCGGCCGCCGGCATCATCGGCTTCGTCGGCCTGGTGGTGCCGCATCTGGTGCGCCTGATGCTGGGCGCCGACCATCGCTACGTGGTGCCGGGCGCGGCGCTGCTGGGCGCTTCGCTGCTGCTGGTCTGCGATCTGGTGGCGAGAGTCGTGGTGGCGCCGGCCGAATTGCCGATCGGCGTGGTGATGAGCGCGCTGGGCGGGCCGTTCTTCCTCTGGATGCTGCGCCGTCGGCGCGCGCTGAGCATGAGCTGATGCTGGCCGCCGACAAGGTTTGCGTCGCCGTCGCCGGCAAGCGGCTGATCGACGGCGTGTCGCTGGCGCTGCAGCCGGGCGAGCTGCTGGCGGTGGTGGGTCCCAACGGTGCGGGCAAGTCGACCTTGCTGCGCGCGCTGTCGGGCGAGGCGCGCCTCGCATCGGGAAGCGTCACGCTCGACGGTGGAACCTTGAGGCAGATCGGACCCGAGCGTCTGGCGCTGCGGCGCGCGGTGCTGCCGCAGGAAACGCGGCTGGCCTTTTCGCTGACCGTCGAGCAGGTGGTGTCGCTGGGCCGCCTGCCGCATCGCGGCCGCGCCGATCGCCTGGCCGACCGCATCGCCATCGCCCGCGCGCTGCAGGCGGTCGACATGGCGGGCTTTCTCCATCGCGCCTGGCCGACGCTCTCGGGTGGCGAGCGCCAGCGGGTCAATCTGGCGCGCGTGCTGGCGCAGCTCGACATCGGCAACCCGACCGACGAGAAGCGCTATCTGCTGCTCGACGAGCCGACGGCGGCGCTCGATCTCAAGCATCAGCTGGCTCTGCTCAAGCTGCTGCGCGTGCAGGTCGAGCAGGGCATCGGCGTACTGGCGATCCTGCACGATCTCAACCAGGCGCTGCTGGCCGATCGCGTGGCGGTGCTGGCCAACGGGAGGCTGATCGCGCTGGGCCGTCCCGACGAGGTGCTGACGCCGCAGATCGTGCGTCAGGCCTACGACGTAGAAGCGCGGGTGATCAATCTGCCTGACGGCGGAAGGCTGATCGCGGCGGGGTGATTTCTCCCTCTCCCCGACGGGGAGAGGGCCGGGGTGAGGGGGCTTTGGCGATCGTCGCCTGTGGCTCTCCCCCTCACCCGCTCGCTGGCGCTCGCGACCTCTCCCCGTGGGGGAGAGGTTGAAGATCGACCACCACCTTCGATGCCAGCGTCAGCGTCGACAGAATTTCCAGCAGGTCGGCGCGGGCGAAGGCGATGCAGCCTTCGGTGGGGCCGTAATTCTCGCGCGCGAGATGGAGGAAGATGGCGCTGCCGCGGCCGGCGATGGGCGGCGCGTCGTTGTGGCCGATGACGAGGATCAGGTCGTAGAGATGATCCTCGCGCCACAGGCGCTCATGGCGATAGGGATGCGGCAGGCGCACCATACTGTTGTATGTCGGCGCGCCCGGCTGATCGCACCAGCCATCGTCGATGTCGAGCGCGCGCACCGGCAGGGTAGTGCGCGGCGGCGGCAGCCGGTCGGCGCGGTAGAGCACGAAACGCGGCGGAAAACGCCCCATCGGCGTGCCGCCATCGCCCTCGCGCTTGTTGCTCAGAATGCCGGCGCTGCCCAGCGCGCAGGCGAAATTCCGGCCGGCGAGATTTGCCACGCCGCGTCGCGAATCGCCTGAAGCCGATTGCACCGTAAGATCGAAAGCATTCTCCCGCATGACAGGCTTATCGCCCGCTCTGCGCGGTGTCGGCAAGTTTGTCCTTGCGCGCTGCGGCGGGCGCATCGTTTGCTGAAGCGAGAAACGCGGAGGAAACGGGGTGAGCAAGGAGCGCGCGCGCCGCAAGAGGGCGCGGCACGACAGCAAGCGTGCGGCCATCTTCACCGTCGCCAAGCAGGTGTTCCTGGCCGAGGGGCTGGAGGGCGCCTCGCTGCGCGCCATCGCCCGCGCCTGCGGCTACGCGCCGGGCGCGCTCTACGCCTATTACGATTCCAAGGAAGACATCTACGCCGACATATTGCGCGATTCGCTGGGGCGGCTGAAGGCGGCGACGGAGAAAGGCGGCAAGCGCGCCGATGCCAAAGCCGCGCTGCGCGGGGCGGTGCGCGCCTTCTACGGCTTCTACCGCGACAATCCGCACGATCTCGATCTCAGCCTCTATATCTCGCGCGGCCTGGGGCGGCGCGGCCTGACGCCCGAGCTCGACGAGGAACTCAACGAGCGGCTCAAGGACACGCTCGACACGCTCAGCCACGCGCTGCTGCGGGTGCGCCCCGATCTCGGCTTCCGCGCCTGCCGCACCCATCGCGAGACGCTGCTCAGCGCGCTGATGGGCGTGCTGCTGCTGGAGCGCACCGGGCGGCTGGCGCGGCTGAAGACCGATCCGGGCCGGCTGCTCGACCGCCATATCGATCTGACCCTGCAGGCGCTGGAAGCCTGAGGCGCCGGCGGCGTCCCCCCGCGCGGGGGGCTTGCATTCGCCGCCGGTCGGCGCACAATCTATGAACAGTGTTCAGAAAAACCCCGCGGGAGGAACCGACATGGCCGACACGGTGCTGTACGAGAGCGACGGGCGGATCGGGCGCATCACGCTCAACCGGCCCAACGTCATGAACGCCATCAACGACGAGCTGCCGCACGAGCTGGCCGATTGCGTGCGGCGCGCCAACGACGATGCGCGCGTGCATGTGATCGTGCTTTCCGGCAAGGGCCCCGCCTTCTGCGCCGGCTACGACCTGACCTATTACGCGCAGGCCTCGGGCACCAACGACATCACGCAGAAGATGCCGTGGGATCCGATGCAGGACTACAAGTTCATGATGCGCAACACCGAGCTGTTCATGAGCCTGTGGCGCTCCTACAAGCCGGTGATCGCCAAGGTGCACGGCTACGCGGTGGCCGGCGGCTCCGACATCGCGCTGTGCTCCGACCTGATCTTCATGGCCGAGGACGCGCGCATCGGCTACATGCCGACCCGGGTCTGGGGCTGTCCGACCACGGCGATGTGGGTCTACCGGCTGGGGGCGGAGAAGGCCAAGCGCATGCTGCTGACCGGCGACAAGGTGACCGGCGTCGAGGCGGCGGCGATGGGGCTGATCTACAAGGCTGTGCCGCCGGCGGAACTCGACGCCGAGGTCGAGGCGATGGCCGAGCGCATGGCGGGCGTGCCGCAGAACCAGCTGATGATGCAGAAGCTGATGATCAACCAGGCCTACGACAACATGGGCCTGGCCAACACGCAGATGATCGCCACCTTGTTCGACGGCATCACGCGGCACTCGAAGGAAGGGCTGACCTTCAAGCAGCGCGCCGAGCAGTTCGGCTGGAAGCAGGCGGTGCAGGAGCGCGACAACGGCACGTTCGACTGGACCGCCAACCGGCCGATGAACAAGCCGCAGTAAGGCTCCACGTACAAGCGCTGCGCAATCGTGGCGCCAATGTGGCGGGGCTCACGTTCGCTTGAGCGGACATGAAGGCGGGGATGGCGCGGCGGGTGAACCCGTAAGCAATGGCACGGGCCCAGGTTGTCGGTCCGTCGGCCGCGATCGCGGGTAGTCGATGCGGCCGTCTTCTATCAAGGAGGACGCCATGAACGCTAACAACAACTTCTCCCGCCGCCGGCTGCTGGGCGGCGTGGCCGCCATCGGCGCCGCCGGCGCGGGCATGGCGGTCCTCGGCGCCGCCCCGGCGCAGGCCGCGCCGTCGCATGCCGCCTATCGCGGCGGCACCAATTACGGCCAGGCGCTCGATCTGCTGGTGCGCGCCCGGCGCGAGCTGGCCGAAGGCGGCCGCGAGCCCAGCCGCGTGCAGGCGCTGCGCCGCGTCGACCAGGCCATCGTCGAAACGCGCCAGGCCATGCGCGAGGACCATCGCTGGGACAATGACTGGCGCTGGAAGAACCGCGATTACGATCGCTGGGACGAGCGTCGTTTCCGCTAAACGGTCCGCAGCGGACGGGCGGCGGCGGGGCCATCCCGCCGCCGCTTTCGTTGTGGCGGGGCGGTTTCGCCCAAGCCGCGCCGCAATCTCCGGCGTATAATACCGCGCCTGCCGCCCTGCGCGGTTTTCGCCGGAGCCCCATTCGCATGTTCGCAGTTTCAACGTCTCGTCTCGCGCCCCTGGCCGCAGCG
This sequence comes from Rhodospirillaceae bacterium, assembly GCA_040255215.1. GTDB lineage: Bacteria > Pseudomonadota > Alphaproteobacteria > Reyranellales > JAQSWP01 > JAQSWP01. Next base: position 51,925 of record JBDZUM010000002.1, read on the forward strand.
ATGCTGGCGCTCGTGCCCATGATCGCGTCCGCCCAGCCGCGCGAAGGCGGTTCGCGCATCGAGGTGACGGTCGAGGGCGACACCACGACCTGGAAGACGGTCAACACCGAGTTCGCCTACGTGACGCAGAATCCGCTGGCGCCGAAGGAGCGCGGGCTGATCGTGCAGTTCGAATCCGACGTCACGCGCTCGAGCGCCAAGGAGGGCGCCGACGGCGTGGTGCGGGCGCGAGCCTGGAAGGTGAAGCCCGACGGCAGCCAGGAGGCGGCGTGGGAAGGCAGCTATCCCGGCATGGAGGCGTGGATCTCGGGCGAGCGGCTGATGATTCCCAACTATGGCTGCTGCGGCGCCATCAACGCCTACAGCGCGGTGTCGGTGGCGACCGGCAAGGTGCTCTACACCGCCTCGGGCGACAGCCCCGGCGCGCAGGTGGTGAGCATGGAGATCCCCAACACCGGCCCGCTCGGCAAGCGCTTCGTGGCGGTGCACGGCACCAACTCGGCCATGGAGGACCGCGTGCTCAAGAGCCAGAACGCGCTGGGGCTGATCACCTACGCCTCGCCCGCCGTGCCGATGCAGCGCATCAAGATCCTGCAGCGGCGCGAGGGGCGCATCGACGAGAAGTACTACGAGATCAAGCTGAGCTGGGAGACCAGCAAGCCCAACGCCGTCAATGGCGGGCGGCTGACCTTGTGGAGCGCCACCAACGATCCCGATCCCGCCGCGGTCAAGGGCGCTTCGCTGCGCATTCTGATCGGCGACCACAACATCCTGCTGCCGGTGATCGGCGACAGGCTGGAGATCGAACGCGGCATCGTGCCGTCGGAAGTGGTGCTGATCGAGGAGAAGATCGAGTAGGCTTCAAAGCACGCCGCCGTAGAACAGCGCGGCGAGTCCCAGCGCGAAGAACAGAAGTGCTGCGGCGATCCTGATCGCCCGCAGCGGCAGACGGGCGGCGGCGACGTTGCCCAGCCACAGCACCGGCAGGTTGGCCAGCATCATGCCGAGCGTGGTGCCGGCGGTGACGACCGCCAGCGCCTGATACTTGGCCGCCAGCGCCACGGTGGCGATCTGCGTCTTGTCGCCGATCTCGACCAGAAAGAAGCAGACCGCGGTGGCGAGGAACGGGCCGAAGCGGTCGAGCCGGCCGATGCGGTTGCCGTCCTCGTCGAGCCGGTCGGGCACCAGGGTCCAGGCGGCCATGGCGATGAAGGACAGGCCGACGATCCAGCGCAGCCAGTCGCCGGCCAGGAACTGCGCCACCAAGGTGCCGCCCCAGGCGGCCAGCGCGTGGTTGGCGAGCGTGGCGACTAGGATGCCGAAGGCGATCGGCACCGGCTTGCGGAAACGGCTGGCCAGCACCAGCGCCAGCAACTGGGTCTTGTCGCCGATTTCGGCCAGGGCGACGGCAAGGGTGGAGGCGAGAAAGGCTTCCATAAGGGGAACTCCGACGGGTCGGGCGCGACCATGACCGTGGCGTCGCCTCTCCCGCCCGACCCCGGCGGCGCGCGCCCGGTCTTCGGAAAGACGATGCCAGCGGTCTCGCCAGAGGCCCCCGGATAGTCCGGTCGGCTCCTGCCCGCGCCATGAGGTTCCGGTGACGGTGCCTCAAGTGTGTTGACGCGGGCCCCGCGGCAGGCGCGGGCGGCTACTCCCCGATGGATCGGCGTTCTATAGGCCAGCGGCGCGGGCCTGAAAAGCGCCAAAAACCGGCCGCGACAAAGGGCGCGGGTTGCATCCGGATCACTTGCGAGCGAGTGTTACTCGCATGAAAAACGATGGCATTCCCGGCCCCGCGAGCATCGTCGCCCTGCTGGCGTCGCTGGATTTCGACGCCACGGTCGAGTTCTACCGGGCGCTCGACTTCACGCTGGTCGCGCGCCATGACGACTATCTGCTGATGCGCCATGGCGAGGACGGGCCGGAGCTGCATTTCTGGCTCACCGACGATCGGTCGATCGCCGAGGCGACCGGCGCCTATGTCAGGACCGCCGACGCCAACGCGCTGTCCGCCCGCTGGCGCCAGGCGTTGCCCAAGGCGCGCATCACCCAGCCGCAGGACAAGCCCTGGGGCATGCGCGAGTTCTACGTCTTCGATCCGTCGGGCAATCTGCTGCGCGTCGGGCAGGCGGTGTAATTCCCTCGCCCGCTTCAACGGAGCGAGGAGAAAAGTTCAAAGCGCTTTGCCATTTTGCGCAACAGACTCCCTCATCCTGAGGAGCGGCCTGCAAGGCCGCGTCTCGAAGGATCGGCAAGCGCACCATTGTCTGTGCAGCCTATCCTTCGAGACGCTCGCTATCGCTCGCTCCTCAGGACGAGGGAGTTGGTTGCGCCGCCTTACGAGAAAAGTTCAAAGCGCCTTCCAGTAGAAGCGCGTGTCGACGGCCAGCCGCACGAAAGTCAGCGGCAGGCGCTCGACGTCGATCGCCGTGTAGCCGTGGCGTTCGTAGAAGCGATGCGCCGCCTTGAACTGCTCGGTGGTGCCGAGAAAGATCTCGGCGATGCCGTGGCGGCGGGCGTGCTCTTCCAGCGTCTTGAGCAGCAGGCTGGCGGGTCCGGCGGCGCCGCCGCCGCGATGGTTGTCGCGCACGAACATCTTGCGCAGGGCGGCGATGCGCTTGCCGCGGCGGTCGGTGCCCAGATCGTGCAGGCCGATCGAGCCGACGACATGATCGGGCGCGCCGGCCGGCGCCTGCGCCACCCAGAAATTGCCGACGCCGACGCGATAGGCGGCCTGGATGTCGTGCAGGTCGGTTTGCTGGCCGTAGGTGATCGGCAGGTCGAACTCGTCCTGCTGGATCGCCAGGATCATCTCGATCAGCGAGTTACGGTGCTGCGGCGCATAGGGCTCGATGCGGTAGGTCATGGCGTCGACGCCGCAGGTTAGAGCATATGCCCGGCGCGGGTCGCCTTGGTGCGCAGGTAGTTTTCGTTGTGGCCGTTGGCCGGGAAGACGTGGCGCACGCGCTCGACCACCTCGATGCCGTACTGGCCGAGCTGGCCGAGCTTCTGCGGATTGTTGGTCATCAGCCGCACGCGCGCGATGCCCATGCCCGACAGGATGACGGCGGCCGGGCGATAGAGGCGCTCGTCGGCGTCGTAGCCCAGCTGCTCGTTGGCGTCGATCGTGTCGAAACCGCCGTCCTGCAACTGGTAGGCGCGCAGCTTGTTGACCAGGCCGATGCCGCGGCCTTCCTGCGCCAGATACAGCAGAACGCCCGAGCCGGCGCGGGCGATCTCGGCGATGGCGCCGCGCAGCTGCTCGCCGCAGTCGCAGCGCAGGCTGGCCAGCAGATCGCCGGTGAAGCATTCGGAATGCAGGCGGATCAGCACCGGCTCGGTCGGATCGATGTCGCCGATGACGATGGCCAGATGCTCCTTGCCGCCGTCGCGCGGTCGCCACGCCACGATGCGGGCGTTCTCCGCGCCTTCGAGCGGCACGCGCGCGTCGGCCACCGGCTGCAGGGTCTGCGCCGCCATCTCCTCGTAGAGCGCGATGGCGGCGGTATCGACGTAGATCAGGTCCTGCTCGCGCGCCCATTGGCGCAGCTGGTCCTTGCGGTCGATCGCCAGCGGCCCCATCAGCACGGCCGGCAGCAGGCGCGCCAGCTTCGACAATTCGATGGCGGCGCGGGCGACGGCGGACGAGGGCGGCGCCACGGGCCGCGAGAAATGCCGGCCGACCTTCTTCGGATCGGCGCGCGGATCGGCGACGTCGGCGACGATCTCGGCGGCGACGCCGGTCGGGATGGCGAGCGCGACGGTATTGGTCTCGCGGATCTGCGCCAGCAGATGCGGCGGCACGTCGATCGCCAGGGTGCGGGCGCGCGGCTCGGTCAGCAGCAGATAGGGCGAGGAGGCGCACAGCGCGCTGACGCGGCGCTGCACCTCGTTGCCCAGCCCCTCGGCGGCGGCGATCAGGGCGGCATGGCCCGAGGGGTCGCGCAGGGCGACGATGCCGCCGCGGCGCAGCTCGGCCATGGCCCGCTCGACGCCGACCAGCGGCGTGGCGATCGCCGGCTGGGTCGGGGCAGTGGGAGCGGGATGGGACGCCATGGTACTGGAATTCCTGAATATTATTCCGCTGCCGTGGCCGCGGACCTGTCCATTTATAGTCGGCTGAAAAGCGACTTTTAAGCGGACAAATCGGACCGGTAGCGGATTGCTTCGTCCGGAAAATGAGCCGTCGGCGGAAAAAGTCAATGCTGCGAACGGGTTGGCCGCCGCAATTGTCCGCAATCGCCGGGCTGTTTTGCGATTAAGATGACGGGATGACGGCGATCTACCGCGATTTCGACCAGGCGGCCCTCGATGCGGCCTACAACAACCGCGCCCACGTCCCGCATTTCATGCAGATCGTCGAGCGCTTCCAGGGCCTGAGCGACCGGGCGCGGGCGAATTTGAAGCCGAGGCTAGATCTCGCCTATGGGCGCGATCCGCGCCAGCGGCTCGATTTCTATCCGGCGGCCGACGGCAAGGCGCCGCTGTTCGTCTTCATCCATGGCGGCTACTGGCAGTCGCTGGACAACAAACCGTTCTCGTTCCTGGCGACGCCGTTGCACGAGGCCGGCATCGCCTTCGCCGCCATGACCTACGATCTGTGCCCGACGATCAGCATGACGCGGCTGCTCGAGCAGGTGCGCGAGGGCATCGTCTGGCTGCACGCGAACGCGGGCGAGCTGGGCTTCGATCCGGCGCGGCTGTTCGTCGGCGGCCATTCGGCCGGCGGGCATCTGACGGCGATGCTGGCGCTGACCGATTTCACCCGCTACGGCCTGCCGGCCGATGCGATCAAGGGCGGGCTCAGCGTCTCGGGCCTTTACGAGCTGGAGCCGGTGCGGCTGGCCTATGTCAACGAGGCGCTGAAACTGGATGCGGCCGAGGCGCGCGCTCTCTCGCCGATCCACCATCTGCCGCGCGACGGCGCTTCGACGCCGCCGCTGCTGCTGGCGGTCGGCGCGGCGGAGCTGCCCGAATTCGTGCGCCAGCAGCGCGACTTCGCCCAGGCCTGCCGCCGCCAGGGCGTGCGCGGCGCCGATATCGAGCTGGCCGGCCACAATCACTTCTCCGTGCTGGAGACGCTGGAGAGCGCGGAGGCGCCGCTGTTTACGCCGCTGCGGCGGCTGATCGAAACCGGTTCCGTGCTATAAGCGGCGCGGCGCAGAGAACGAGGATGGCATGAGCAAGGGGCGCAAGCTGCTGCTGGTCGACGACGACGAGGCGCTGAGGAAGGCGCTCGCCGAACAGCTCGGCCTGCACGAGGAATTCGTCTGCCTGCAGGCGGGCACCGCGGCCGAGGGGCTGGCGCTGGCCAAGTCGGACCATTTCGAGGCGCTGATCCTCGATGTCGGCCTGCCCGACATGGACGGGCGCGATCTGTGCAAGCTGATGCGCCGGCAGGGCGTGCGCGCGCCGATCATCATGCTGACGGCGGCGGACACCGACGCCGACGCCATTCTCGGCCTCGATTCGGGCGCCAACGACTACGTCACCAAGCCGTTCCGCATCACCGTGCTGCTCGCCCGCCTGCGCGCCCATCTGCGCCAGCACGAACGCAGCGAGGATGCGGTGCTGACCATCGGCCCCTACGAGTTCCAGCCGGCGGCCAAGATGCTGCTGGAGAAGGACGGCAAGAAGAAGGTGCGGCTGACCGAGAAGGAAGCGGCGATCCTGAAATTCCTCTACCGCGCCGGCGAGAAGCCGGTGCCGCGCGAGACGCTGCTCAACGAGGTCTGGGGCTACAACGCCGGCGTCACCACCCACACGCTGGAGACCCATATCTACCGCCTGCGCCAGAAGATCGAGCGCGACCCCGCGCATGCCGCCCTGCTGGTCACCGACAAGGGCGGCTACCGGCTGCAGCCTTAGCGACGCGGATTTCGGCGTTGCAGCCGAGGGTTGTGGCCAGTTCCTAAAATTCGTGCCAGATTGCAACATCAGCTACAACCCGTGCATCGAACGAGGGCGCCGGTTCGGACGATGTCAGTCGCGGCAATTCCTGAAACGGCGAGATCAGTGCGATTTGCGGGCCTGGTCTTGTTTTGCGCCATTGTGCTTGTGGGCCTTGGCGGCAGCGCCGGTCGACCGGCTCAGGACATCGTCCTGTGGGCCTGGGACAGGCCGGAGAACCTCTCCTTCGCCGACCGCCGGGTTTCGATCGCCTATGTCGCGGCCAATATCGTGCTGAGCGGCGCAGACGCCAGCGTGACGCCGCGTCTGCCGCCGCTCGAACTGCCGCCGGGCGTTCGGGCGTTTCCCGTCATTCACGTCGAAGCCGACCGACGGGTTCCGCCGCAGCTCAATCAACGCCAGGCCGAGATCATGATCGACGTCGCCAGGCAGATCGCCGGCTCGGCGCCCGCTGCGATGCTGCAGATCGACTTCGAGGCGCTGCCCTCGCAGCAGAACTTCTATGCCGGCGTGCTGCGCGAGGTGCGGCCGGTCCTGCCGGCCGACACATCGCTGTCCATCACGGCCCTGGTGTCGTGGTGCATGTTCGAAGGGTGGACCGCGTCCCTGCCGGTCGACGAGATCGTGCCGATGGCATTCCGTATGGGCCGCGGCAGCGGCGCGCAACGGGCGCTCGATCGCGGCGACGACCTGAGACAGGCGAATTGCCGCCACGCCATCGGCATCGCACTCGACGAGCCGCGGCGCGCCCTGCCGCGGGGGCGGCGGATCTACGTCTTCAATCCACGATCCTGGGACCGCGATGCCTATGGCGCGGCCCTGACGGAGGCCGGCAGATGGCGGTGAGGTTCACAGCATCCAAGTTACTGGCGACGGCGATGGCGCTGCTGCTGACGGCGCCCGCCCTGGCCTCCGGGCCGTTCCTGCCGGACGCGGTCTTCGTCACCACGAGCGGCAGCGATCCGCGCGATGCGACGGGATTCCATGAAGGGCGGCTGGGCGTGGTGCTGCCAAGCGTTCCGGGCGCGAAGCTGGCGGCGGCGTACCGGGCGCTGATCGGCAAGCCGCTCTCGAAAGCAGAAGCTCTCGCCATCGGCCGTCGCGTTGGCGATCCGCCCAGTGCGTACGACGTTGCCGCCAAATGGCAGGAAGCCCGCAACAGGCTGATGGACCATCTGCCCAGGCTCGACTTGCCGAACTTTGCCGGCTATTGGGCCGGGTTCCAGCCGCCCTACGTCAAATGTTCGATGAATGCGGCCGAGGTGGCGATCGAAACGCTCGGGCAGCGCATCGCCAGGCATGGCGCGCGAACCCCCTGGGTGGAAAACTGGACCCGGGGGCAGGACCAGGTATTTGCGGCTTGCGGCGACGAGGCGACCATTCCCCTCGCGGCGCCCGAGGACGCGCCGCAATGGTTTCGCCACGATCGCGCCTACCAGATCGCGGCGGCGAATTTCTACGCCGGCAATTTCGACGAAGCCGCGGACTTGTTCCGCGCCATTGCCGCCGACCGCGACTCGCCCTGGAGCGGTATCGCTCCCTATCTCGTCGTTCGCGTCCTGAAGCGGAAATCGCTGGCGTCGACCTGGGTGTGGGGCGGCGCGCCGGAGCGGCGATCACTGCCGCCGGAAGAGACGACGATCGCGGCGGCAAACGCCTTGCTGCGCGATCCGGCGATGGCCGGCTGGCATGAGCCGACGCGCGACATCCTGCGCCAGCTGGCGTTCCATGCCGATCGCCCGGGCATGGTGGCGGAATTCGAGCGGCGCTTTCTCGGCCCCGAGAGCGCCGGCCTCAGCGCCGACGCCCTGAACGACTACCTGCTTGCGGGCGAGCGCATCGGACAATTGCCGATGGGCAAATGGATCCGGGCGATGCAGGGAACGGCGAAGGTCGATGCCTTCGATATTTGGAAAGCGGACGGCGGCCTGCCCTGGCTGGTCGCGGCGTCGATGCAGCCCGGCCTCGAGCTGGGGCAGGCGCGCGAGATCATCGACGCCGCCGCCAAAGTCGGGCGCGACTCGCCGGCCTACGCGCACCTGTCGTATTTCCGCGTGCTGCTGCTGATCGAACAGGGGCGAATCGAAGAGGCCCGCGCGGCCCTCGCCGAAATCGATTTCGGCGCGTCCGCGATCACGCTTCAGGCGCGCAATTTGCTGCGGTCGCTGCAACTGCGCCTGGCGCCCGATCTGGCTTCCTTCGCGGCTGCGGCACCGCGGGCGGCAAGTTACTTCTACAATGCCGTGACGCGATCGGAGGAGAATGGGCCGGCAGCGACGCCGTTCACTGCCGCCGAAATGAACGGCGACAGCATGCTGGCGTGGCGGTGGGAATTGCGCGGGCGCGATCCGCTCTATTTCATGGGCGACGGTGTCGCCACCATCAACCGGTTCCTGCCGCTCGACCAGATATTGCGCCTGATGCGGCTGGGATCGCTGCCGGCGCAGCTGCACGATCAGGTTCTGGCGATGGCGTTTGCGCGCGCGGTGGCGCTCGGGCGACACGACACGGCGCAGGCGCTGGCGCCGCGACTGGCCCGCGCCATTCCCGAACAGCGGGAACTCATCGAGGCCTTCGCCGGCGCGAACGATGCCGAGGAGCGCCGATTTCTCGCCGCCATGACCATGCTGCGTCTGCCGGGCGCATCGATCGTGCTGCGCCCCGACCTGGGTTACTACTACCGGCCGCACGTCATCGGCAGCTACGGCACGCGCTGGTGGGACGACGACGATCGCGCCGCCCTGGCGCGCAAGGACGACGCGGCAAAGACCGTGTCGGCCGGCCGCTTCGACTGCGATTACGGCGAATGCTATCTTCGGCACTCATCCGATCCGCCGCCCTTCGTCGACAAGGCGATGCTGGCGCAGGCGAAAGCCGAGACCGCTGCGCTGGCGGGCCTGCCACTGGCGGGCGAACTTTTTGGCCGGGAGGTCATGCGCTACGCCGTCCGCCATCCCGCGGACGCGCGGCTGCCGGAAGCCCTGCATCTCGTGGTGCGCGCCACGCGCTATTCCGAGGTAGAAAGCGACATATCGCGCGAAGCGTGGAGCCTGCTGCATCGGCGCTATCCCGCCGATCCCTGGACCAGACGCACGCGGTTCTACTACTAAAAAAACCGCGACACCGACCCTGCGGAGACCGCCATGCCGATGCTGCCCGTCCTGTCCGACGCCGAGATGCCGCCTGAGTCGAAAGCGGTGATCGACGACATTCGCGCCGTGCGCAAGACCCAGTTCGTCAACAATTTCTGGCGCGTGCTGGCGCACGATCCGAAGCTGCTGAAGCGCACCTGGGAGGACATCAAGCAGGTGATGGGGCCGGGCACGATCGATCCGCTGGTCAAGGAGATGCTCTACGTCGCCGTCTCGGTCGCCAACAATTGCGAATACTGCATCCGCTCGCACACCGCGGCGGCGCGCGCCAAGGGTCTGAGCGACGCGCAACTGGGCGAATTGATGGCAATCGTGGCGATGGCGAGCACGACCAACCGGCTGGCGATCGGCCTGCAGGTGCCGGTCGACGACGCCTTCCTGTAATCGGCTACCGGCAGGCGCAGAGCGTGCGCAGACGCTGATCGAATTGCCACACCGGCGCGGCAATCGCGCGTGCGACGTCACGATACCGTTGCGGCGCCGGCGGCGAACGCCGATTCTGGCGGCTCCGGAAACATCGCGCGTCGGACAACCGATCATGAGCTTGATGCGAGCAGGCCTTGCCGCCGCGGCGCTGTCGCTGGGCGTTGCCAGCGCCGCGACATCCGCCCTCGCCAGCCCGCCCCAGGGGACGCCGCCAGCGGCAGCGCTGACAGAAGATCATGCTGCCCTGGCGGCGCTGCTGGCCGACCCGGCGCTGGCCAGCGCCTTTCTCGCCGAACCCGACTGCCTGGAGCGGCTTGCCGCCTTGTCGCCGGCGCAGGAGGAAGGCGCGTTCGATGCGGCGCTGGCCGCGCTGGCCGAATTGCTGGCGCTGGACGAGATCCGGCCGCGGGCGCAGCTGGCGCTGGGCGTGTTGAACCATCATCTGGGCCGCGACGGGGCGGCGCGCGGCTATGCGCTGGCGGCGCTGGCCAGCGGCGCGTTGCCGGCCGAATTCCGCCAGCGCGCCGAAACGCTGCTGGGGCAGAGGCCGTCCGGTCGTATTGCAAGCGGGCTGGGCTTTCGCCTGTCGGGTACGCTGACGGCGGGGTTGCACCATGCACGCGCCGCCGCGGCGGGCGCCATCGCCGCCTCGCCCGAAGACCTGGCGGGCGAGAACCCGGCGCGGGATCTGTTCGTGCAGCTCGACATGCGCCATCACATCGATCCGGGGCTCGACGGCTTCGAGTGGGAGAGCGCGCTGCAGGCGCAGACGACGCGCGTGTTCGACCGCGATGCCGTCGATGCCAGCGCCTTGGCGCTGAGCGGCGGGCCGCGCATCGCGCTGCCGGCGCTGGGTCTGGATGCGCTGGGTCTGGACGGCTCGCTGCGGCTGCTGGGCGGCGTCGAATTCGGCACGGTCGACGAGCGGCTCGACTCGATCGCATCGGGCGGCTCGCTGCTGCTCGACCAGGGGATCGGCGGCGGCAGTTTCTCGCTGGCGGTCGACTGGCGGCAGCGCCGCTATCGCAACAGCGCGGCCAGTCCCGACAATGACGGGCGCAGCGGCCGCGAAGTGGCGGCGCGTCTGGGCTACGATTTCCGTCTGGCCGAATGGATGGCGGGATCGGCCAGCGCCCGCTACGCCGATTACCGCGCGCGGCGCGCCAGCGACAGCTATGCCGAATGGCAGGTCGGGCTGACGCTGAACTCGGATGCGCTGCCCGCCCTGGCCGAGCAGGCGGCGAGCCTGGTCTCGACGCAATGGCATCTTGGGCTGTTCGGCGAGGCGGACGCGGCGCCGTCGGGTCCGGGATTCGCCGCCCGTCCGGTCGACGAGCGGCCGACAGCCGGTCTGGCGCTGTGGCAGGGGGTGTCCTTCGTCGTGCAGGGCGGATTCTCGCGCCGCGACACGGCGCTGCCGACCGAAGAGGACCAGTTATGGTACGGGCGCACCGGGCTGGCGTGGCAGTTCTGAGGTAAGTCGCGGCAAAACGGCCACAGCGGCCGGGAAAGCGCCGCCACCGCCGCGGCCCGCCCTGCCGCCGATTGCGCAATGCAACCACAGGGATATGCTTTGGGCCGCGCGGCAGGCCCGCGCAAGAGAGGGCGTGTGGCGGTTGCGGCGGCGGTCGCGGGTCGAGCGAAAACCAGCCTGAGGGCTGGTTTTGCCGTTTGTGCCGCTCTCGTCCTCGCCGCGTTGACAGCGACGGTGGCATTGGCGCAGCAGCCGGCGGCGTCGGGTCCGGCGGGACCAAGCGGGCCCGGTCCCGGTCCGGCACCGGCCTCGGCCGAGGTGCAGCGGCAATACGATGCGGCGTTCGCCGCCATGCTGGCCAGTCCCGGCAATCTCGACCGCATCTTCCGCTTCGCCGAACTGGCGGTGGCGGTGGGCGATCTCGAAGGCGCGGTGTCGGCGCTGGAGCGCATGCTGCTGATCGATCCCAACCTGCCGCGGGTGCGGCTGGAGCTGGGGGTGCTCTATTTCCGGCTGGGCAGCTACGAGGCGGCGCGCACCTATTTGCTGTCGGCACTGGCGGCGCAGAACCTGCCCGAGGACGTGCGGGCGCGGGCGCAGACTTTTCTCGCCGAGATCGACAAGCAGCGCTCGCCGTCGAAGCTCTCGGGCACGCTGCTGGCCGGCATCCGCTACCAGTCCAACGCCAATGCCGCACCGACGGGCAACGTGCGAGTCGGCGGCATTCCCGCCAGCCTCGACGACAACTCGACCGCCGCCGCCGACTGGAACGCCTTCGCCGCGCTGAACGTGCTGCATCTCTACGACATGGGCACGCAATGGGGCGACATGCTGGAGACGCGCGTGGCGGGCTACGTGGCGCGCCAGTTCGAGCGCGACGAAGTCGACGTGTCGCTGGTGTCGTTCAACAGCGGGCCGCGCCTGGTGCTGCTGCCGCGCCAGATCCAGGGCCTGACCTTGCGGCCCTCGATCGCCGTCGACTACGTGGCGCTCGACGATCGCACCGACTACATGGCGCATGGCGTGTCGCTGTCGCTCGACAAGCGGCTGGGCATGGGCAGCATCGGGCTGGGGCTGGACTGGCGGCAGCGCGAATACAACGACACGAAAACCAACGCCTTCAATTCCGATCGCGACGGGCGCGAGCTGTCGGGCCGCGTCAGCTGGGATTTCGTGCTGACCAGCTGGCTGACCGGCGCCGCCAGCGTCGGCTACGCCGATTACGACGCCAGGCGCGAGTGGGAAAGCTACGGCGAATTCCAGTTCGGCCTGACGCTCAACGTCTATTCCGACTTTTCGCCGTTCGTGAAGCAGCAGCAAAGCGCGCTGGTGCTGTCGGCCTCGCATCTGCGCAGCCGCTACGAGGATCCCGATCCGGCGGTCGATCCCAAGGTGCGGCGCAAGGATCGCGACTGGCGCGTGTCGCTGACCGGCAGCCTGCCGCTGACCGAGGACATATCGCTGGTGGTGCAGGGCGGCTACGCGCGGCGCGATTCGTCGCTGCCCAACTACGAATACGACAACTGGTTCGGCATGGGCGGGCTGGCCTGGCGGTTCTGAGCGGGCCGGAACAAGGAGGCGTGAGATGAACGCATCGTCGCTTGCGAGACTGGGCGCAACGCTTTTGGGCGGCGTCGCCGCGATCGGCCTGCTGGCCGGCGATCCGGCGCTGGCGCGGGTCGGCGTCACCAGCCAGACGACCAACAATCCGCAGGGCACGCCGCCGCAGCAAAGGCAGCGCACGCTGCAGGTCGGCATCGACGTGTTCGCCGACGAGCGCATCCAGACCACCGCCAACGACCGCGCCCATCTGCTGTTCCTCGACGGCTCGTCGCTGACGGTGGGGCCGAACTCCGACCTGAAGATCGACCGCTTCGTCTACGACCCGGCCTCGGGCAAGGGCGAGCTGGCGGTGTCGGCGGCCAAGGGCATCTTCCGTCTGGTCGGCGGCAAGATCACCAAGAGCAACGAGGCGACCATAAAGGTCGGCACTTCGACCATCGGCATCAGGGGCGGCATCACCATCGTCAACGCGCCTGAATGCCCGGCCGGCACGCCGCCGGCCGAGTGCCAGGCGCAGGCCTATTTCATGTTCGGCCAGCAGCTCACCGTCAGCAATCCCGACGGCACGCAGACGGCGGTGCGGCCGGGCTCGCTGATCGCCTTCGCCGGCGACGGGCCGCCGGCGCCGCCAGTGGTGGCGCCGCCCGATTCGCTGATCGGCCCGATCGCCCAGCTCGAGGCGCCCTCGGGCGCCGGCAATACCGGCCCCGGCCCCAGCGCCGGCACGATCGAGCAGCAGACGCGGAACTCCGGCCTGCCGCCGACCAATTCGGGCGCGCCGCCCAACCCGCCGGGCCCGCCGGCCGGCGCGCAATTCGCCAGCAATTTGACGGGGGCGGGCGGCGCCATCGGGCCGGGGCCGGATCCGACCAATCCCAACCGCAACCCGCCGCTGCCCGGTGGCAGCGACAACGAGCCGCCTCCGCCGCCGCCGCCCGTAACGGTGACGATCAGCGCCGAAGGCCGCTTCCTGCGCGAAGAGCCCAATTCCAGCGTCACCTTCGATGCATTCGGCATCACGGCGGTGCGCGATCCGATGAACAACGCCTTCCTGCAAAGCGCGTCCGTCACGACGACCGGCGGCACCACGACGCTGGTCAGCGACCCGGGCACGCTTAACGTCACGACCGTGACCGGCGTCACCTTCAGCCTGCCCTGGACGCCCGGCGCCGAACCGACGCCGGTCTCCGGCACGTCGAGCGTCGGGCCGGTGGCGGGCAACGCTTTCGTTTCGCCCAACGGCGATTTCTACGCCTACTCGCTCGAGGAGACGGCGAACGACAATCGCGGCATCGGCTTCTTCGGCGGCGAGCGCACGCTGCTCGGCCAGCTGCCCGAAACCGGGTTCGCCTCGCGCCAGTTCATCACGCTGGACGGCACCGCGCCGTTCCTGCCGGAATTCATCTCGGGCGAGCCCGTGGTGGCCAACGCCACGCAGGGCCTGGCGCATATCGCCTGGTCGCCGGTGCTGGGCAATGGCGGCGAATCGCAGCAGCGCGCCACCTGGTTCCAGGCGACGCTGAACATCGAGGGCCAGGGCGAGGCGCAAAGCTCGTATCTGTCGATCACCACCGGCGTGTTCTTCACCGACGACGATGCCGAGCTCTATGCCGGCGGCGGCGGCCAGACCTTCATCCGCCGCAGCGCCTTCGAGGGGCCGATCAAGTTCACCAGCGCCGCCAGCTCGGCCGAAACGCAGAACGGTTCGGCGATTTACGGGCCGGCCGGCGAATACATGGTGCTGGTGCCCGAGCGCCTGGAAGAGGGCGAGGGCGGCACGGTGCGCACGCCCAGCGCCGCTGGCAGCCTGCCCTTCGACACGCTGGAGGTCACCGACGTCTACTACCCGGTGGTGATCAGCCGGCCGACGACGGGGCCGGCGGACCTCGGCACGACGCGGACGTCTGAAACGCTGACCGGCTTCACCGGCGCCCTGATCGAGAGAGAGAACGGCAGCGGCGGCTACTCCAGCTATGCCGTCTACAACGTCACCCCCGACCAGGTGCAGATCAGCAAGGACGCTACCACCAATCGCGTCGAGGGCTTTTTCAACATGACGACCGGCGCGCCGCCGGCCGACTCGCTGTCGCTGCTGTGGGGCTCGACCAACGGCAGCTCGAGCCAGCAGCAATCGGCTTTCATCGACGACAAGCGCTTCGCCATGCGCGAAGCGGGCGCGATGGCCGGTTCCTATAACGGCGAATCGGTGGTGACGCAGATGTCGATGGTGACGCAGGCGGCGGTGGCGGATGCCGATTTCCTGCCGGCCGGGGTCAGCTTCTGCACCTGCCAGTACCTGACCTGGGGCTACTGGCAGGCCGACCTCAACTACATCAGCGGCGCGCGGGCGGGCCAGCGCGACTACGTCACGCTCGGCACCTGGGTCACCGGCACGGCGACGGCCGATATCGACCTGCCGATGACCGGCTCGGCCACCTATACCGGCCACATCATCGGCAACGTCGAGAACGACATGGGCAATTCCTACGTCGCGGTCGGCCAGATCGACACGACCTGGGATTTCGGCAGCCGCACCGGCGGGCTGGCGATCACCAATTTCGACGGCGCCAACTACGCCGGCACGACCTTCGGCTCGCCCGGCACCGGCAATTTCGGCGGCAGCTTCACCGGCGTGACGCCCGGCGCCACCGACCGCGAAGGCCAGGTCTGGGGCGCCTTCTTCCGCTCGCCGACCGACGCCACGCTCTATCAGGCCGGCAATTTCAAGCTCAACAGCACGGAGAGCAACTACAAGGCCGCCGGCACCTTCGCCGCCCAGCGCAACGGGCCGGTGGGGCCGCCGATCATCACCACCTTCGGCGGCAACCCGGGCCAGTAAACGGGCGTTTACAGGGCGGCGGTTTGGCGCAAGACTTCCGGCAACGGCGACCGACAAGCCAGCCCGGAGGATGCGATGACCAAGCGGCCGATCTCGGCGGACAGCCACGTCACCGAACCGCCCAATTGCTACGTCGACTACATCGACCCGGCCTGGCGCGAGCGCGCGCCGCGGGTGGTCAGGCACGAGACGCAGGGCGATCTCTACGTCATCGAGGGCCTGGCCAAGAAGATCCCCATGGGGCTGATCGCCGGCGCCGGCAAGGACGCCGACAAGCTGGCGGTCGACGGCTCGACCTACGACGACATGCATGTCGGCGGCTGGGACGCCAAGGCGCGCCTGCCCGACCAGGACCGCGACGGGGTGGCGGCGGAGGTGATCTACGCCTCGGTCGGCATGCTGCTGTGCAATCACGCCGATCTCGATTTCAAGAACGCCTGCTTTACCGCCTATAATCGCTGGCTGCAGGAATTCTGCGCCGCCGCTCCCGATCGCGTCTTCGGGCTGGGCCAGACGGCGCTGCGCAATGTCGAGGAGGCGGTCGAGGATTTCCGCCGCATCAAGGAGATGGGCTTCGTCGGCGTCATGATGCCGGGCAATCCCGGTATCGCCGATTTCGACGATCCGATGTGGGATCCGCTGTGGCGGGCGGCGGTCGAGCTGGAGCTGCCGCTGTCGTTCCACATCCTGACCTCGAAGGAGGACAATCTGGGGCGCACGCGCGGGCCGCGCATCAACAGCTTCCTCAGCATCATCCGCGGCTGCCAGGACATCATCGGCACGTTCATCTATGGCGGCGTGTTCGAGCGCCATCCGGAGCTGAAGCTGGTCTGCGCCGAGGCCGATGCCGGCTGGGTGCCGCACTACATGTATCGCATGGACCACGCCTACAAGCGCCACCGCCACTGGATGAAAGGGCGCGAGCTGTCGCGCCTGCCGAGCGCGTATTTCCGCGACAACGTCTACATGACCTTCCAGGACGATTGGAGCGCCTTCCAGCTGCGTCACCTGATGAACATGGAACGGCTGATGTGGGCGTCGGACTATCCGCACTCGGATTCGACCTGGCCGCATTCGCGGGCGGTGCTGGCCGAGCAGGCGGCGGATTTGACGGCTTACGAGCGCGACCGCATCACCCACGACAACGTGCGCGAACTCTACGGCCTGCCGGTCGCGTGAGCCGATAAATACCCCAGTCATTGCAAGGGGTTGGTTCCGGTCTGCGGAATCGGCGATGACAGCGCGCCGGCGTGCGTGGTAGTGTCCCAAAAAAATGAACAAGGCGTCACGGACGCCTGACGGGGGAAGCGGCGGCGGCCGGCGATAGGTCGACGCTCCAGGCAACGCGCAACACCGAGGAGGGCGTTCGATGTCGTCGACGCGCATTTACGAACTGCCGGTCGAAACCACCGACTGGAAGTTCGACGGCAAGACCAACATCCACTTCACCTGGGAATACGAGGACGGCTCCAACGAGCTGCTCGAGCTCTACGAGAAGGGCAAGAAGCAGCAGTGGAACGCCTCGGAGCGGCTCGACTGGACGCAGGAGCTCGACGAGGACAACCCGATGGGGATGTCCGACGACACCATTCCGATCTTCGGCACCGAGATCTGGGACAAGGCGACCGAGAAGGAGAAGGCGTGGCTGCGCCGGCACCTGCAGGCGCACACCGTGTCGCAGTTCATGCATGGCGAGCAGGGCGCGCTGATCGCCACCGCCAAGATCGTCAACACCGTGCCCGACGCCAACGCCAAATTCTACGCCGCGACGCAGGTGGTGGACGAGGCGCGCCACGTCGAGGCCTACAAGCGCCTGCTGCACGAGAAATTCAATCTCGCCTATCCGATCACGCCGTCGCTCAAGAACCTGCTCGAGCAGACGCTGACCGACAGCCGCTGGGACATGACCTATCTCGGCATGCAGATCCTGATCGAGGGCCTCGCACTTGCCGCCTTCCAGCGCATCCGCGATTCGGCCAAGAACAACCTCGCCGCCTCGGTCAACGCCTACGTCATGCAGGACGAGGCGCGCCACGTCGCCTTCGGCCGGCTGAGCCTGCGCGACTACTATCCGCAGCTTTCCGACAAGGAGCGCGACGAGCGCGAGGAATTCGTGGTCGAGGCGCTCTATTTCATGCGCGACCGCTTCAATCAGGCGGAAGTGTGGATGCGCTCGGGCCTTCCCGTCGACAAGCTGATGGAGCTGGCGGCCAATTCCGACGCCATGAAACGCTTCCGCGGCCGGCTGTTCAGCCGCATCGTGCCGACGGTCAAGGATATCGGCCTGATGGGGCCGCGCGTCAAGAAGGCGTTCGAGGAAATGGGCGTGATGGAATACACCCAGCTCGACGCCAAGGCGATGCTCGACAACGACCAGAAGGTCGCCGACGATTTCGACGCCAAGCGCTTCGTCAAGGAATCGGTCGCCGCGGAATAGGCGCAATCGCAGACGACGTTAAAGGCGGCCCGAGTGGCCGCCTTTTTCTTGGGGAATCACATGCTGCGATGCTTCGCCCTCGTACTAGGCATTGGCTTGCTGTCTGTTCCCGCTTACGCAGACACACCGCTGCAGATATTTCACGTATTTTTTGATTTGGACAGCGAGGTTCCGAATAGGGGATCTCAGACCACATTAGATCTGGCAATACGAGTTCAACGGCTATACGGCAGCAAATGCATATTCCTCCAGGGGCATACGGACAGGTCCGGCTCAAGCGCGTACAACGTCGATCTTTCTCGGCGGAGAGCAGAAGTTGTACGGCGGTTACTTGTGAGAGCAGGCATTGCGGAGCAAAGCATAAAGCTCGAATGGTGGGGAGAGACACGTCCTTTAGTCCCGACGAATGACGGAGTACCCCAAGTGAACAATCGCCGTGTGGAAATCGGTCTGATTTGCCCCTAGTACGTTTCAGTCGCAATTGTTGCGGATCAATCTGCTTGGTTGGGCGGGCTTGACGGGGCGATCCATGTAGCCTCAGAAAAAATCCTCACCCTGAGCTCGTCGAAGGGTGAGAGTCGCGCAGGTTACCTGTGAACCTCATCCTTCGACGGGCTCAGGATGAGGTTGATTGAATGTTTTTCCGTTGGGCGATGGATTCCCCTGTCAGGCCGGAGCATGACAGTGAAAATTCCATCTGCGTTCGCGCACGTCGCATCCGTGTCGGGGGCCGAGCATCGCCTGACATCGGATGGATCATGGTTTACTGTTGAGTCGCCGGCGGATCGGCCATGGAAGCCGGTCTTGTTCAGGCAGCGCCGATCACGGGCGACTTAACAACAGTGCGGGAGTAGCGCAGTGCTCGAACAACAACTGAAGGCAAAGGCGCCGCTGGCGCTGGGCGCGTTGCGGATCATGTCGGGTCTGCTTTTCCTTGCCCATGGCACGCAGAAATTCCTGTCCTTCCCTCCCGGCCAGTACGCCGGTTCGGGGTGGAGTTTTTCCGGACCGGGCGCCTATGCAGGGCTGATCGAACTGGCCGCGGGCGCATTGATCGCCGCCGGCATCCTTACCCGGCCGGCGGCGTTCTTCGCGTCGGGCACAATGGCCGTCGCCTATTTCTTGGCGCACGCGCCGCGGAACTTCTGGCCGATCAACAACGGCGGCGAACTGGCCATCATGTTCTGCTTCGTATTTCTCTATTTCGTGTTCGCCGGTCCCGGTGCGCTCAGCTTCGAAGGACTTTTCCGCCGCCGGCGCTAGTGCGGATCAGGATCAAACGGAAGCGCTTGCGCTTCCATCCGATCCTGTGAATCCGCTCCATATCTTGATGTTTGACGCAAGGCCGCTTCGGCGGCGCACTACTGCGGCGCCCGTGGCGCGCCGGGCGGCGGCTCGCGGTTTTCCGGCAGGAACTGCGCCCATTGTTCGGCGCGGATGCGGGCGACCAGCTCGAACCTGTCGTCGCCCAGCGGCCTGACCACCACCGCCTCGGCCTCGCGCAGGAACTCATCGCCGATCAGACCGCCGGCGCCGCCATGGCCGACGATCACGAGGTTGGTTCCCGCCTTGGGCGGCGTCGCGAAATGCGCCCGCATCTTCGCCTCCGCCTTGCCGCGCACCTCGTCGGCCGCCGTCACCCTGCCGAAGGCGAGGCGGGCGGTGTCCATGCAGCGGCAGAAGGGCGAGGCGATGATGTCGCCGACGGGGATCTTCAGCGCCCGGAAGCCCTCGCCGATCAGCGTCGACTGCGCGCGGCCCAGCGGGTTGAGGTTGCGCTGGCGCGGGCAGTCGGCGAAGTCGGTGATCTGCGGTTCGGAATAGTCCGGCGTGCTGGCGTGGCGGAAGAAGATCACCAGCCCGCCGGCGCGCAGCATTTCGAGCAGCGCCACCGCGTGCGGCGGGACGATCTTCGTGTTGGTGACCGGATGCTCCTGCGCCGCCAGCGGCGCGGCGAACAGCAGCGAGATCAGCAGGGCAAGCAGAAGATGACGCATGGCAGGTCTCCCCGGTCGGGGAGAAGCCTAAACCGTTGCCTCACTCGCAGCGCATCACGAGCGGGTGAGAGGCTTCAACCGGCGCATTCGGATGTCCTCGTCCTGAGCCCGTCGAAGGACGGGGTGCAAGACTCTCCTGTGGCTCCTCACCCTTCGATGGGCTCAGGGTGAGGAAGCTTGTTGCGCTACGGCAGAATCAATGCGCCTGGATCTGGCGCGGGACGTAGACGCCGTTCTTCACGCCGGAGAAGAATTCATGCACCTGCGGGTGGCCGACAGGGCGGCCGCTGTCGTCGGGCACCAGGTTCTGCTCGGAGACGTAGGCGATGTAGGTGGTCTGATCGTTCTCGGCCAGCAGATGGTAGAAAGGCTGGTCGCGATGCGGGCGGATGTTCTCGGGGATCGACGCCAGCCATTCCTCGGTGTTGGCGAACACCGGATCGACGTCGAAGATCACGCCGCGAAACGGATGGACGCGATGCATGACGACCTGGCCGATGCTGAAGCGGGCGGTGCGCGCGCCATGCACGGTGACGGCTTCGACGATGCGGCCCTGCTGTTCCACGATGTGCCCCTTCCTGAAGGCGGTGCGGTTTCGGGCGACCGCTTGCGCGCTTCCGTTACAGTCCGGTCATAATACTCTTACGGCGGTCCGGATTGAACAGGTCAATGCGCCTGCATTGGAGGCAGGCGCAGGGCCAAAAAGAGGCAAAAGGGGAGGGCAGAAGATGCGCAACCAGGTCAATCGTCAGGTCAGGCTGAAGTCGCGGCCGGTCGGCATTCCGCAGGCCGAACATTTCGAGCTGGCGCAGGGGCCGGTGCCGGCGGCCGATCGCGGCCAGTTCGTGGTGCGCAACCGCTTCCTGTCGGTCGATCCGGCGATGCGTGGCTGGGTCAACGCCGCGGCGAACTACTCCAAGCCGGTCGAGATCGGCGCGGTGATGCGCTCCTTCGCGGTGGGAGAAATCGTCGAATCGCAGCATCCGGAATATCGCGCCGGCGAAATCGTCGCCGGCATGTTCGGCTGGCAGGACTACGCCCTGTCGGATGGCAGCCAAGTGACGCGCAAGGTGAGCGAGACCGACCTGCCGCTGTCGCTGGCGCTGGGCGCGCTGGGGCTGAACGGCGTCACCGCCTATTGGGGGCTGCTCGGCGTCGGCCAGCCCAGGGAAGGGGATACCGTACTGGTCTCGACCGCGTCGGGCAGCGTCGGCTCGGCGGTGGGGCAGATCGCGAAGATCAAGGGCTGTCGCACGGTGGGCATCGCCGGCGGTGCGGCCAAGACGAAGGATTGCCTCGAGCTGTTCGGCTACGACGCCGCCATCGACTACAAGGCGGAGAAGGACCTCGACGCGGCGATCGCGCGCGCCTGCCCCAAGGGCGTCGACGTCTATTTCGACAATACGTCGGGGCCGATCTCCGACGCGGTGCTGCGCCATCTGGCGGTGCGCGCCCGCATCGTGGTCTGCGGCACCGCCTCGCAGCCGAGCTGGGATCCGTGGCCGACCGGCCCGCGGGTCGAGCGTCACATTCTCGTCAAGCGCGCGCGCATGGAAGGCTTCCTCGCCTTCGA
>JBDZUM010000002.1:73395-100457 GCA_040255215.1 Rhodospirillaceae bacterium
AAAAGCCGATGGGCACCGTCATTCCGACCTGGTCGATTCCGAGCGTGCCGGTCGCGGGCAGCGCCGATGCGTTTCCCGTGCGCCGCATCTACTGCGTCGGGCGCAACTATGCGGCGCATGCGCGCGAGATGGGCTTCGATCCCGACCGCGAGCCGCCCTTCTTCTTCACCAAGCCGGCCGACGCCATCGTGGTCTGCGCCGATCCGTCCAAGCCGACGGCCGTCGCCTATCCGCCGGCGACCAAGAACTACCATCACGAGATGGAGCTGGTGGTGGCCATCGGAAAAGGCGGCGCCGACATCAAGGTGGAAGACGCGCTGAACCACGTCTACGGCTATGCCGCCGGCCTCGACATGACGCGCCGCGACCTGCAATTCGCCGCCCGCGACAAGGGACGGCCGTGGGACATGGGCAAAGGCTTCGACCAGTCGGCGCCGATCGGCCCGATCGTGCCGGCGACGAAAAGCGGGCATCCGGCCAAGGGCCGCATCGAACTCAAGGTCAATGGCACGGCCAAACAGAAGGCCGATCTCAACGAGCTGATCTGGAACGTGCAGGAAACCATCGCCTATCTCTCCGGCCTGGTGCGGCTGGAAGCGGGCGACCTGATCTATACCGGCACGCCCGAGGGCGTCGGTCCGGTGGTCAAGGGCGACCTGCTGGAAGGCGAAATCGAGGGCGTCGGCGGCTTCGCCTGCAAGATCGCCTGAGATTCAAATCAGGACCGAGAGCGAATCCGGGGGCGCTGCGGCGCCCCCTGATCTTTTGCAGCGTTGGGCAGCAGCCGGCGGGATTCTATAATCGACGCCATGGTGCAGTTGGGGGCAACGCACGCGGGGGAGATCGCGTCCATGGGCCGCGCGCGGATCGCGCGCCGGCTGGCGTTCTGCGCCATCGCCGCGTTCGTGCTGCTGGCGCCGATGTTTCCGCATGTCTTCAACATCCACGGCAAGCTGCTGCGGCCCTGGATGATGTATTCCGACGTCGGGGTCGGTCTGCTCAAAGGCGATTTCCGCATCGTTGAGGCTGGCTCGACGCGCAATGTCGCGCCGCTCGAGCTGATGGGGCTGGAGCGCTATCCGCGCCTGCGCCACTACCGCTTCGAGCAGCGCGTGCTGCGCGACGGCGATCTGGGACGGATCGCGGCGACCTACTGCGCCACAATGCCGGCCGGCGCCCGCCTGTCCTTCGACGGCGCGGTCGGCACGCGCGGCGGCTGGCGGCCGCTGAAAGCCGACGATCTTTGCGGGAGCGCGCATGTCGGGCGCGATTGACCGGTTGCGCGCCTGGAGCGTCGAGCTGGAAGGCTCCACAAGGCCGGTAGCGCTGATCCGCATCGGCGTCGCCAGCCTGATCCTGGTGCGCTACGCCGACGAGGTGGCGATGTTCCGCACCGTCTCGCCGATCGGCGTGGCGCTGTGCGTGCTTTTCTTCGTCGCGACGCTGGCTATGCTGGTCGGGCTGCGGACGCGGGCGGCGGTGGCGGCGACGTCGCTGGTGCTGGTGACGATGTATTTCGTGTTCGGCCCGACGCCCGGGGTGCATGGCTGGAACCATCACCATTCCTACGTGCTGATGGTCTCGACCCTGCTGCTGAACCTTATGCCGTGCGGGACCTCGTACTCGGTCGATCGCGTGCTGGCGCTGCGCCGGGCGGAACGGCAGGGGCTGCTGCCGCCGGCCGAGCGCGGTTCGCTGTGGGCGCAGCGGCTGTTCGCCCTGCAGCTCATGGCGATCTATTTCTGGACGGCAGTCGACAAGAGCGACTGGGCTTTCGTCTCCGGCCAGCGGCTGGAGCAGACTATGGTCTGGGTCTACAGCAACCGGCCGCTCGACTGGCTGCTGACGGCGCCCTGGTTCACCGTGCCGGCATCGACCGCCGTTCTGGCGGTCGAATATTTCCTCGCTGTCGGCCTGCTGGTGCGCCGCCTGCAGCCCTTCGCCATTCCGATGGGCGTCATGCTGCATCTGACCTTCTACGTGCTGCTGCCCGTCACCACCTATTCGGCGAGCATGGTTCTGCTCTATCTGGCGGCGCTGGACCCCGACGCGGTCCATCGCTTCATCGACCGGCTGCAGGGGCATCATGGCGCAACCGCCGATCCGCATCGTCTATGACGGCGACTGCCCGTTCTGCCGCGCCTATGTGCGGCTGGTGCGGCTGCGCGAGAATTTCACCGTCGAGCTGATCGACGCCCGCACAAGCCCCGACGAGGTGGCGCGCATCGCCGGCCTGGGGTTGAGCCTCGACGAGGGCATGCTGGTCGAGATCGGCGAACGGCGCTGGCATGGCGGCGAGGCGATGCGGGTGCTGGCGACGCTGACCTCCGAGTCGGGCCCGTGGAACCGGCTCTACGCCTTCGTGTTCGGCAGCGAGCGGCGGGCGGCGCTGCTCTATCCGCCGCTGCGCGCCATGCGCAACCTCACCCTGCGCCTGCTGGGCCGGCGGCGCATCGACGGGGCGGCCTTCTAGACTCTCTAGAGCTGTTGCGCGTTGAACGTGTCGCAGGCGTTCAGCCCGCCCTGCTCGAAGCCGCGGCGGAACCAGCGGGCGCGCTGTTCGGACGTGCCGTGGGTGAAGCTCTCGGGCGAGACCGTGCCGCGCGCCTGGCGCTGCAGGCGGTCGTCGCCGATGGCGGCGGCGGCGTTCAGCGCCTCCTCGATATCGCCGGGCTCGACCACGCCGCGGGCGCGGTCTGCGTGATGCGCCCAGACGCCGGCGTAGCAATCGGCCTGCAATTCGACGCGCACCTGCAGCGCGTTGGCCTGGGCCTGCGACACGCCCTGCTTGGCGCGCTGCACCGTTTCCAGCGTGCCCAGCAGGCGCTGCACGTGATGGCCGATCTCGTGCGCCACGACATAGGCCTGGGCGAAATCCCCCGGTGCGCCGAAGCGGTTCTGCAGCTCGTCGTAGAAGGACAGGTCGATATAGACCTTCATGTCGAGCGGACAGTAGAACGGCCCCATCGCCGCCTGGGCGAAGCCGCAGCCCGAATCGACCGTGCCGGTGAACAGCACCAGCTTGGGCTCGACGTACTGCCGGCCGCCGTTGCGGAAGATCGGGTTCCAGGTGTCTTCGGTGTCGGCCAGCACCACCGAGACGAACTCGGCCTGCTTGTCCTGCGCCGCATTGGTCTGCTGGGTTTCGGGCGCCGGATCGTTCAGCACCACCATCAGCACGACGAAGATCGCCAGCATGACGAAGCCGCCGGCGCCCATGCGCCCGCCGCTGCTGCGCGGCAGGCCGCGCGGGAATCCGCCGGGGAATCCGCCGCCGAAGCCGCGCCCGAAACCGCCGCGTCCGCCGCCGCCGGCGCTCTGGCCGCGCCTGTCCTCGATGTTGCTGCTGCGACGTCCGCCGGTCCAGCGCATGGCATCCTCCCGTTACTGCTGGCCGATCATAGCGCGAGGCGGCAGCCCGGCGCAGCCCTGCAAGCGATCCGCAGGCATGGACGGCGGCGCGGCCTTCGGGCTAGAAAACCGTCCCTGCGGGAGACGCCATGACCCTGACCATCGCCACCTGGAACATCAACTCCGTACGCCTGCGCATCGGGCTGGTCGAGAAGCTGCTGCGCGAGCGCAAGCCGGACATCCTGTGCCTGCAGGAAACCAAGACACCGGACGAGTTTTTCCCGCACGAGGCCTTCGAGCGGCTGGGCTACGTGCATCGCCATATCAGCGGCATGAAGGGCTATAACGGCGTCGCCATCGTCAGCAAGATTCCGTTCGCCTCGCAGCTGACGCATCACCGCTGCGGCAAGGAGGATTGCCGGCATGTCGTGGCCGCGATCGACCGCGGCGACGGCGATCCGATCGAACTGCACAACATCTACGTGCCGGCCGGCGGCGACATTCCCGACCCCGTCGCCAACGTAAAATTCGCGCACAAGCTCGATTTCATGAAGGAGATCGGCGACTGGTTCGAGGCCTGCCGGCCGACCAGGGGCCAGCGCAAGGGCAAGAGGCGCATCATCGTCGGCGACCTCAACATCGCCCCGCTCGAGCACGACGTGTGGTCGCACAAGCAGCTGCTCGACGTGGTGTCGCATACGCCGGTCGAGGTCGAACTGTTCCAGCGCCTGATGGCGAGCCAGGACTGGATCGACGTGCCGCGGGTCTTCGTGCCGGCCGACCAGAAGCTCTATTCGTGGTGGTCCTACCGCAACCGCGACTGGCGGCTGTCGGACCGCGGCCGGCGGCTCGACCACGTGCTGGTCAGCCCGGCGCTGAAGGAGACGATCAGTTCGCACGCCATCCTCAAGGACGTGCGCGACTGGGAAAAGGGCTCCGACCACGTACCGGTTCTGGCGACGCTGAATGTGTGAACTTTTGCGCTGATCCGGCGTTAGAATACCGCGCTCAACCTGGGGAGATCCGCATGAGCTGGATTCTGATCATCATCATCGGCTTCATCGTTGGCCTGATCGCCAAGTTCCTGACGCCGGGCCGCGACGTCGGCGGCTTCATCATGACCACGCTGGTCGGCATCGGCGGCTCGGTGCTGGCGAGCTGGGCCGGCCAGACCATGGGCTGGTATGCGCCTGGCCAGCCGGCCGGCTTCATCGCCGCCGTCCTCGGCGCCATCGTGTTGCTACTGCTGCTGCGGATGATCCGGCGCTGACACCGGAAGCGTCTCGCGCAAAAGAAAAGGCCCGCGAGCGCTCGCGGGCCTTTTTCGTTGGTGGTCCAGTCAAAGCCGCCGGTAGATAGAGGCAAGGACCGCGCAGGGAAAGAACGCCAGCCATACTTGAACAGGAAACGTCACAATTATGCCAATGATTGACGGCCAGTGTTCGAGAGCGATTTGCTCTGACGGCGGCAGATCGTAGGCCGGCGGACCGCCAAAGAGGCGAGAACCGAAGATCTGAATCAGGGTCATTAGGATCAGGCCGAGGACAAACCATAGCGCAACGCATACGTAGATCAGACTGATTCTGGTGACGTTCCTGCGAGTGTGCAGAAAGGCCTGTACGCCGTTCATGGATTGCCCATCGGCGTTGGCCGGCAAAGCGATAGCGAATCGGACATGCAGGAGAGCTATGACCAGAAGCGTCGTAAGCATGATCGCATTACGGTGCTGTGGAAACTCACCGGAAACCGCCAGTATCTGCCAGAAGCCGTAGTTCGGCAGCGCCACCAGCAGAAGATAGGCGATCAAGAACCGCGGCAAATCCGGTTTGGCCGCGAGCGGCGCTGGAAACAGCCGCACCAGGCAGAAGCGCAAAGCGGCGATCGCCATGCCCGCCATTGCCAGCTGATAGGCGCCGATCTCCAAGATGGAGACGATCAAAAACATGTCTTCGTCGAATGGGTTCAGCGTTGCGACAGTCACCTGAACGGCAAGCATCGCGAACAGGAACGGCGAACCAACCAGATAGGCGGCTTTCTGATTGCGCCACATGCCCTTGAACGCGTCCCACAATGTCCGTCCGATCGCCAGTCGCGCCGGAAGCTGCACGGCTGGGGCTGCGACGCCCGTCTGGCTCATTTCACGACCGCCAGGGGATCGGGCTGATCGCGGAGAATCCGGTAATAATATGCCAGCGCTGAAATCGCGATAGCGGCGCCGACCTGAATGAAAATCGAACCGACAAAATACGGAATCATCGCTGCGAGAAAGGGATTTGCGCCGGGACCGTCAAATGGGGGACTCAGCGCACCAACGGCGATCGTGGTGGGTAGAAATGCCAATAGGCAGACGACGGCGATCAGAGCCAACCCCGCCACCATGCGAAGACCATTGCCGGCGCTCAGTTTCCATGCACCGCGGAACGTCAGCGAATCGCCGGTCACCAGCGCCGGAAGGACGAGGGCCAGGCGAAACCAGAAATAGGCGACGACCACGAATGCGGATCCGGTTGCCACGAGCCAAACGACGAGCCCGGTAAGATCACTCGTTCGTTGCGAGGGGTCCGGCGCAAATGCGCCGGCGACGAAGATCAGCGGAACGAGCACAACGGCGATCTGAAGTGCCGCGAAGCGCAGCAGAAACTTCAGAAGAAAAGAGCGCGAGCCGGCTTGGCCCGCCAAGACGGTCGATCCGCCTAGAAGCGTCGTCCGCAACCACGCGCGCACTCCAAGAGCCATCGCCACGACTATCAGAACCATGGTCGCTAGCATGAACACCGGCAGTATCGGCGAGCCGATAAGGAGAGAAGCGCCAAAAGTCTGGGCGAGCACCAGGACGGTCTGGATCAGCCAGTAGAGCGCCATGACTCGCAGAAGCTGGAAGAAATGCAAGATGACGCGGCGGAAGGAAACGCCGACAACGGCGAGGACCGGGATCGGACGTTCGGGCATTTGAATGCTCAACCAGAAAAGTATGGAGCATCAGTTGTGCATCATTCGAACCCGTGGAATCAACCTCCACTCGCGTTAAACGCGAAATTGCATACGACGGTATGTGTGTTTCGCCTGGCTTCGAATTTTCAGTCCGGCACGGCCAGCGGGTCGGGATGGTCGGAGAGGACGCGATAGGCGTAGGCCAGGCTGCCGGCGGTCAGAAGCATAGGCGGGCACGTCAGCACAAGCGACAGCGTGCCAAACAGCAGAGCGTCAGCGATTTCAGCACGCAGGGCGTCCACGGAAGTCTCCAGACCTGCAATGACCAGATCGTAAGCGACATCGGCAAGCACAGCGCCGGCGGCGAAAAACGCCAGACCGACGAACAACAGGATCGCCAGACGCAGCCCATTGCCGCGACTTTGCGCCAAGGCGAGCCTGACTGTCGTATGGTGACCCGCCGCCAGCGCCGGCAGAACCAGACTCCAGCGCGCCAGCAGCGGCGGGGCCAGCAGGACGGCAACGACCAGCATAGCGGCCGCGGGAAACCATCTGGCGTGGAAGGCGGTTACGTAGATCGTCACACCGAGAATGACGATGAGCGTAAAGCCGACCAGCACGGCGTTGACGATACCGGCCGTAGTTCTATCGATCGGCACGCCGAGATGGCCGCGCAGCAAATGGGATCCCAGCAGGCATACGCGCATCCATGCCAGCGCCAGAATGGCGTAGAGCGCCAAAGCAGCCGTCACGAGCGCCATGCCCGCAAGCTTGTCGGCAGGTGGGGGAAGAGCGGCAATCCAGGCCTCCAGGGCATAGTACAACCCGTAGAGCAGGCTTGCTGCGACCTGATTGGCCACGGCCAAGCCGATGGCGAGCCAGCGATGCGCCCAAAGCGCACGGAATGACGCGCGCCAGATGCCGATCAGGGAGAGCGGAACCGGCCTGCTCGTATTGGTTGCATTTGTCATGCGCATACAACTACACGAGCGGGCCGGGGTCGCGCAAGGCGCCGGGCGTCAGTCCGTCACGGCCAGCGGATCGGGGTGGTTGGTGAGGTAGCGGTAGATGTAGGACAGCGCCGATACGCTGACAAAAATGGCGAGCAGCTGGAGTGGCGTCAACACCAGCAGAACGATCACATTGCCGATGAGGCCGAACGCCGCAAAGGCCAGGCTGAGGATCAGGACGACGAAGAAACCCACAACAAAGAAGATGACTGCCAGCAAAAAGAATATGGCCAGCATCGCCCAGAAATGATCCTTGGTCTGGTTCCATGACGTGCCGAGTGATGTCGGATGGTCGGCAGCCGTGGCCGGCAGCACCAGGCTGTATCTCAGAATGAGAAACACACCGATGCAAACCGCGGCGATGCCCACAATCACCTCTGCGGCGTCGCCGAGGAAGCCGGCGAGATACACGACCACGCCGAGGACAATGAACAGCAGATAACTCAGCAGGGAGTATCCCAGGAAACGCCACTCGCGCGGCCCAAGTCCGACCCGGAACAGGCCTTTGTCGGCGCCATAGCCCAGCAAGGTGACGCGATGCCATGCCACCAGCATGGCGGTGTAGATCAGCAGCTGGATGACGAGGAACACTAGCGTCAGAATCCAGCTGGTGCTGGAAATCATGTCCGGGCTGGACGGCAGTATCAATCCACTGACGAAGCCCAGAATGAAAAGCAGCACGAAATAGGGCAGCCCGACGGCGAAGGCCTGCTTGGGATGACTGAAGACGCGCCCAAACGCAGCGCCGATGGTGCCTCCGATTGGAAGTGCGTTCATGAATTTTCCTCTCGCGAAGACCGCATCGACGATGCCGGCCGTCGATGATTATCCACGAATCTTCGCGAACGGTCGATCACGCCGAACGCATAAGTCGGCCGACCCGGTAGAGGAAATAGCGGTCGGGCTTGACGCCGGGCGGCTCGGGCAGGCGGGTCCAGCGCGGCACGTCGAGTTTCTGGTTGGCGACCACCAGCCCGCCCGGCGCCATCAGCGCGTCGAGTGCCGGAGCCAGAAAGCGGCCGAGCTCGGCATTGGCCGCCTGCTCGCCGGTGCCGAGATCGGAATGGGCGAGGATGGCGGTGGCGCCGAGCTTTTCCTGCGCGATCCGCATCGTGTCGGCGATGTCGCCGAGGAACAGCCGGTCGTCGGGCGGGATGCAGTCGGGATGGGCGCGCACCTGGCGCTCGAAGACGTAGATGTCGCGGTCGGGAAAGAGTTCGCGCAGGTGGTCGTAGGTGCGCCCATTGCCCAGGCCCAGCTCGAGGATCGGGCCGCTCAGCCCGCGCGCCTCGGCGGCGACGTGGTTGAGGCAGTCGCGCTGCGCCTGCATGCGGCGGATGAAGCTGTCGAGACGGGACATGACGGAGGGTGCGCGGTCAGCTCTTGTTCTGCGCCTGCGCCTGGCGCAGACGGGCATTGGCCATTTCCAGCCGATGCGCCAGCTCGCGCATGATCTCGACCGCCATCTGCGGGAACTCCTGCACCAGGCGGAAGAACAGATCCTTGGTGATCTTCAGGGTCGTGGTGCGCTCGCGGGCGGTGACGGTGGCGGTGCGCGGCACGTCGCACAGAATGGCGATCTCGCCGACGAACTCGTTCTTCTGGAGCTCGGCGACCTTGAGCGGCCCGCCCGGGGTGTCGATCAGCACGTCGGCCGAACCCTCGACGATGACGTACATGGCGTCGCCCATGTCGCCCTGGCGGCATAGCTCCTGGCCGGCCTCGAAGGTCAGCCGCTCGCTGGTGAAAGCCAGCAGCTTGAGCTTGGAGACCTCGATCTTGGCGAACAGCGGAATGGCGCGCAGCAGCTCGACTTCCTGGTTGAGACTCATCGTGCCCTCCGTCGCTCGCCGTTGCCCGCCATCGTCGCTACTCCGCCGCCAGCATGTCGGATACCGCTGAGCCGGATTTCAGCTCGCCGTAAGGGCCCTGGGCGATGACGCGGCCGTCGCGCAGGGCCAGAATCTCGTCGAACTGCTCGGCCAGCGCCGGCCGGCTCAGTACCCAGATAACGTTGCGGCCCTCGCGCAGTTTCAGGATCGCCGCCAGCAGCCGGCCCTGGGCGCCGCCGTCGAGCACCGCCGTGGCGTCGTTGACCACCAGCAGGTCGGGCCGCTTGATCAGCGCCCGCACCAGCCCGATCTTCTGGCGCTGGGCGGCGTTGAGGCGCTTGCCGGAATTGCCGACGTTGAAGTCGAGCCCGACGCCGACCACGGTACGGCGCATTTCCAGCTTGTCCAGCACCTCGGTGATCAGCGACCCGATGCGCTCGGCCGCCTGCGCCTGGCCGTAGG
The DNA here is from genome assembly GCA_040255215.1 of Rhodospirillaceae bacterium. Lineage (GTDB taxonomy): Bacteria > Pseudomonadota > Alphaproteobacteria > Reyranellales > JAQSWP01 > JAQSWP01. The sequence continues at coordinate 82,982 of JBDZUM010000002.1, forward strand.
CCAGGCGGCCGAACAGGATGTTGTCCTGCAAGGTGGCGGCGCGGTTGTACTTCTCGCGGTCGTAGACCTCGACGGCGCCCTCGGGCAGCGCCTCGGCCAGTGCGGCGCGGGCCTGCAGCAGCCGCTCCTGCATCGCCTCGTCGACCAGGCCCAGGCGATGGCGCGCCTCGACATAGGGGAAGGGCAGGGCCAGCAGCCGCTTGCGGTCGTCGGCGCCGACGCTGTCCAGCCCGCCCTTGCCGGCGATGCGCGCCACCATGACGCGGAACTCGGGCAGGTCCTCGGCCGCGATGAAGGAGAACTGCTCGAAGAAAGGATGGCCGGGCGGCAAATCGGCGAACAGCTCGACCATGGTTTCGGCGATCTGCCGGCCCATGGCGAGCAGATCGTCGGTCAGGCCCAGTTCGTCGAGCACCTTCAGCACCAGCGGATTGCCGGCCAGGCGCTCGGGCGCGAAATCGGCTTCGGCGGCGGTGCCGAACAGCAGGTTCTCCGCCACCGACATGTTGCGCACGTAGCGATCGCGCGCGAAGGGCTCGATCAGGGCGGCGATCTGCGGATCGGCCAGGCGCTGGTGCAGCTCGGCGCGCGCCTCCATGATCGCCGCCGCCACGTCGGGATGGGCGTCGGGATCGACCGTGCCGCGCAGGCCGAGGCGATAGATGTCGTCCTCCAGTTCGACGGCGGGCAGCAGATCGAGGATGCGCTCGTCGATGTCGTCGGGGCCTTTGGCGCCGGCGGTCTCGTAGTCGATCCAGACGGCATTGACGTCGTAAAGCGGATTGCCGGCGCGTTTGGCCTCGGCGACGAAGCGCTCGTGCAGGCGCTTTTCGGCGCCCTCGTACTCGGCCGGCTGGCGCTCCTGCTGCTTCAGCCCGTAGAGCACGTTCTCGCGCACGCTGACGGGGAAGAGATAGGTGTCGGGGCCGGCATAGCCGATGCGCGCGCCGGTGGCGATCTCCGGCAGGCGGTCGAGATCGTGCTCGCCCAGCCTGGCGCTGCCGGCCGAAGGATGCACCAGCCGCGCCAGCAGCAGCGCCACCGCTTCCTTGCCGCCGCCGGGCGGGCCGATCACCGCGACGTGGCGGTCGCCGGCGATCTCGAAACTGGCGCCGTCCAGCAGGCGGCCATAGGTCTCGTCGAATACCGCGACGCTGGCGACCTTCAGCGGGCCGGCGACGGCCTCGGGCTTCTCCGGCAGCGGCTCCTGCAGCGCCGGCTCAAGCATGCCTTCGGGCGTGAACTGCTCGATCACCTGCTCGTACTTGATCTGCACGTCCTGGCGCTGCTGATCCCAGTCGATCAGTTCCTTGACCGGCGGCGGCAGATCCTTGTAGGCGGCGATCACCGCCACCAGCCCGCCGATGTCGAGCTGGCCGGTGATCGCGAGATAGCCGCCGATCAGGTAGAAGAAGAACGGCGTCGATTGCGCCAGCAGGTTGTTGATGAACTTGACGGTGAACTTGCGCTGGTAGAGCTCGAAGCGGATCAGGAAGATCCGCCCCAGACGGTGCACGATGTCGGCGCGCTCGTAGTTCGAGGTGGCGTTGGCGTGGATGTCGGCCGAGCCGTCGACCGCCTCGGCGATGCGGCCGGCGAGCTGGCGCGCGGTGAGCTGGCGCTCCTTGCCCAGCACCAGCACCTTCTTGCGCAGCTGCGGGATCAGCACGACCTGCACCGCCAGCACCGTCACCGCCACCATGCCGAGCCAGAAGCTCTGGGTGACGATGAAGAACAATGCCGTCGCCGCCTGGCCGCCGAGGAACACCGGCTGGACGAAGGCGTCGCCGATGAAGCCGCCCAGCGGTTCGACCTCGTCCTTCACCATGGTGGCGATTTCCGCCTGCTTCACTTTCCGGAAATGCCCCTGCGGGAAGCGCATGACGCGATCGAACAGCTCGTAGCGCAGCCGGCGCAGCATGCGCTCGCCCATGCGGCCCTTCTGCGTGTTGATGTTGCGCTTGAACAGGCCGTTGATCACCACCATCGCCAGGAACAGCAGGCTGAGCGCGATCAGATACTCGACCTGCACCATCGGGATGCCGTCGAACACCCGGATGCTGCCGACGTCGGAGATGAAGGACGGCACGGGAATGTCGATGGTGAAGAAATTCGTCGTCGAGCCGGCGATGACGTTGCCGTCGGCGTCCTTCTCGAAGGCCTTGCCCTGGATGGCGCCGTTGACGATGGTCTTGGGAATGTTCAGCGACAGGAAATAGAAGACCTGCGCCAGGACGATGATGACCAGGATGGCGAACTGTTCGCGCTGGGTGTGCTTCCAGACGTATCGAAACAGGCTCTTTTCCATGGTCGCTCAGGCGGCTCCCCAAATCCGGCCGGCGCGCCAGACTGGCCGAGGCGCACCCCCTAGAGCAAATCTAGCGCAACCGCCCCCCCCGCGTCCGCTCCGGCTATATACATCATTTTGTGGCCGTTGGGGCGGGGGCCGGCCAGATGTGTTGCGCCCATTATAGGCAGTCGGCGGGGATATTGAGCAGGTTCGGCGCGAAAACCCGTAACCAAGGCGTGGCAGGTTGCGACAAGGCGTCCGGCGGCGCCGGCCCCGGCGCTTTTGGGGTCGCCCGCCTGACGGCGGCATGCCATATTTCGCCGTCGCGCAGCGGCCCTGGGGGATCGGGCTGGTGGGAGACCACAGATGAATGAACGGCGCAACGGCGCGGCCAGAGCCTCCGGTCGCGACAAGCGGGTCCTGATTTACAGCCACGACAGTTTCGGCCTGGGGCATCTCAGCCGCTGCCGGACCATCGCCAACTCGCTGGTGGCGCAGGACAAGAATCTTTCGGTGCTGATCCTGTCGGGCTCGCCGCTGATCGGCAGCTTCGACTTCCGCGCCCGCGTCGATTTCGTGCGCATCCCGGGCGTCATCAAGCTGCGCAACGGCGAATACACCTCGCTCAACCTGCTGATCGACATCGAGGAGACGCTGCACATGCGCGCCTCGATCATCCAGCATACGGCCGACATCTTCGATCCCGACGTCTTCCTGGTCGACAAGGAGCCGCTCGGCCTGCGCGGCGAGGTCACCGACACGCTGAAGATGCTGAAGAAGCGCGGCACGCCGCTGGTGCTGGGCCTGCGCGACGTCATGGACGAGCCGACCCTGCTCGAGCCGGAATGGCAGCGCAAGAACGTGGTGCCCGCGCTGCGCGATCTCTACGACGACATCTGGGTCTACGGCCTGCCGCAGCTGTGCGATCCGGTGGCCGGCATCAACCTGCCGAAATCGGTGCGGCGCAAGATCACCTATACCGGCTACCTGCGGCGCGAACTGCCGCGCGGGCTGGCGCGCCCCGGCCTGCTGTCGGACGTCGACAAGCCCTACATCCTGGTCACCGCCGGCGGCGGCGGCGACGGCGAGGGGCTGATCGACTGGGTGCTGCGCGCCTACGAGCAGGACCGCAAGATCCCCTACGACGCGGTGATCGTGTTCGGCCCGTTCATGAATCCGCAACGCCAGAAGGAGTTCCGCCGCCGCGTCAACGCGCTGTCCAAGGTGCACGCGCTGACTTTCGAATCGAATCTGGCGGCGCTGATGACCGATGCCGCCGGCGTCGTCGCCATGGGCGGCTACAACACGTTCTGCGAGATCCTCTCGTTCGACAAGCGGGCGCTGATCGTGCCGCGCACCCAGCCGCGGCTCGAGCAGTACATTCGCGCCTCCTCGGCGCGCGCGCTGGGCCTGGCCAACATGCTGCCCGACGACGGCCAGCGCGACGCGCAGGTCATGGCGACGGCGCTGCGCCAGCTGCCGCAGCAGCAGCTTCCCTCCGAGGTGGTGATCCCCGGCCTGCTCGACGGGCTGCCGTCCGTCGGCCGGCTGGTCAAGCGCACCCTGGCGGCGCGGCCGCCGCGGCCCTCGATGCTGGAAACCGCCCGCAAACGCGCGTGACATCGCAAACTGGTTCGCCGGACGGGCCAAAACTGGCCATCGTCCTCAAGGGCTATCCGCGGCTCTCCGAGACCTTCATCGCCCAGGAGATCGCGGCGCTGGAAGCGCGCGGGCTTGCGCCGTTGCTGATATCGCTGCGCCACCCCACCGATCGCTTCCGCCATCCCGTGCACGAGCGCATCCGCGCCGCGATCCGCTACCTGCCGGAATATCTCTATCAGGAGCCGTTGCGCGTGCTGCGCGGCTGGCGCCTCGCCCGCCGCCTGCCGGGCTATCGCGCCGCCCGGCGCCAGTTTCTCGCCGATCTGCGCCGCGATCTCACCCCCAATCGCGGCCGGCGCTTCGGCCAGGCCTGCGTGCTGGCGGCGGAACTGCCGCCAGGCGCGCAATGGCTGCATTGCCATTTCCTGCATACGCCGGCCTCGGTCACGCGCTACGCGGCGATGATGCGCGGCATCGCGTGGAGCGGTTCGGCGCATGCGAAGGACATCTGGACCACGCCCGACTGGGAGATCGCCGAGAAACTGGCCGATTGCCGCTTCCTGGTGACCTGCACCGAGGTCGGTCTGCGCCGCCTGCAGGCGCTGGCGCCCGATCCGGCCAAAGTCGAGCTGCTCTATCACGGCCTCGATTTCGACCATCTGCCGCCGCCCGACGAGACGCCGCGGCCGCCGCGCGACGGCCGTGACGCCAACGATTCGGTGCGGCTGCTGGCGGTCGGCAGGGCGGTGGAGAAGAAGGGGTTCGACGATCTGTTGCGCGCGCTGGCGCTGCTGCCGGCCGATCTGAACTGGCGCCTGCAGCAGATCGGCGGCGGTCCGCTGCGACCGCGGCTCATGGCGCTGGCTGCGGCGCTGGGCATTGCCGAGCGCTGCCGTTTCGACGGCGCGAGCGCCCAGGCCGAGGTCTTCGCCGCCTATCGCGACGCCGATCTCTTTGCGCTCACCGCGCGGGTCGCCGGCGACGGCGATCGCGACGGGCTGCCCAACGTGCTGATGGAGGCGCAAAGCCAGGGCCTGGCCTGCCTTGCGACGCGCGTCGGCGCCATCGAGGAGCTGATCGAGGACGAGGCGACCGGCCTGCTGACGCAAAGCGGCGACGTGGCGGCGATGGCTGCCGCACTCGAGCGGCTGATGCGCGATCCGGCCTTGCGGGCGCGGCTGGGCGCGGCGGGTCAGGCGCGGGTGCGCAGCGCCTTCTCGTTCGGCGCCGGCATCGAGCGGCTCTACGCCCATCTGCGCCATCTGGCGTAGGATCGCTCCGCCATGCGCATCGCCTACTACACGCCGCTGAAGTCGCCCGCCCATCGCGTGCCGTCGGGCGATCGCACCATGGCGCGCGCCCTGCGCGATCTGCTGCGTCGCGCCGGGCACGAGGTCGTAGTCCTGTCCAAGCCGACGCAGGGCGGCGGGGTGCAGGGACCGGAGTTCCAGGCGCGCCGCCGCCTGCAGGTCGAGCGCGATTTCGCCGGGTTGCTGGCGGGCGAGGGCGGTCCGTTTGACCTTTGGTTCACCTATCACGTCTACTACAAGGTGCCGGACTGGATCGGTCCGCGCGTCGCTGCGGCCCGTCGCATCCCCTACGTCATGGCGGAAGTGTCCTACGCGCCCAAGCGCGCCGGCGGGCCGTGGGACATGGGCCATCGCCAGGTCGGCGACTGCATCCGGGCGGCCGACCTCATCCTCAACCTCAATCCGATCGACGCCAATTGCGTGCGCCCGCTGCTGCGCGCCGACGCCGCCATGCTCGACGTGCCGCCGTTCCTCGCCGCCCAGCCCTATCGGACGGCGGCGCGGCGGCGCGAGCTGCATGCGGCGGCGCTGCGCGCGCGCCTCAAGGCCAGCCGGCGCACGCCGTTGCTGCTGTGCGTGGCGATGATGCGGCCGGGCGACAAGCTGGCGTCCTACAAGGTGCTGGGCGCCGCCATGGCGCGATTGCTGGATCGCGACTGGCGGCTGGTGGTGGCGGGCGACGGCGAGGCGCAGGCCGACGTGCGGGCAGCGCTGAAGCCGCTGGGCCGGCGCGTGCACTATCTTGGCCAGATGGCACCGCAGGACCTGCCGGCGCTCTATGCCGCCGCCGATCTCTACGTATGGCCGGCGATCAACGAGGCTTGGGGCATGACCTTGCTGGAGGCGCAGGCGGCGGGCCTGCCGGTGATCGCCGGCCGGACCGGCGGGGTGCCGAACGTGGTCGACGAGGGTCGCACCGGCCTGCTGCCGGCGGTGGGCGATGCCGAGGCCTTCGCCGCCTCCGTGGCGCGTCTGCTCGACGACGAGGAGCGGCGCGGATTGATGGCCGTGGCGGCGCCGGCATGGGTGAAACGGCGACACGATATTGCGGCGGTGCGCGATATGGTGGATGTCGCGCTGCACGAGGCGCGCAAGAGGAAGACGTCATGACGATGCTGGCGGTGGTGCGCCATGGGCCCACCGAATGGAATGCGGCGAAGAAACTGCAGGGGATGTCCGACATTCCGCTGTCGGCGGAAGGCCGCGCGCTTGTTTCGACGTGGCGGCTGCCGGAGGAGTTCCGCGCCTGGCGCTGTCTCGCCAGTCCGCTGTCGCGGGCGCAGGAGACGGCCCGGCTGCTGGGCGCCAGCGAGATCGTCACCGAGCCGCTGCTGCGCGAGATGAGCTTCGGCCGCTGGGAAGGCTTCACCATCAAGGAACTGGCGGCGGGCGACGCGGCCGGGGAGTTCCAGGCCATGGCCGACAAGGGCCTCGACATGCTGCCGCCCGACGGCGAATCGCCGCGCATGGTGATCGAGCGGCTGAAGGTCCTGCTGGCGCGGCTGGCGGCGGAGGGCCAGCCGACCGTCGCCGTCTGCCACAAGGGCATTATCCGCGCCCTGCTGGCGCTGGCCACCGACTGGCCGATGCTGGGCAGGCAGCCGGTGAAGCTCGACTGGTCGTCGCTGCATTGCTTCCGGCTGGAGCGCGACGGCAAGCCGGTGCTGGACCGTATCAATGTCAGCCTGCGCCCGGCGCAGGGGAGCGCGGCATGACCGGCCGGGTGTTCTTCTATTGCCAGCATCTGCTTGGCATCGGCCATCTGCGCCGGGCGGCGACGCTGGCGCGCGCCCTGGCGCTGGCCGGCCACGAGGTGACGCTGGTCTCGGGCGGCGAACCGGTGCCGCATCTGGACTGCGCGCCGGCCAAGCTGCTGCAGCTCGATCCGGTGCGGGCGGTCGACAAGTTCTTCAAGGTGCTGGTCGATTCGCGCGGCCAGAAGATCGACGACGGCTTCAAGGCGGCGCGGGCCGAGCGCCTGGTGGCGCTGTTCGAAAGCGGGCGGCCCGACGTGGTGCTGACCGAAATGTTTCCCTTCGGCCGCCGGCAATTGCGCTTCGAGCTGATCCCGCTGCTGGAGGCGGCGAAGGCCGCGCCGTGGCGGCCGCGCATCGCCAGTTCGGTGCGCGACATTCTGGTGATGTCGCCCAAGCCCGAGCGCATCGACGAGATGCTGGGGCTGGTCGAGACCTATTACGATGCCGTGCTGGTGCATGGCGACCGCGACCTCATTCCCTTCGACGCCACTTTCGCGCCTGCTGCCCGCATCGCCGACCGGCTGGTCTATACCGGCTACGTCGTCGATACCGGCGAGCCGCGGCGCGGGCCGGACGCGCCGGGCCATGGCGAGATCATCGTCTCGGCCGGCGGCGGCGCGGTCAGCGAGCCGCTGCTGGAGGCGGCTATGGCGTCGCGCGCGTTGACGGCGCTCAAGGACCGCGTCTGGCGACTGCTGGTCGGTCACAACCTGCCGCAGGACCGCTACGAGCGATTGCAGGCGGCCGCACCTTCGGGCGTGATCGTCGAACGCGCGCGCGGCGACTTCGTCACATTGCTGGCCAATGCCGAGCTGTCGATCAGTCAGGGCGGCTACAACACGGTGATGGAGACGCTGAAATTCGGCCGCCGCGCCGTGGTCGTGCCCTACGCCGGCGGGCTGGAAACCGAGCAGACGCTGCGGGCCGAGCTGCTCGGCCGGCGCGGGCTGATCCAGATCGTCGACGAGACAACCATGACGCCGCAAAGCATGGCGGCGGCGGTGGCGCGGGCGCTGGCCGGGCCGGAACTTGCCGGGCGACTGAGCGTCGATCTCGACGGCATGGAAAAATCGGTCCAGGCGATCGGTGCGCTGGTCGCCCATGCGCAGGGCGCGGCGGGGCGCGCATGAGCGCGAGCGACTTCGCGCCGCTGATCGAACAACTGGACCGCTTTGCGGCGGCTGGTCGCGTCGCGAGCCTGTGGTGGCGCGACGACGATGCGGCCGACGTCTCGCCGGCGCTCGACCGGCTCTTGGCGTTGGGCGAGGCGCACGACATTCCGCTCGCATTGGCCACCGTGCCGGCGCAGGCCAGCGAGGCGCTGGGCCGGCGTCTGCATACGGCCGGGCCCGGCGTGGCGGTGCTGCAGCATGGCTATGCGCATCAGAACCATGCCGATGCCGGACAGAAGAAGATCGAACTGGGGCCGCAGCGGCCGGCGCAGATGGTGATCGGCGAACTGGCGACGGGCCGGTTGCGGCTGGAAACCCTGTTCGGCGGTCGCGCCCTGGCGGTGCTGGTGCCGCCGTGGAACCGCATGGCGCCTTTTCTGCTGCCCGTGCTGCCCGAATTGGGCTATCGAGGGCTGTCGCAATTCGGTCCCCGCGCGCGCGCCATGCCTGTTTCCCCCCTGTTGCAATCGAACTGCCATATCGATCCGATCGATTGGCGCGGCGGCCGCGGCTTCGCCGGCGCGGCGGCATCGGTGGCGGCGGCGGCGGCGCATCTGGCGTTGCGGCTGGCGGCGCCGGAAGGCAGCGCGGCGGCCGACGAGCCGACCGGGCTGATGACGCACCATGCCGCGCATGACGAGCCGATGTGGGAATTTCTGGAGCGGTATCTGGCCACGACAGCCGCGCACCCGGCCGTGCGCTGGCTGCCGGCGACCGACGTTTTCAAGCTGGTGCCGGCATGAGCGGCGAAGCGCTGCGCTACAGCCGCCGGGCGCTGGCGGGCGACTACTTCCGCGCGGTTCTGGGCGCCGTTCTGACCGGCGTACCGATGTTGTTTGTCGGCGAGAGTCCTGCCACACTCGCGGTGCTTGGCGGCCTGACGGCGCTTTTCGTGCTGTTCGGCTTTCGCACCTGGCTGCGCCATCAGACAGCGGTGACGTTCGGAACCGAAGGCGTGATGGCGCGCGGCTTGCTGGGGGGCGGCATCGTCTGGCGGGAGTTGGACCAGTTGAAGCTGGGGTATTACACGACCCGGCGCGACCGGCAGGGGGGATGGATGCAGCTCACGCTGCGCGGCGGCGGACGGCGTCTGAAGTTCGATTCGTCCCTCGAAGGCTTCGACCGGCTGGTGCGACGGGCGGCGGGCGCGGCGGCGGCCAACAATATCGAGCTGAGCGACGCCACGCAGGCCAATCTGGCGGCCATGGACATCGCGTTGCCCAGGCGCGGCGACGGGTCGGGCGTCTGAGCGGAGGCATCGTGTCCGATCTGTTGCAGGTTCGCGATCTGAAGATCGATTTCCGCGTGCACGAAGGCACGATCCGGGCGGTCGACGGCGTCAATTTCCGCGTCCGCCCCGGCTCGACCGTCGCCATCGTCGGCGAATCGGGCTCGGGAAAGTCGGTGTGCAGCCAGGCGATCATGGGCATCCTGCCGCGCGTCGGTACCATCGCCGGCGGCTCGATCCTGTTCACCGATCCGCAAAGCGGCCAGACCACCGACATCGCCACACTCGACCGCAACAGCGCCCGGATGCGCGAGATACGCGGCGGCCGCATCTCCATCATCTTCCAGGAACCGATGACCTCGCTGTCGGCCCTGCATACGGTGGGCGACCAGATCAGCGAAGCGCTGATGCTGCACCGGACCGTGACCAAGCCCGAAGCGCTGGAGCTGGTGGCGGACATGCTGCGCATGGTCGGTTTTCCCGATCCCAAGCGGGCGCTGCGCACCTATCCGTTCGAGCTTTCCGGCGGCCTGCGCCAGCGCGCCATGATCGCCATGGCGCTGGTGTGCCGGCCCGCGCTGCTGATCGCCGACGAGCCGACCACCGCGCTCGACGTCACCATCCAGGCGCAGATCCTGAAACTGATCCAGGACCTGCAGGACGAGCTCGGCATGGCCGTGCTGATGATCACCCACGATCTCGGCGTCGTCGCCAACATGGCCGAGGAAGTCGTCGTCATGTATCGCGGCAAGGTGGTCGAGAGCGGGCCGCTGGAGGAAATTTTCCGCCAGCCCGACCATCCCTATCTGCGCGCGCTGCTGCGCGCGGTGCCGCGCTTCGACATGAAGCCCGGCGAACGGCTGATGCCGATCCGCGAGATCCGCAGCACCACCGGGCATCTGCTGGCCGACAAGGAGCCGTGGCCGGCCGATGCCGGCGCCGGCCCGCTGCTGTCGGTCGACGGCGTCGGCAAGACCTACACGATCCGCAAGGCCGAGACGATGCGCCAGCAGCTGTTCGGCGGCGGCGCGCGGCGCGAGATCAAGGCGGTGCGGGAAGTGAGTTTCGACGTGGCGCGCGGCGAGTGCCTCGGCCTGGTGGGCGAATCGGGCTGCGGCAAGACGACGCTCAGCAAGATCCTGATGCGCGCCATCACGCCGGATGCCGGCACCATCGCCTTCAACGATCGCGGCCGGCAGGTCGACGTGCTGGCGCTCAGGGGCCAGGAGCTGACCGAGTTCCGCAAGCGGCTGCAGTTCATCTTCCAGGACCCGTTCAGCTCGCTCAATCCGCGCATGACGGTGTTCGACATCATCGCCGAGCCGCTGATCATCCACGACATCGGCGACGACGCGCACCGGCGCGAGATGGTGCGCGAACTGATGCAGCTGGTCGGGCTCGACCCACGCCATCTCAACCGCTATCCGCATTCCTTCTCGGGCGGCCAGCGCCAGCGCATCGGCATCGCCCGCGCCCTGGCGCTCAAGCCCGACATGGTGATCTGCGACGAGCCGGTGTCGGCGCTCGACGTGTCGATCCAGGCGCAGATCCTCAATCTGCTCAAGGACCTGCAGGACCGGCTGGGGCTGACTTATCTCTTCATCTCGCACAACCTCGCCGTCGTCGACTACATCGCCGACCGGATCGCGGTCATGTGCGCTGGCCGCCTGGTCGAGCTGGCGCCGCGCGAGCTGCTGTTCCGCAATCCCGTGCATCCCTATACCAAGGCGCTGCTGGCGGCGGTGCCCGAGCCCGATCCCGAACGCCGGCTCGATCTCGGCGCGCTGATGGAAGGAAAGGCGTCCGATCCGCTGGCCTGGCCGGCGCCCTTCACCGCCGGCGACGGAAGCCTGCGCTGGGTCGATCTCGGCGGCGGCCATTTCGTGCGCGCCGCCGAAGACTCCGAACCCGAACGTCTGGTGGCGGCGGGAGGCCGGCGATGAGACGAGTGCTGCCGCTCCTGACCTTGATCGCCGCGGTCCTGCTCGGCCTGCCGGCGCTGGCGCAGGGTCCTGCGCTGCAGGAGACCAAGTTCTTCGCCGCCGACGTGAGCGCAGGCAAGCTGCCGCCGGTGGCGCAGCGGGCGCCGGCCGAGCCGCTGGTGATCGAGCGGCTGGGCGGCGGCGATCCGCTCGGCAAGCCGGGCGGCGACATCAACCTGCTGATGGCCACCGCGCGCGACGTGCGCATGATGGTGGTGTACGGCAATGCCCGGCTGGTCGCCTACGACGAGAAGCTGGAGCTTAAACCCGACCTGCTGGAGAAGCTGGAGGTCGAGGACGGCCGCATCTTCACCATGCATCTGCGCAAGGGCCATCGCTGGTCCGACGGCCAGCCCTTCACCACCGAGGATTTCCGCTACTGGTGGGACGACGTCGCCAATAACGGCAATCTCAGCCCGTCCGGCCCGCCGCGCGACATGCTGGTCGACGGCGAGCCGCCGGTCATCACCATCGTCGACCCGCAGACCATCCGCTTCGAATGGAAGGCGCCCAACGCCAACTTCCTGCCGGCGATCGCCGCCGCCTCGCCGATGTGGATCTTCCGGCCGGCGCATTACCTCAAGCAGTTCCACGCCAAGTACGCCGATCCCAAGGCGCTGGAGGAGGCGGTCGAGCGCGAGCGCCAGGGCACCTGGGCGCGCCTGCACAACAAGCTCGACGACATGTACCGCAACGAGAATCGCGACCTGCCGCGGCTCGATCCGTGGATCCCGATTTCCAAGCCGCCGACCCAGCGCTTCATCTTCGTGCGCAATCCCTACTACCACCGGGTCGACGCCAACGGCGTACAGCTGCCCTATCTCGACCGCGTCATCCTCAACATCGCCTCGGGCAGCCTGATCCCGCTCAAGACCGGCTCGGGCGAGGCCGATCTGCAGGCGCGCTACCTGCGTTTCGACAATTTCACCTTCCTCAAGCAGGGCGCGAAGAAATATGGCTTCGACGTGCGGCTGTGGCAGACCGCCAAGGGCTCGCACATGGCGCTCTACCCCAATCTCAACGTCAATGATCCGGTATGGCGCGAGCTGGTGCGCGACGTGCGTTTCCGCCGCGCCCTGTCGCTGGCGATCGACCGCGAGGAGATCAACGAGGTGCTGTTCCTCGGGCTGGCGATCCCCGCCAACAACACGGTGCTGCCGGCAAGCCCGCTGTTCCGCGAGGAATACCAGAAGAAATGGGCGACCTTCGATCTCCAGCGCGCCAATGCGCTGCTCGACGAAATCGGGTTGACCAAGCGCGACGATCGCGGCCTGCGCCTGCTGCCCGACGGCCGGCCGCTGACCATCATCGTCGAGACCGCCGGCGAGAACACCGAAGAGACCGACGTGCTGCAGCTGGTGCACGATTCCTGGCTCAAGGCCGGCATCAAGCTCTACAGCAAGCCGCAGAGCCGCGACATCCTGCGCAACCGCGTGTTCGCCGGCGAAGCGCTGATGTCGGTGTGGAGCGGGCTGGAGAATGGCGTGCCGCAGCCCGGCTCGAGCCCGTCGGAGCTGGCGCCGGTCAGCCAGATCAACCTGCAATGGCCGAAATGGGGCCAGCACTACGAGACCGGCGGTCGCGCCGGCGACGCTGTCGACACCGAATGGGGCAAGCGGCTGATGGAGCTGCTGCGCCGCTGGGAACGCAGCGCCAGCGCCGAGGAGCAGACCAAGATCTGGCACGAGATGCTGGAGATCAACGTCGAGCAGGTGACGACGATCGGCATCATTTCCGGCGTGCCGCAGCCGGTGGTGGTCAACGACCGGCTGAAGAACGTGCCGGAGACCGGCATCTACAACTGGGATCCGGGGGCGTTCTTCGGCATGTACCGGCCGGACAGTTTCTGGCTGGCGTCGGGCAGCTGACGGGGGATTGGGTACGCGATGCTGACCTACGTTTTCAAACGCGCCCTTTTCACGGTGCCAGTCTTGCTGGTGACCAGTTTTCTCGTATTCCTTATCGTCGAGTTGCCGCCTGGCGACTTCTTTTCCAACCGCTGCGCCGAGATGGCCAAATTGCACAATCCCCCGCCTCCGGGCTGCCCGAGTCGCTGAAGCATGTTCTACTACGTGGTCAAGCGCCTGCTGGTGATGATCCCGACGCTGCTGGTGATCAGCGCGCTGGTGTTCTTCATCATCCATCTGCCGCCGGGCGATTTCCTGTCGTCGAAGATCGACGAGCTGCTGGCCCAGGGCGGCGGCGACGCCATGCGCAAGGTCGAGGAACTGCGCAAGCAGTACGGTCTCGACCAGCCGCTGGTCGTGCGCTACCTCGACTGGGTTTGGGGCATCCTGCACGGCGATTTCGGCATCTCCTTCGAGTACGACCTGCCGGTGACCGACGTGATCGGCGAGCGCATCGCGCTCACTATCCTGCTGGAGAGCGCCACCATCGCCTTCATCTGGATCGTGTCCTTCGTCATCGGCGTCTATGCCGCCACGCACCAGTACAAATTCGGCGACTACGCCGCCTCGTTCATCGGCTTCATCGGCCTGGCGACACCCAACTTCCTGCTGGCGCTGGTGCTGCTCTATCTCGCCAAGGTGTGGTTCGGCGTCTCGGTCGGCGGCCTGATGGATCCGCAATTCGTCGACCAGCCCTGGACCTGGGCCAAGGTGCAGTCGGTGCTGTCGCATCTCATCATTCCGGTGATCGTCATCGGCACCGCCGGCACGGCCGGTATGATCCGCCGCCTGCGCGCCAACCTGCTCGACGAGCTGCAGAAGCAGTACGTCGTCACCGGCCGCGCCAAGGGCCTGCCGCCGATGCGGCTGCTGATGAAGTATCCGCTGCGCCACGCGCTCAACCCGTTCATCGCCGATATCGGCAACGTGCTGCCGGAGGTTATTTCCGGCTCGGTGATCGTCTCGGTGGTGCTGTCGCTGCCGACCACCGGCCCGATGCTGCTGGCGGCGCTGAAGAGCCAGGACACCTATCTGGCCGGCACGTTCCTGCTGTTCGTCGCCAGCCTGACCGTGGTCGGCACGCTGATCTCCGACCTGCTGCTGGCGGCGCTCGATCCGCGCATCCGGCTCGGCGCCACGGCGGAGAAGTGAGATGAGCGACACGCCCGCCGGCGGCCGCAAGCCCGCCTCCCGCCAGACCGAGAGGCTGCCGCATTACGTCACGCGCGAGCCGTGGGACCCCTACGTCGACGACCAGCTGTCGCCGCTGCAGGAAAAGTTCTACATGGCCGGCCAATGGAAGCTGATGTGGTGGAAGCTGAAGCGCCACAAGCCGGCGGTGATCTGCGGCATCTTCCTGCTGTTCATGTACGCGACCACGCTGTTCAGCGAGATGATCGCGCCCTACCAGCAGCAGACGCGCAATATCGGCCATATCTTCGCCCCGCCGCAGGGCATCCACCTGTTCCACGAGGGCGAACTCGTCGGGCCGTTCGTCTACGGGCTGAAGATGCAGCGCAACCCGGAGACGTTGCAGCGCGTCTATACGCCCGATCCCACCAAGGTGCAGAAGCTGCGCTTCTTCTGCATCGGCGACAAATACCATTACTGGGGCCTGATCCCGGGCAGCTTCCATCTCGTCTGCCCGGCCGAGGGCGGCACGTTCTTCCTGCTCGGCACCGACCGGCTGGGCCGCGACATGTTCTCGCGCATCGTCTACGCCGCGCGTATTTCGCTCACCGTCGGCCTGTTCGGCATCACCATGAGCTTCCTTCTCGGCCTGGTGATCGGCGGCGTCGCCGGCTACTACGGCGGCTGGATCGACGCCGTCGTGCAGCGCATCATCGAGATCATCCGCTCGTTCCCGCATCTGCCGCTGTGGCTGGCCCTGTCGGCGGCGCTGCCGGTGAGCTGGTCGCCGATCCTGATCTATTTCGGCATCACCATCATCCTGGCGCTGCTCGACTGGCCAGGCCTGGCGCGCGCGGTGCGCTCCAAGCTGCTGTCGCTGCGCGAGGAGGATTTCGCGCTGGCCGCGCACCTCATGGGCGCGCCGCCCAAGCGCATCATCGGCCGCCACCTGATCCCGTCCTTCATGTCGCATCTGATCGCCTCGGCGACATTGTCGATCCCGTCGATGATCCTGGCCGAGACGGCGCTGTCCTTCCTCGGCCTGGGCCTGCGCCCGCCGATCACCTCGTGGGGCGTGCTGTTGAACGAGGCGACCGACATCAACGTGGTGGCGGTCAATCCCTGGCTGATGCTGCCGGTGGTGCCGGTGATCCTGGTGATCCTGGCCTTCCAGTTCCTCGGCGACGGATTGCGCGACGCGGCGGATCCTTACCACTGAACGGCTGCGTTCGAGGCTTGGCAGGCCGACCGCGTCGGCGCTAGATTCTCCCTCGCATCGTTTCCTTGGGGGAGGACATCGTGCGCATGACGTTCGCCGCGGCGATGCTGTTCATCGCCTTCGCCACGACCGTACCGGCCTCAATCGCGCGTGCGGAAGATCCGCAACAAGTCCAGTTGCAGCAGGCCCAAGCCACCCGCGCCGAGCGCGAGGAGCATTTGCGGTTCTGCAACAAGCACACTCGCCAGGTTCAGGTCGCCGTCGCCTGGCTGAGCGGCGAGAAAACGCGCGACGGCCGCCAGATCGTCATTTCCAAGGGCTGGTACAACATCCAGCCGGGCCAGTGTTCCACCTTGGTCAAGGGACCGCTGCCCTATCGCTACTACTATTACTACGCGGAGGACGCCAGCAACGCGGTGTGGAAGGGCGACTATCCGGTCTGCATCAGCGAAAAGTCGTTCACCATCAAGGACACGCAGTGCGGCTCGGGCTACAAGCGGCGCGGTTTCCGGCAGATCGACACCCTGGGCCGCAAGCAGCTGACGCTGAACCTGAACTGACGCCGCTCACTTGCCGATGCAGAACTCGCGGAAGACGATGTCGAGCATGTCCTCGACGTCGACGCGGCCGGTGATGCGGCCCAGCGCGCGCGCGGCAAGCCTTGCGTCCTCGGCCAGCAGTTCCGGCAGCGCTTTGCGATCCTTTACGCGTTTGAGCGCGGCAAGGCACTCCTGCAACGCCTGGCGATGGCGCTGACGGGTCAGCGGCATGCCGGCGCCATCGAGCAGGGAAGCGACGCGGGCTTCCAGCCGGCGCAGAAGTTCGGCAATGCCCTGCCCGGTGCGGACGGAAATCGCCAGGGCGCTATCTGGCAGCGCCGCCGAGGGCGCCAGGTCGATCTTGTTCAGAGCGAGGATGTCGCCCGGCGTCGTCAGGTCGGCCAATTGCCGCGGCGTATCGGGGGCGGCGGCGTCCAGCACGATCAGACGCAGATCGGCCGTGCGGGCGCGCTGTTCGGCGCGGCGAACGCCCTCACGCTCGATCTCGTCGCGCGCTTCGCGCAGGCCGGCGGTGTCGGCCAGGGTGACCGGCCAGCCGCCGAGATCGAGATGCACCTCGATCACGTCGCGGGTGGTGCCGGCGGTTTCCGACACGATGGCGACGTCGCGGCGCGCCAGCAGGTTCAGCAGCGAGGACTTGCCGGCATTGGGCGGCCCGACGATGGCGATCTGCACGCCCTGGCGCAGCCGTTCGCCGCGCTGCCCGTCGTCGAGATGGGCCGCGATCTCGTCCGCCAGCGATGCCAGAACCGGCAGCGCCGCCTGGGTCGTTGCCTCCGGCAAATCCTCGTCGGGAAAATCGATATCGGCTTCCAGATGCGCCAGCGCCCGCAGCAGGCGCAGGCGCCAGTCCTCGTAGAGCGCGCCCAGCGCGCCGTCGAGCTGACGCAACGCCTGGCGGCGCTGGGCGGCGGTCTCGGCTGCCACCAGATCGGCGATGGCTTCCGCTTCCGTCAGGTCGAGCCGGCCATTCTCGAAAGCGCGACGCGAGAACTCGCCCGGCTCGGCCGGGCGGCAGCCAGCCATGGCGTCCAGTGCATCGGCAAGGGCAGCGATCACCGCCCGCCCGCCATGCACGTGCAGCTCGACCACGTCTTCGCCGGTGAAGCTCGAGGGGCCGGGCAGCCACAGCACCAGCGCGCGATCGACGATCTCGCCGGTCGCCGGATCGCGCAGGCTGCGGAGGCTGGCGCGACGCGGCGGCGGCAGGGCGCGGCCGCTCAGAGCCTCGAGGGCGGCGCCGGCGTGCGGTCCGGACAGGCGCAGCACCGCCACGCCGGCCTTTCCCGGCGCGGAAGCGAGAGCGAAGATGGTGTCG
>JBDZUM010000002.1:100557-103016 GCA_040255215.1 Rhodospirillaceae bacterium
AGCCAGACGCCCCAGCAGAGATAGACCGCGCCCAGCGCCAGGATGATGCGCTGGCTCCAGACCATGAAGGTCTTGTCGGTCATGGCGTCGAGCACGCGGCGGGCCAGGGTGGTGCCGGTGATGGCGGTGACGATCGCCATCGCATAAAGCCAAAGTTCGAGCTCGACCTTGACCGCCGCCATGGCGAGCAAGGTGAAATAGGCCAGCTTGATGAAATGGCCGACCACCTGGGTCGCCGCCTTGGTGGCGACGATGATGCGGCGGTCGAGCCCGGTGCGGACGTAGAAGATATCGAGGGTCGGGCCGCTGACGCCGCAGGTCAGCTGCAGGCCCTGCACGATGAAGCCGCACAGCACCGGCATGCCGGGCTTCAGCACGTTGGGCGCCAGGCGCTCGGGCAACGGCCGCACCAGAAACGGCACCAGGCCCAGCACGATATAGGCGGTGGCGGTGCTGGGAATCCACTGGATCATGGCGAAGCCGGCGAGCGCGATCAGCTT
Source organism: Rhodospirillaceae bacterium (assembly GCA_040255215.1). GTDB lineage: Bacteria > Pseudomonadota > Alphaproteobacteria > Reyranellales > JAQSWP01 > JAQSWP01. Next base: position 101,058 of record JBDZUM010000002.1, read on the forward strand.
GCCGACCACCGTCCAGCCGAACACGCGCCAGTGGATGTGCTGGCGCCACAGCACGGCGCGCCAGCCGTTCGACGCCATCTGGGTGATGGCATGCAGCGCCATGGCCGAGGCGACCGGCAGCACCGCCAGCAGAAAGCCCATCAGGATCAGCCCGCCGGCCATGCCGAAGATGCCCGACAGGAACGAGGTTCCCAGGACGGCGGCGAACAGCATGGCGGCGAAGCCCAGCGAGCCCATGGTCGTCTCCCCGCGACGATTGGATTGGTGGCGCAGCATGGCCGCCGGCCCCTCGCGCGGCAAACGATCTTATGGCAGGCTTAGCCCAAGTTTTAGGAAGGCTGGAGAATGCGGAACCTTCCATCCTTGAACGGTCTGCGCGCTTTCGAGGCTGCCGGCAGGTTGGGCAGCTTCGCGGCGGCCGCAGCCGAGCTCAACGTCACGCAGACCGCGGTGTCGCGGCTGGTGCGGGCGCTGGAGGCGCGGCTGGGCTTCGCGCTGTTCCATCGCCGCGCCAATGCGCTGGGCCTGACCGATCGCGGTGCGGCCCTGCTGCCGGGCATGACGGCGGCCTTCGACGACATGGCGCGCCAGCTCGGGCGGGTGCGCGGCCTGTCTCAGGCGCTGACGGTGGCGACCGGCCCCAGCTTCGCCATGCGCTGGCTGATCCCGCGCCTGGCGCGTTTCCAGGCGGCGCAGCCTTCGGTCGAGGTGCGGCTGGTGACGGCCAGCGGCCTCGCCAACGACAGTACGCCGTTCGGCGACGACTGGACGGCGGCGATCCGGCTGGGCCAGGGCGACTGGCCGGGGCTGGAAGCGACACGGTTGTTCGAGGCCGATCTTTTCCCGGTCTGCGCCCCGGCGCTGGCGCGGCAGTTGAAGAAGCCGGCCGATCTGGCGCGGCTACCGCTACTGCGCACCACCAGCGCGCCGGACGACTGGGCGATCTGGCTGCGGGCGGCGGGATTGCGCGGTCTGCAGGCGCGCGGGCCGCGCTTCGACTACGACGCCTTCGCCCTGCAGGCGGCGATCGACGGTCTGGGCGTCGCACTGGCGCACCGCCCCTATGTCGCCGACGATCTGGCGGCGCAGCGGCTGGTGATGCCGTTCGACACCGTGGCGGCGCGCGGCCAGGGCTGGTACCTGGTGCATCGGCCCATGCCGGCCGCCGCCGAAAAGACGCCGCTCGGCCTGTTCCGCGACTGGCTGCTGGCGCAGGCGGCGGGCGAACGCAGGGAAGAGAAGAAATCCGAGGCGAAAGCGCCGCGTCGTCGGCGCTGAGGTTTCGCGGGCGGCCGATCAGCCCTTGGGCGGGCGCTGGTCCGGTGTCAGCATCAGGCGCTCGACGCGGCCGCCCTGCTGCAGATGGACGGTCAGCACCTCGTCGATATCGGCCTTCTCGCGTACCCCGTACCAGATGCCTTCGGGATAGACGACGATGCAGGGACCGAGCTCGCAACGGTCGAGGCAGCCCGCCATGTTGACGCGCACGTCTTTCAGCCCGAGCTTCTTGGCCTGGCTTTTCATGTAGTCGCGCAGTTCTTCGCCGCCACGCTCGGCGCAGCAGCCGCGCGGATGGCCCGCGGGGCGCCGGTTGGTGCAGCAGAACACGTGGGCGCGGTAGTAGGGCGCGGGATCGGCCGTCTCCCCGCGCTCGTTGCCGACGCCCGAGAAACGCTTGGTGTCGTTATCCATCCTTGGATTTCCTGCCGCCGACGCCGGCCATGCTGGCGAGGCTGCTCCAGAAGGCCTGTTGCAGCTGCTCCATGCCCTGCATCGAGGCGGTGTTCCACGAGCGCATGATGGTTTCGGGGTCCATGGCCTGGATGTTGGCCATCAGCTTTTCCTGCACCTGCTTCATGACCGCTTCCTGCATCGGTCGCACGTCGGGCAGGCCGAGAAAGGCGCGCGCCTCTTCCGGCGTGCAGTCGATATCGAAGGTCACTTTCATGCGACGGCTCC
>JBDZUM010000173.1:0-5413 GCA_040255215.1 Rhodospirillaceae bacterium
GCGTCGAGCGGTAGTTGCGTTCCAGGCGGATGATCCTGGCGCCGGGAAAGTCGCTCTCGAAGCGCAGGATGTTGCCGACCTCCGCGCCGCGCCAGCCGTAGATCGACTGGTCGTCGTCGCCGACGCAGCAGATGTTGCAGGCGCCGTCCTTGTGCCCCTGCGCCAGCAATCGCAGCCACAGATACTGCGCCACGTTGGTGTCCTGGTACTCGTCGACCAGGATGTAGCGGAAACGGCGATGGTAGTCGGCCAGCACGTCCGGATTGTTGAGGAACAGCGTCAGGCAGTGCAGCAGCAGGTCGCCGAAATCGGCGGCGTTGAGCTGCTGCAGGCGCTCCTGATACTGGCCGTAGATCTGGATGGCGCGGCCATTGGCGAATTCGCCGCCCTCGGCGATTGAGATCTTGTCCGGCGTCAGGCCGCGATCCTTCCAGCGCTGGATGATGCCGGAGAGGATGCGGGCGGGCCATTTCTTGTCGTCGATACCTTCCGCCTCGAGCAGCTGCTTCAGCAGGCGAATCTGGTCGTCGGTGTCGAGAATGGTGAAATTCGGCTTCAGCCCGACCAGCTCGGCATGGCGGCGCAGGATGCGCACGCCGATCGAATGGAACGTGCCCAGCCACAGCCCGTCGGCGGCGCGCCCGATCTGGCCGGCGACGCGCTCCAGCATCTCGCGGGCGGCCTTGTTGGTGAAGGTGACGGCCAGAATCTGGCCGGGAAAGGCCCGCCGCGTGATGAGGATATGGGCGATGCGGGTGGTCAGAACCCGCGTCTTGCCGGTGCCGGCACCGGCCAGCACCAGCAGCGGACCGTCGGTCTGTTCCACCGCCTGACGCTGTGTTTCGTTCAGCCCCTCGAGATGGGCAGTCGAGGCCGGCGCTCCGGCCGGCCGGCCGGCGGCCGGGCTGGAGTCCGGCGGCGGCGCGTCGGCGAGGTCGAACGGATCGGACATGGGTGATTATATAGCACGCATGGCCGGGATTTCCCGCCGGGAGTGCCCGGCGCGGTGTCCGGCCGCATGCTGGAGCTGGCCTGCACGATGATCATACCCGACCGGCCGACCGAGGCGGAGATGGCGGCAGCCGTATGGCGGCCCAATTCCTATCTGCCGCGCATCGTCGCCAGCCTCGATCCCGGCGGCGAGGTGCCGCGCGAGGCGGTGATCGGCCTGTGGCGGGTCAATGGCAGCGGCCGCATCGTCGGCGAGTTCATCGTCAATCCCGATTACGACCCGGTGCGCTGGCCCGACGCCAGCGTCGAGGAGGACTACGTCGAGGATTCCTGGCCCGGGTTGCGCCGGCTGCTGCGGTGGATCGGGCGGCTCTTCGAGACCGAACCCGATCGCCGCGGCTAGACGATGTGAATCCGTTCCAGAGGGGCGCTGGCCGCATGCGGTCGGAAATGCTACGCATGCCCTCTCCGTCTCCGAGCGCGGTCCCGTGCAGTTTCTCATCGTTGGCGTCTTTATCCTGACCTATCTCGGCATGGCGCTGGGCCGTGTGCCGGGCCTCAGGATCGATCGCACCGGCATTGCGATACTGGGGCTGGTCGTGCTGCTGGCCGGCGGAGCGGTCCAGGTCGAGGATATCGGCCGCGCCGTCGACGCGCCGACTCTGCTGCTGCTGTTCGCCCTGATGATCATCTCGGCCCAGTTCGGCGCTGCCGGCTTCTACGACTGGTGCGCCGCGCGCATCACGTCGGCCAAGGGCAGCCCGACTACGCTTCTGGCCATCACCGTCGGCGTCGCCGGCGGACTGTCGGCGGTGCTGGCCAACGACATCGTGGTATTCGCCATGACGCCGCTGCTGTGCCGCGGGTTGCTGGCGCGCGATCTCGATCCGCGGCCCTTCCTGATCGCGCTCGCCTGCGCCAGCAACGCCGGCTCGGCGGCGACGGTGATCGGCAATCCGCAGAACATCCTGATCGGCCAAACGGGCGGTCTGGATTTCTGGCATTTCCTGCTGGTCTGCGGCCCGCCGGCGTTGCTGTCGCTGGGCGTGGTGATCGCCATCGTCCGCCTGCAGTGGCGCGCCGAGCTGGTCGCCAGGCCGGCGCCCAGCCGTACCGAAGCGCCGCCGCTCGACGTCTTCCAGACCGACAAGGGGCTGCTGGCGGTGCTGATGCTGGTGGTGCTGTTCACCACCGATCTGCCGCGCGAGATCGGCGCGCTGGTGATCGCCGGCCTGCTGCTGCTCAGCCGACGCCTGTCGAGCCGGGCCATGGTGGCGGCGGTCGACTGGCATCTTCTGGTGCTGTTCGCCTGCCTGTTCACGATCACCGCCGCCTTCGCCTCGACCAGCCACACCGAGACCGCCTTCGCCTGGCTGACGGCCAATGGGCTGGTGCCCGACCGGCTGTCGCTGCTGGCGCCGCTGACTCTGGTGGCGAGCAACACCGTCGGCAATGTGCCTGCCGTCATTCTGCTGCTGACGGCCTGGGCGCAGCCTTCGGCCGAGGCGCTCTACGGGCTGGCGCTGCTGTCCACCCTGGCGGGCAACCTGCTGATCGTCGGATCGCTGGCCAATATCATCGTCGCCGAGCGGGCGGCGGCGATCGGCATCCGGCTGGGTTTCCGCGACCATGCGCGCACGGGAATTCCGGTGACGCTGGTCAGCATGGGCATTGCCTGCCTGTGGCTGTGGCTTTTCGGGTTTCTGCCCTGGTAGCGAGCCCATCGGCGCTGCCCCGGCCGGCGTCGCGTGCTAGACTGGTGCCAATTCGTCCGCGAGGTGCGCCATGTCCGCCCTGCCGCTCGACCGATCCATCCGCGTTTTCCTGCTGTTGCTGGCCACCATTCTGGCGGGCGCAGTTTCCGCGCGGGCGCAGACGCCCGGGCCGGTGATCGGCGTCACTGCCCGCGTGCCCGACGAGGCGCGAACGGCGGCGACGCTCGGCACCGAGCGCAGTGGCTCGGGCGTGGTGATCGACGACGACGGGCTGGTGCTGACGGTCGGCTATCTGATCATGGAAGCGCGCGAGGTGACGCTCGACCTGCCTGACGGCCGATCCCTGCCGGCCAGCATCGTCGCCTACGATTACGACAGCGGCTTCGGCGTGCTGCGGGCCGCCGCTCCGGTAAAGATGCAGGCGGCGCGGCTGGGCAACAGCGATACGATCGCCGCCGATGCCAGACTGAGCATCGTCGCCGGCGGCATGTACCATGGCGCGCCGTTTCCGGTCCTCGTCGTCGATCGCCGCGACTTCGCCGGCTACTGGGAATATCTGCTCGAGAACGCGATCTTCACCTCGCCGCCGTTTCCCGGCTGGGGCGGCGCCGCGCTGATGGACAAGGAAGATCGGCTGGTGGGCATCGGCTCGCTGCTGGTCAGGGATGCGGCGCGCGCCAGCGATCTGCCCGGCAACATGTTCATCCCGATCAATCGCATCCGGCCGATCCTCGCCGATCTGCTGGCCAGCGGCCGGGTGAGCGCGCCGCCACGGCCGTGGCTCGGCCTCTATATGCGCGAATCGCCCAGCGGGTTGATCGTGACCCAGGTCGCCCCGGACGGTCCCGCCGCCAAGTCCGGTATCGAGGCCGGCGACCGCGTGGTCGAGATCGGCGGCGTCGCCGTCGACGACCTGCCGTCCTTCTATCGTGGGATCTGGGCGGCAGGCGAGGCCGGCGCCGTCATCGAGCTCGACCTGCGCCGCGGCGAAGCGGAGCGCAATCTCAAGGTCATCTCCGGCGACCGCTACAAATATCTGCGGCTGGACAACAGCCTCTGACCGGCCATCGCCTTGCGCCGTCGCGCCATGGGCGGCATAATTAGTTTCAAACGTAACTAATTATCGATTTTCGAGGAAACGTCTCATGAGCAGCGCCCGCAGTTTCGCCTCGCAGGCCGATCTGGCCGACAAGAAGATCACTTTCAGCAAGCTGGCCGACAATGCCTACGCCTACACCGCCGAAGGCGATCCCAATACCGGCATCGTCGTCGGCGACGACGCGGTGATGGTGATCGACACGCAGGCGACCCCGGTGATGGCGCAGGACGTGATCCGCCGCATCCGCGAGGTCACCGACAAGCCGATCAAGTACGTGGTGTTGAGCCATTACCATGCGGTGCGCGTGCTGGGCGCCTCGGCCTACGGCGCCGACCACGTCATCGCCAGCGAGGCGACGCGCGAGATGATCGTCGAGCGCGGCCAGCAGGACTACCTCTCGGAGGTGCAACGCTTCCCGCGGCTGTTTCGCTCGGTCGAGACGGTGCCGGGCCTGACCTGGCCGACCATCACCTTCACCGATCGCATGACACTGTGGCTGGGGCAGACCGAGGTGCAGATCATCCATGCCGGCCGCGGCCATACCAAGGGCGACACCATCGTCTGGCTGCCCAAGGAACGCGTGCTGTTCTCGGGCGATCTGGTCGAGTACGGCGCCACGCCCTATTGCGGCGACGCACATCTGCAAGACTGGCCGCAGACCCTGCAGAAGCTGCGCGATCTGAAACCGCTGGCGCTGGTGCCGGGTCGCGGCGATGCGTTGACCACCGAGCGCGCCGTCGAGGACGGGCTGGCCGGCACGCAAGCCTTCGTCACCGAACTCTACGAGGAGGTGAAGAAGCGGGCGCAGGCCAACGAAAGCCTGAAGCAGACCTACGAGGGCGCCATGAAGGCGCTGCAGCCGCGCTACGGCAACTGGGTGATCTTCGAGCATTGCATGCCGTTCGACGTCTCGCGCGCCTACGACGAGGCCAGGGGTATCGATCATCCGCGCATCTGGACCGCCGAACGCGACATCGAGATGTGGAAGGCGCTGGAAAGCTGAGAAGCCGCGCCGGCGATCGATGCCGACCTACGTCAATCCCGTCTATCCCTATCGCCGGCCAGTCGAGCTCGACGGCGGCAGTGACCCGGTGCATCCGGTCGTTGTGGTCGGCGCCGGTCCGGTCGGGCTGACGGCAGCGATCGATCTGGCGCTGCGCGGGCATCCCGTCGTCGTTCTCGACGAGGACGATACGGTCTCGGTCGGCAGCCGCGCCATTTGCTGGGCGAGGCGCACGCTTGAAATATGGGACCGGCTGGGCGTCTGCCATCGCATGCTGGAGAAGGGCGTGCTGTGGGACACGGGCAAACTGTTCCGCGGCGACGAACTGATCTACAGCTTCAGCCTGCAGGGCGAGGCGCATCAGCGCTTTCCCGCCTTCATCAACCTGCAGCAATACTACGTCGAGCAGTTCCTGGTGGAGCGCTGCGCCGAACTGCCGGCTATCGACCTGCGATGGAAGAACCGGGTCACGGCATTGAGCCAGGATGGCGACAACGTACGCCTGACCGTCGCCATACCGGACGGCGACTACGAGATCGCCGCTCGCTACGTCATCGCCGCCGACGGCGTGCGCAGCCCGATCCGGGGCATGCTGGGCCTGGGCTTCGAGGGCCAGGTGTTCAACGACCGCTTCCTCATCGCCGA
>JBDZUM010000174.1:0-5378 GCA_040255215.1 Rhodospirillaceae bacterium
GCAATGGTGGGCGCGACAGGGATTGAACCTGTGACCCCTACCATGTCAAGGTAGTGCTCTCCCGCTGAGCTACGCGCCCTCGCTGCCCGCCTTCCGGCCGGCGCAAGCGGGCGCAGTATGGTCAAAAATCGGGCCATTGCAAGCCCGGCCTTGCCCCACATTCCGTGGGGCCTTGCGCCTGCCGCAACGGCCTCTGCGGCAAGGTTTGGATGACACAATCGGGGTTTCGGGCTAATCGTTGCGGACGATGAACAGTCTTGCCCCGGCGCGCCTGGAACCGCCCTTCGAGATCGTCGCGCCCCCGGAGCAGACCGCGGCGCTGGTCGTGGCCTCGCCGCATTCCGGCGACCGCTACCCGCCCGACTTCGTCTCCCGCTCGCGGCTCGACTTCGCCACCCTGCGGCGCTCGGAAGACAGCTTCGTCGACGCCCTGTTCGCCGCCGCGCCTGACCATGGCGCGCCGCTGCTGCGCGCGCTCTTCCCCCGCGCCTATATCGACCCCAACCGCGAGGCCTTCGAGCTCGACCCGGCCATGTTCGATGGCAAGCTGCCCGACTACGTCAATTCGCGCTCGCCGCGGGTCGCCGCCGGGCTCGGCACCATCGCCCGCGTCGTCGCCAACGGCGAGGCGATCTACCGCGGCAAGCTCGATTTCGCCGAAGCCGAGCGCCGCGTGGCCCAGTGCTACCGGCCCTACCACCAGGCGCTGCGCGGCCTGATCGACCGCACCCGCGCCCGCTTCGGCGTCGCCACCCTGATCGACTGCCATTCCATGCCGTCGGTCGGCGGCCCGATGGAGCGCGATCCGGGCGCCAACCGGGTCGAGTTCATCCTCGGCGATTGCCACGGCGTTTCGTGCGACCGCCGCCTGATCGATCTCGCCGACCGCATGCTGCGCTCGCTGGGCTATGCGGTGGCGCGCAACGCGCCCTACTCCGGCGGCTTCACCACCCAGCATTACGGCCGTCCGGCCGAGCGCGTGCACGCGCTGCAGATCGAGATCAACCGCGCCATCTACATGGACGAGGCGAGCTACACGCCGCTGCCCGGCTTCCAGGCGCTGCAGCGCGATCTCGCCACCCTGCTGGAAGCGGTGGCGGCGCTGGACCTGTCGCAACCCTGACAGCGGAAGCCCCGGCCATGGCCGACCCGATCCTGCGCGACGCCGCCGAAACCGACATTCCCGCCATCGCCGAAATCTACGCCCATCACGTGCTGCACGGCCTGGCCTCGTTCGAGGAAGTCGCGCCCGATGCCGCCGAGATGGCCGCCCGCTTCGCCGCCCTGAAGGCGAAGTCGATGCCTTATATATGCGTGACGGCAGGCGACCGTATCCTGGGCTACGCCTATGCCGGCCCCTACCGCCCGCGCATCGCCTATCGCCATACCGTCGAGGATTCGATCTACCTCGCCCCCGGCCAGGAAGGCCGCGGCCTGGGCCGCCTGCTGCTGGCCGAGCTGATCGGCCGCTGCACCGCCATGGGAGTGCGCCAGATGGTGGCGGTGATCGGCGACAGCGGCAATGCCGGCTCGATCGGCCTGCACCGCGCTTTGGGCTTCCGCGAAATCGGCACCTTGCGCTCGGTGGGCTTCAAGTTCGGCCGCTGGGTCGACAGCGTCTTCATGCAGCGCGCGCTCGGCGAGGGCGACACGACGCTTCCCTGACGCCGGCCTGCCCTGAACGCTGTTCGGCGCAAACCGCTGCTGCGGCCGCGAGCCGCCCGTAGCGCCGCCGCCACACCGGCCGGCCATCGCGTCGCACCCCGCCTGCCGGCTGCGCTTGCCTCTTGAAGCCGCCATCGGCCGCGCCATACTTCGCTCCGGCCGACGATCGGCGCCGGCAGGCCGGCACCGAGGAAACCGCCGGTCCGTTCCTTGGGGGGATGCGCGTCGCCATGGGCGGCCGACGCGCCGAAGGCTTGAGCGGGGCCTGCGTCCTTGCGACGCGGAACCGCCAACAATCGAGCGCGTTTTTGCCCTGACGCCGTCACGATTTGGGCGCACCAGACGACTGGTCCCCACCGTGCCGCGTTCGATCCGCAGCTCCCGATCAGATATCGCCCATCCGATACCGCCCATGTTCCGAGTTTCAGCGCTGGTCTGTCTTGCCCTGGTGATCGCCGCGACGGTGTTCGGCTGGCGCGCCATCGACCGGGTCGACGACTCCATCGTGTCGATCGAAGGGCCGATCAACGGCGTCTCCTTCTCCCCCTACCAGCGCGACCAGGACCCGCAGGAGGATCGCCACCCCTCGATGCAGGACATCGACCGCGACCTCGCCGCGGTCGCCGGCAAGGTGCGCGCCGTGCGCACCTATTCGACCCTGGACGGGCTCGACAAGGTGCCGGAGCTGGCGGTCAAGTACGACCTGAAGGTCGTGGCCGGCGCCTGGGTCGACAACCGCGTGCAGCGCTCCGAGCGCGAGATCGCCAATCTGGTCCGCATGGTCCGCCGCAACCCCGGCACAGTCGAGCGCGTGCTGGTCGGCAACGAGGCCATCTTGCGCGGCGATCTGCGCGTGCCGCAGCTCGTCAGCTACATCCGCCAGGTCAAGCGCAACGTCAACGTGCCGGTCTCGACCGCCGAGCCGTGGCACGTGTGGAAGGACGAGAAGGAGCTGGTGCAGGCGGTCGACTACATCGCCATTCACGTCCTGCCCTACTGGGAAGGCATGTCGGTCGATGCGGCGCTGGCCTTCCTGCTCGAACGCTACAACGAGCTGCGCGAGCTCTACCCGACCAAGCGCATCATCATCACCGAAGTCGGCTGGCCGTCCGACGGCCGCATCCGCCGCGACGCCGTCGCCAGCCGCGCCAACCAGGCCAAGTTCATGCGCGAGTTCATCGCGCTGGCCCGCGCCAACAACATCGAATATTTCGTCATGGAAGCCTTCGACCAGCCGTGGAAGCACGGCATCGAAGGCGAGGCCGGCGCCTATTGGGGTCTGCTCGACAGCGACCGGCAGGCGAAGTGGCCGATGCAGGGCCCGGTCGAGAGCCTGCCGCAATGGCGCACGCTCGCCGCCGCCTCGATCGTGCTGGCCATCGTGCCGCTGCTGGTGTTCTTCCATCGCTGGCGCAACCTGTCGCCGGCCGGCGAGCTGTTCTTCGCCGCCCTGATCCAGGGCGCGGCCATGCTGCTGGTGTGGACCATCTGGAGCGGCATCTCCGCCTACCAGACCAACGCCATGATCGCCGCCTGGAGCGTGCTGTTCCTCTGCCTCGCCGGCACCTTGCTGCTGGTGCTGATGCAGGCGCTGGAAATGACCGAGGTGGTGTGGATGCGCAACTGGAAGCGCGTCTTCCTGCCGGCCAAACCCGAGTCCCGCGCAAACTGGCCCAAGATCTCGCTGCATCTGCCGATCTGCAACGAGCCGCCGCATATGGTGAAGATCTCGCTCGATGCGCTGGCCAAGCTCGACTACCCGAATTTCGAAGTGCTGGTGATCGACAACAACACCCGCGACGCCGCCACCTGGCGGCCCGTCGAGGCCTATTGCGCCGAACTCGGCCCGCGCTTCCGTTTCTTCCATCTCGACCACGTCGAGGGCTTCAAGGCCGGCGCGCTCAACTTCGCCCTGCGCCAGACCGCGCCCGATGCCGAATTCGTCGGGGTGTGCGACAGCGACTACGTCGTCGAGCCCGACTGGCTGAAATCCATCGTCCCCTATTTCGACGACGCCAGGGTCGGCTTCGTCCAGGCGCCGCAGGACCACCGCGACTGGCCGGGCGAGCCGTTCAAGGAAATGCTGAACTGGGAATATGCCGGCTTCTTCAATATCGGCATGTGCCACCGCAACGAATACGACGCCATCATCCAGCACGGCACCATGACGGTGATCCGCAAGCAGGCCATCGAGGATGTCGGCATCTGGGCCCAGTGGTGCATCTGCGAGGATTCGGAGATGGGCCTGCGCCTGATGGAAGGCGGCTGGAAGTCGGTCTACATCAATCACGCCTTCGGCAAGGGCCTGACTCCCGACACCTTCTCCGGCTACAAGAAGCAGCGCTTCCGCTGGGCCTACGGCGCCATCCAGATCCTCAAGGGCCATTGGCGCCAGATGCTGCTGCCGGGCAGTTCCCTGTCCTGGCGCCAGCGTTTCCATTTCGTCGCCGGCTGGGCGCCGTGGTTCGCCGACGCCGTCAATCTGATCTTCACCATTGCCTCGGTGCTGTGGGCGATCGGCGTGACGCTGGCCCCCAACTGGTTCGACCTGCCGCTGGCCCTGTTCCTGGTGCCCACGCTCGGCCTGTTCGTCTTCAAGGTAGTGCACTCCTACGTGCTCTACGCCCAGCGTGTGCCCTGCAGCTTCGGCCAGCGCATCGGCGCCTCGATCGCCGGCCTGGCGCTGATCTTCACCGTCGGCCGCGCCGTGCTCTACGGCATCTTCACCTCGCGCCTGCCCTTCATCCGCACGCCCAAGATGGAGAACCGCCCCGCCCTGATCGCCGGCCTGACCATGGCGGCCGAGGAAACCGTGCTGTTCGCCGCGCTGTGGATCGCCGCCATCGTGATCTGGACCGTCAACGGTGCGGACGATCCCGAGGCGCGGCTGTGGGCAGTGCTGATGGCGGTGCAGTCCCTGCCCTACGGCGCCGCTCTCTATCTCTCCATGGTCAACGCACTCTCGACGCTGAAGCAGCAACGCCTCGCCGCCATCGCCGCCCCGACCGACACCGCCATCGCCACCCCCGCTTTGGCGGCCGCGGCGAGCTAGGCCTGCCGCCGGCGCTCCCGGCCTTGCGCGCGACGCCGCCTCTTTGATTTTGGGTTTTCATTTTCTGTCACCCCGGGCTTGACCCGGGGCCCATACCCGCATCGAACAGGTTGCAGACGCCGTTATGGGTCCCGGGTCTGCGCTGCGCTCCGCCCGGGATGACGGATTTTACATCCTCTCATGCTGAGGCGCCGGGGCGCAGCCCGGCGTCGCGAAGCATCGGCAACGAAGACCGGGCGCCGTCCTGCCCGAACTGACCCGCCAGTCAGTTTTCCCCGATGCGACAAGCGGTCGCCGGCGGGTGCGAGCCCTGCCCATGGCGCCGGCGTCGCGTCCTTGCGCAACGCCGTATCGTCAGTCGAGCAATGCAAATTCACCGCTGCCCCGCGCCAGTCACAAGTCTCTGAAATACCTTCGTTTTTTGCGTCGCAATATCCCTATTGTGCGGCGCAGTATTTATGCCTGACGCCGGTGTTCAAATTTTCATCTAAGCTGTTGCGAAATAAGGCACAAAAATGAAGCTTGAATTCCCTTCGCGCCCGCACCATAGTTGTCGGGACGGCAAACGTCACTCCGGTGACCTCTTTGTTTGCCGTTGCCCGTCTTGGGCGTTTCCTCCCTAAACTCGGGCCGCACTTCGGTGCGGCCCCTTTTTTTGCCC
>JBDZUM010000175.1:0-5318 GCA_040255215.1 Rhodospirillaceae bacterium
GGCGCGCGACTGGTTCGCCGCCGATCGCTACCAGGACTATCTCTATCTGCACGGTTTCGGCGTCGAAATGGCCGAAGCCATGGCCGAATACGTGCACAAGCGTATCCGCGTCGAGCTCGGTTTCGTCGCCGACGAAGCGCCCGACATGGACGGCCTATTGAAGCAGGGCTATCGCGGCAGCCGCTACTCCTTCGGCTACCCCGCCTGCCCCAACATGGGTGACCAGGCGCAGTTGCTGAAGCTGCTGGGTGCGGGCCGCATCGGCATCGAGATGTCGGATGAGTTCCAGCTCCATCCGGAGCAGTCGACCTCGGCCATCGTCATCCATCACCCGCAGGCGAAGTATTTCAGCGTGTAGCGCGATGCGCCTCGCCTTGTTTCTCCTTGCGTCGATCGCGCTGAGCGACGTGTCGATGGCGCAAGAACGCACTGTAAAGCCGATCACGGACCTCACATTGCTGGCCAGCGCCTTGAATCTGCCGGCAACGCCGGCAGAAGCATGTTTCATCGAAACCGCATTGGGCAACGATAGGCTTGGACCGGCCGACCGCATTCTTCATGTCGTGATGAAGTTCGATCAATCTGCGATGGAAAGCATCCGTACTCGCTCGCAAAAGATCGATATACCTGGCTCCGCCGACTTGCGCATAACCTTACTCGAGTCCTGCTGGAAGAAGCTGAAGTTGCCGCCGCTCGATTTTCCGCATGACAGGCAAGGCGCCAGAATTTTCCTGGATCAAAGGCGCAATGCGTCGGCCTGGTTCCGCTCCCCTTATCTGGACGGCGTGATTTTCGAAACATCGCTACCTGGCGTGCTGATCGGCCAATTTCGCACCCGCTGAGCAAGCGATAGGCGCTGTCTCTGTTGACCGCGATGATGTTAGCATGGCCAACACAGCACATTGGAAAATTCGGCAATGCCCCTCCCCACCGCCATCAAATCCCGCCTCTCTTTGCCGCTGATCTCCGCCCCGATGTTCCTGGTCTCCGGACCGGAGCTGGTGATCGAAGCGTGCAAGAGTGGCATCATCGGCTCGTTCCCGACCGCGAACTGCCGCACCACGGCCGATCTCGACCAGTGGCTGGAGCGGATCGCGGCGGAGACGAAAGGGTACGCGCCGTTCTGCCCCAACCTGATCGTGCACAAATCCAACCCGCGCGTTGAGGAAGACCTGGCGCTGGTGATCAAGCACAAGGCGGAGATCGTCATCGCCTCGGTGGGATCGCCCGAGCGCGTCATCAAGCCGTTGCACGATGCCGGCTGCCTGGTGCTGGCCGACATCGCCTCGCTGCGCCATGCCGAGAAGGCGATCGCCGCCGGGGCCGACGGGCTGATCCTGCTGACCGCGGGCGCCGGCGGGCAGACCGGCTGGGCCAATCCGTTCGCCTTCGCCCGCGCCGTGCGCCAGATGTACGACGGCATCGTCGTGATGGCCGGCGGCATTTCCGACGGCGTGGCGTTGCACGCCGCCGAGCAACTCGGCTGCGATCTCTCCTACATGGGCACCAAGTTCATCGCCACGCGCGAGAGCATGGCGGTCGATCGCTACAAGCAGATGCTGGTCAACTGTCGGCTGGACGACATTCTGCTGACCAAGGCCTTCACCGGCCTGGAGACCAGCAAGCTGCGGCCGTCGATCGTGGCGGCGGGCCTCGACCCCGACAATCTGCCGGCGCGCGGCGCGCTCGACATTTCCAAGGACATCAACGCCGCCGAGCGCGACAAGCCCACGGCCAAGCGCTGGAAGGACATTTGGAGCGCCGGCCACTCCGTATCGGGGGTCAATGACATTCCCGGCGTCGCGGACCTCGTCGCGCGCACCAAAGCCGAGTACGAGGCGGCAAAGGGCGGACGTGCATGACGGTAGAACTCTGGCTGCTGGCCGGCAGTCTCGTCCTGGCGATGGTGCAGATCGGGCTGCAGAGCCTGAGCGCGAAAAAGCAGACCGGCATCGAATGGTCGGTGGGGCCGCGCGACGAGGAACGGCCGGTATCCGGCGTGCCGGCGCGACTGGAGCGGGCGCAGCGCAATCTGATGGAGACCTTGCCGATCTTCGTTGGCGCGGTGCTGCTGGTCACGGTGGCGCAACGCACCAGCTGGCTGAGCGAGCTTGGCGCCCATCTCTTCTTCTGGTGCCGTGTGGCCTACGTCCCGGCCTATGCCGCTGGAATCCCCTGGGTGCGCTCGATCCTGTGGAACGTCGCGACGCTGGGCATCACGCTGGTGCTGCTCAGCCTAGTGGTTTAACGACTCAATGCAGCCGGTACTGGGCGTCGGCGTAGCGCCATTCGGCGGGCTGGATCAGCCCGGCGCTGGCCACCCGCACCTTGTAGAGCGGACCGTCGAGATTGCGCTGCCAGAATTCGAGGAATTTCCTGAGAACCGGAAATTCCGGCGCCAGATCCAGGTCCTGCCAGACGAAGGTCTGGAACAGGTGCTGATGGTCGGGCATGCGATAGAGGATTTCGGCCGTGGTCAGCCGGTAGTCCCTGAGCTGCAACGAAAGCGAGTTAGTCATCGAACGCTCCCCGATTACCAAACGCCAACGCCACAAGCGTGACACCGGTTTCACGAACTGGCAATAAATCTTTTAATTACAATGATTTAGCAGCATAGACGGGCGAGTGCTGCCAGCCCCATCGGGCAGCAATCGCCGCAAAACCGGGCATTTTCGGCTGCGACAAGTGCGCTCCCGCCTTGACAGAAATCGCCGCCGAGCCTAAATCCGGCGCGGCTTTGGCACTCCTCGCGAGGGAGTGCTAACAACTGGGAGCGGCCGCCGTTTCGCGGCCATGTTCAAATACTTGAGGAGGATACCTATGAAGTTCCGTCCGCTTCATGACCGCGTCGTCGTGCGCCGCGTCGCGGAAGCCGAGAAGACCAAGGGGGGCATCATCATCCCCGATACCGCCAAGGAAAAGCCGATGGAAGGCGAGATCATCGCCGTCGGCCCCGGCGGCCGCGACGAGAACGGCCAGCTGGTGGCGCTCGACGTCAAGGCGGGCGACCGCGTGCTGTTCGGCAAGTGGTCGGGCACCGAGGTCACGATCGACGGCGAAGAGCTGCTGATCATGAAGGAGAGCGACATCATGGGCATCATCGACGGCGCCAAGGCGTCGAAGAAGGCCGCCTGATCCCGCTTCGAACGAATTTCCAACCGACTAGATAACCAGAGGTCAATCAGCCATGGCTGCCAAGGACGTTAAATTCTCCGTCGACGCGCGCGATCGCATGCTGCGCGGCGTCGACATCCTCGCCAACGCCGTCAAGGTCACGCTCGGTCCGAAGGGCCGCAACGTCGTGATCGAGAAGAGCTTCGGCGCTCCCCGCATCACCAAGGACGGCGTCACCGTCGCCAAGGAAATCGAACTGACCGACAAGTTCGAGAACATGGGCGCGCAGATGGTGCGCGAAGTCGCCTCCAAGACCAACGACATGGCGGGCGACGGCACCACCACCGCCACCGTGCTGGCCCAGGCCATCGTGCGCGAGGGCGTGAAGTCGGTCGCCGCCGGCATGAACCCGATGGATCTGAAGCGCGGCATCGACCTCGCCGTCGAAGCCGTCGTGGACGACATCAAGGGCCGCGCCAAGAAGATCACCACTTCCGAGGAAGTGGCGCAGGTCGGCACCATCTCGGCCAATGGCGAGAAGGAAATCGGCACGATGATCGCCGAGGCCATGAAGAAGGTCGGCAACGAGGGCGTCATCACGGTCGAAGAGGCGAAGTCGCTGGAGACCGAACTCGAAGTCGTCGAGGGCATGCAGTTCGATCGCGGCTACCTGTCGCCGTACTTCATCACCAACGCCGACAAGATGATCTGCGAGATGGAGAGCCCCTTCATCCTGCTGTTCGAGAAGAAGCTGTCGGGCCTGCAGGCCATGCTGCCGGTTCTCGAGGCCGTCGTGCAGTCCGGCAAGCCGCTGCTGATCGTCGCCGAGGACGTCGAGGGCGAGGCGCTCGCCACGCTGGTCGTCAACAAGCTGCGCGGCGGCCTGAAGGTCGCGGCCGTGAAGGCGCCGGGCTTCGGCGATCGCCGCAAGGCGATGCTGGAGGACATGGCGATCCTGACCGGCGGCCAGCTGATCTCCGACGATCTGGGCATCAAGCTCGAGACCGTCACGCTCGACATGTTGGGCAAGGCCAAGCGCGTCATCATCCAGAAGGAAGCCACCACGATCGTGGACGGCGCCGGCAAGAAGAAGGACATCGAGGCCCGCTGCCAGCAGATCCGCCAGCAGATCGAGGAGACCACCTCGGACTACGACCGCGAGAAGCTGCAGGAGCGGCTGGCCAAGCTGGCCGGCGGCGTGGCGATCATCAAGGTCGGCGGCGCCACCGAAGTCGAGGTGAAGGAGCGCAAGGATCGCGTTGACGACGCGATGCACGCCACCCGCGCCGCGGTCGAGGAAGGCATCGTCGCCGGCGGCGGCACTGCCCTGCTCTACGCCATCCGCTCGCTGGACAAGCTGCGCACCGGCAACGACGACCAGAAGGTCGGCGTCGAGATCGTCCGTCGCGCGCTGCAGGCTCCGCTGCGCCAGATCGCCGAGAACTCGGGCTTCGACGGCGCCGTCGTCGCCGGCAAGCTGCAGGAGAGCAAGGACGCCAACTTCGGCTTCGATGCGCAGAAGGGCGACTACGTGAACATGATCAAGGCTGGCATCATCGACCCGGTCAAGGTCGTGCGCACCGCCCTGCAGGACGCGGCTTCGGTCGCCGGCCTGCTGATCACCACCGAGGCAATGGTCGCCGAGAAGCCCGAGAAGAAAGCCCCCCCGATGCCGGGCGGCGGCGGAATGGGCGGCATGGGCGACATGGACTTCTAATTCCCGCCAGGGAGTTCGAAACGGAGGGCCGGAGAGATCCGGCCCTCTTTTTTTGCGCCAAAGGAAGCGCCGAGCGGCGGGGATGCAATCGGGCACGGCCGCGTAAGCATGGTTAACGGCCACTCATGGCCGCCGAGCGAAAGCCGCCGCATGCCACGCCGTCCCGACTTCGATTTCAGAAACCCCCGTCTCTGGGCCGGGCTGGCGATCGCCGCCGGCGCCGGCCTGTGTGCGCTCGCCCTGGCCGCCCAGGCTTCGGCCGTCGTCGGGACGGCCGGCGGCATTCGCTTCACCCATTTCCTGTTCGGTTGAGGAGAGTTGCGATGCCTGCGTTTTCCCGATCCCGCCTGCTGACGGCTGCCGGTGCCTTCGCCCTGGCTCTGGCTATCGGCGCCCCCGCCGCCATGGCGCATGACCGCGACAACAATCCGCCGGGCTGGCGTGGCGGACCGGGCACCAACTGGGAGAACCCGCCAGGCTGGCGCGG
>JBDZUM010000176.1:0-5303 GCA_040255215.1 Rhodospirillaceae bacterium
CCAGCCCCCGCCCAGGCGCCGACGACGATGCCCAGCATCATCGGCCACAGCCGCCGGATCAGGGCCAGAAAATGCGGCCCGGCCAGCATTTGCCAGACATTGGTGACCAGCGACGGCAACACCAGGATCGCGGCCGCCTGCGCCGGCGGCATCATCGAACTCAGCAGCCCGATCGCCACCGTCGGCAGACCCATGCCGATCACGCCCTTCACCCCGCCGGCCAGCGCGAATGTGGCGGCGACGGCGATCAGCATCCAGAGCGGAAAGGGAATATCGAGCATGCGGGCGGCAAGTCTGCGCTCAGCCCGCACCGGCGGCAATTGCACGCGCTACAGGGGAGGGATGCGTTCGACTAGACCCGCTTGGCCTTCTGGTGGATGTCGGCGAGCTGCGCCGCCAGGGTAGCGCTTATAAGGTCTTCGAGCGCGCCGACGTCAAGGCGGCCTCCGTCATTTGCCTTGTCCGCCTTCTCGAGAGCTTCGTAGTACGGATTCTTGGAAGCGGATATCTGGTCCGGGATGGTTTTCGTGCCTGGCAGCACATAGCCCAGTCGTATCGAAAGAACGAGATAGGAAAGCGCGCGCGATGTCCGGCCATTGCCGTCCTCGAAGGGATGGATCCAGTTGATCCGCCACATCACATAAGCTGCCAGATGAACGGGGGACGAAGCCTCCCAGTTGTCGTTGACGTAGTCGCAGAGATCTTCGATCAGCGCTGGAACGTCGCGGTGCGGCGGCGGTTCGTGCTTGCTGCCCTCGATTCGCATGGAGACGTTGCGCCACTGGCCGGCCGCCGTACTGAGACCGGAGAGCGCTTCGGCCTGGATCGCCAGGATCATGGACGGCTTGAGTCTGAACCGGGCGCCGGGCTTTGTGGACGCTGCTATCGTTTCCAGAACGAGGTCGAACTGCTTGAGGCCGTTCAGCGCCTCGAGCCGCGCGCGCTCCGCGGGATCGGTAACGAGGTCCTGCGCCGCCGCTTTGCTGTGGCGGTCTGTCATCGTCTATTTCTGCTGCTTTTGCCGGTCCAGCAGCGCTGCCGCATCATCGATGGTCTTGCGCGTGATGTCGGAATTCTCGATATGGGTGTTGCCATAGGCGAAGCTGCGCCGCTGCTGCTCCTTCTCGGCAGCCGTCATCTTCGTCTTCCGCGCCTCTTCAACCAGATATTTGAGGTCGTCGGTCATTTATCAAGTCTTTCCATATATTTATGGCGCGTCTCGTCGTCTGTTGATTGTACCAGAGAACGTCCCCGACAACAACGTAACGGTCAGAAAGGCTTCACCACCACCAGCACCACGATGCCGATCATCAGCACCGTCGGCACTTCGTTGACCATGCGATAGAAGCGCGCCGGGCGGGTGTTGCGGTCGTGCTCGAAGTCGCGCCGCCAGCGGCTCAGCAGGCCGTGCACGCCCGACAGCACCACGACCAGCGCCAGCTTGGCCCATAGCCAGGGCTGGCTCCACAGCTCGCCGATCCACGCCATGGCGAGGCCGAAGATCCAGGTGGCGATCATCGCCGGGTTGATGATGGCGCGCAGCAGGCGCCGCTCCATCACCTTGAACGTCTCCGATTGCGGCGAGCCTATGGGCGCGTCGACGTGATAGACGAACAGGCGCGGCAGATAGAGCATGCCCGCCATCCAGGCGATGACGCTGATGACGTGCAGCGCCTTGATCCACAGATAGAGATCGGCCATCGCTCCCCTCGTGCCAGCGCCGCCTCAGAACGGAAACACGATCGGCAGCATCACGACGCCGACCACGACGATTATGACGTCGATCGGCAGGCCGAGCTTCCAGAAATCGGCGAACCGATAGCCGCCCGGGCCCAGGATCAGCGTGTTGTTCTGGTGCCCGAACGGGGTCAGGAAGTCGCACGAGGCGCCGATGGCGACGGCCATCAGGAAGGCGGCGCTGTCGACGCCGACGCTCTGCGCCACGCCGTGCGCGATCGGCGCCATCACCAGCACGGTGGCGGCGTTGTTGAGCAGCGGCGTCACCGCCATGGTGGCGATCAGGATCAGCGCCAGGATGCCGCGCGTCGGCAGGGCGCCGGCGATGGCCACGATGCCGTCGGCCATCAGCTGCGCCGCCCCCGTCGTCTCCAGGGCGGCGCCGACCGGAATGAGCGCGGCCAGCAGCACCACCACCGGCCACTCGATGGCAGTATAGACCTCGCGCACCGGCATGAAGCCCAGCGCCACCATCGCCGTTGCGCCCAGCACGAAGGCGATCGAGGCCGAGGTGACGCCGAAGATCACCAGCGCGATGACGCCCAGGAACACGGCGAAGGGCAGCAGCACCTTGCGCGGGCTCAAAGTCAGCCGCCGGTCGGCCAGCGGCAGGCAGCCCAGCGCGGTGACGATCTCGGGCAGATCCTTGGCCGGGCCTTCCAGCAGCAGCACGTCGCCGGCGAACAGCGGCACGTCGCGCAGCCGGGTGGTGATCGGCCGGCCGCGGCGCGAGATCGCCAGCAGATTGGCGTCGTAGCGCGCCCGCAGCCGCAAGCCGCGCGCGGTGTTGCCCTGCACCCAGGAGGTCGGCGTCACCACCGCCTCGGCCGTGTCGAGCTGGCGACGCTCCGCCCGCCGCTGGCGCGCGGCCTCCTCGTCCTTGCGCGCCTTCTCGACCGCCGGATCGACCACCTCGGCCTCGACCGCGGCATTGGCCGTTGCGGCGATCACCGGCACTTCGGCCGCCTCGCTGCGTTCGGCCGCGGCGGTGCGGACGGCCTGCTCCTCGGGCGAGCGGCGGCTGCCGGGCGGGGTGTCGTCGCTGTCGTGCGGCTCGGCGGCGACCAGCGAGATGTCGCCGGCCTTGACGAAATCCTGCAGCGCCTGGGTGTCGGCCTGCAGCAGCAGCACGTCGCCTTCCTGCAGCACGTAGGCGCGATGGCTGCGCAGCCGCGTCTCGCCATGGATCAGCCCCAACGCCACCGCGCTGTCGCCGGTCGCCTGCTCGAACTCGCCGATGGTCTTGCCGACCCATTGCGATTTTTCCGGCAGGCGCGCCTCGGTGACGTAATGGCCGACGTCGAACAGCTCGTCGGCCGCCTTCGCCCCGGCCCGCCCGCGCGGCAGCAGCCGCCAGCCGACCAGCACGATGAAGGCGATGCCGGCCAGGCTCAGCGCCAGCCCCAGCGGCGCGAACTCGAACATGGTGAAGCGCGTGCCGCGCAGCCGTTCCGACAGATCGGCGATCAGCAGGTTGGGCGGCGTGCCGATCAGCGTCGTCATGCCGCCCAGCAGGGTCGAGAAGGACAGCGGCATCAGGATGCGCGACACCGGAAAGCCGCCCTTGCGCGCGCCGGCCATGGCGATCGGCATCAATAGCGCCAGCGCGCCGACATTGTTCATGAAGCCAGACAAGGCCGCGCCGATGACGCACAGCGCGCCCATCAGCACCAGCGGATGGCCGGCCACCCTGATGAGCGGCGCCGCCACCGCATCGACCGCGCCCGAGCGGCCCAGCGCATGGCTCATCACCAGCACGGCGGCGACGGTGATCACCGCATTATTGCCGAAACCGCTGAAGGCGTCGTCGGGCTCGACCAGGCCCAGCAGCACGGCAGCCAGCAGGGCCGCCAGCGC
The DNA here is from genome assembly GCA_040255215.1 of Rhodospirillaceae bacterium. Classification (GTDB taxonomy): domain Bacteria; phylum Pseudomonadota; class Alphaproteobacteria; order Reyranellales; family JAQSWP01; genus JAQSWP01. The sequence goes on from JBDZUM010000176.1 coordinate 3,595, forward strand.
CACCAGGTCGTAGCGCACCCGTTCGCTGACGAACAGCACCAGCGCGACGCCGAGAATGGCGACGATGGCGGCCTGATCGAAGGTCATCGCGAAAACTCCCGCACTCGCGCGCTCAGCTGTTGGGGATGCCGCCCAGCGGCGGATAGGTGACGACGCAGTCGGCCAACGCTCCCGGCGTCTCGGCATAGCCCGGCGGCGGTTTGGCCTGCGGCAGGGCGACGCCGAAATCGACCGGCTTGTTTATTCCCGGCGGCGAGAGCTCGCCGCGCGCCTCGGCCCAGCGCTTCTGCCGGCGGGCGCAATGGCCGCACTCGATCGGGCATTCTCCCGCCGGCGAGCCGTTGGCCTGCGACGCCGAATAGCTGCCGCGGCCCTGGCCGGCCAGGAACCGCGCCATGCCGGCCAGCAGCGCGATGAAGCCGGCATCGGCCTGCACCGTCGGCGCCCGCAGATAGGCCGGTGCGCCGTGGTGCAACGCCAGTTCGCGATACTCGATGTCGAGTTCGACCAGCGTCTCCGAATGCTCCGACACGAACGCCACCGGCGCCATGACGATCGGCCGTTTCAACTGCGCCGCCGACACCACGCGCTCCTCGGTATAGGGGCCGATCCATTTCAGCGGCCCGACCCGGCTCTGGAAGCAGACGTCGTAGTCGGCGTCATCGTCGTCGACGCCGCCGGCCTGCAGGCCCAGCAGACTGGCCAAGGCCGCTGTGGTCGCCAGCACCTGATTCGCATAAGGATCGCCTGCCCTGACGATCTTCTCCGGCAGCCCATGGGCCGAGAACAGCACGCGCGGCCGGCCGAAGCGTTTGGCCTCCTCGATCAGCGGCCTTATCCCGCCCGCCATCGCCTCGATCAGCGGCGGCGCATCGGGCCAGCAGCACAGCGCGCTGGTCGGCGGATGGAAACGCTGCTCGTTGGCCAGGTCGAGCCATTCGCGCAACGAGGACGCCGACGTCGTGGTCGAGAATTGCGGATAAAGCGGCAGCAGCACCACGCGGTCGGGGCCCCATTGCTTGACCTCCGACAACGCCTGCGCCGCGCGCGGGTTCCAGTAGCGCATGGCGACGAAGCAGCGCCACTGATCCTCGCCTCCAGCATTGAGCGCCGTCTCCAGCGCCTTTGCCTGCGCCTCCGTCTGCGGCAGGATCGGCGAACGCCCGCCCATCCGGGCGTAGATGCCTTGCGCCTTCTTCTCGCGGCGGCGGGAGATCAGATGCGCCAGCAGGCGGCGGATCGGCGTGGGGGCGCCGATGATGGCCGGATCGTCGAACAGGTTGAACAGGAACGGCCTGACCGCCTCCAGCGAATCGGGGCCGCCGAGATTGAACAGCACGACCGCGATCTTCATCGTCTCCCCCTGCAGGCGATCGGTGCGGGCGATCAGCGTTGGCCCCGCACCAGCCGCACCAGCTCGGCGACATGTTCGGGCGGCGTATGCGGCAGCACGCCATGCGCCAGGTTGAAGATGAACGGCCCGCGGCCCAGCGCCTTCTGGATCGCCTCCACCTCGCGGCGCATCCTGGCGCCGCCCTCGACCAGCGTCTCGTTCGACAGATTGCCCTGCACCGCCGTCTTGTGCTGCAGATTTTTGGCTGCCCATTCCGCACTAACGCTGTCGTCGACGCTGATGCCGGCGAAGCTCATGCCTTCGGCATAGAGCGCCAGATGCTCGCCGACGCCGCGCGGAAAGGCGATCACCGGCA
>JBDZUM010000045.1:0-4509 GCA_040255215.1 Rhodospirillaceae bacterium
GGGCCGCGGCAACCGGGGTCGCCGAACCGAACGTCGCCGTCAGGCGGACGAACGGGCCGTGGAACAGGTAGTCGGAAGCGTCCGAATTCGGACCTAGGCCGATCGCGTTGATGGCATAGACGTCGGCATCGCTGGCGGCGCCCATATACAGGTCGGCGCGATAGCCGGCCTGGATCGAAATCGCCGTGCCGCTGCCGGCGCCGAAGGTGTAGCCGAGGCCGATTTCACCGTCGACGTTCGGAACGAACTTGTTCTTGCTCTTGTCCTTGACCTTGGTCGAGAACGAAGTGGTGCCCAGCGGCGGCGAGCCGACGGCCAGAGCGGCGGTGATCTTGCGGGTATCCTTGAACTTGCCGTAGAGCAGCGCAGCCGACACGCCACCGAACAGGTGGAAGCCGCCGGAGCCGAGACCGAACTGGCCGTTCACGCCGATGCGCGGGCCAACGCCCCAATAGGTCGTCTTGCGACGGACCTGCAGGCCGACAGCGCCGGTGCCGATGGTGTTGGTGTTCGTCACGACCGGCGTGGTGCCAGTCTGAGTCTGGGTGAAGATGCCGCCGCGCAGGCCGAGATTGGCGGTCGCGCGCTGGTTGAAGTTGGCATAGCGAATGCCGCCGAACAGACGGACGTTCGAATTGCCCATCTTCCAGTTGTAGCCGGCCTCGAAGTCGCCAACGTAGTAGTCCAGCTTGACGCTGAGGCTCTGACCGGCAGTGCCCGTGATGACGAGCGCGGTGGTGGCCGGCGTGCCGAAGGTCGTGCTGATCGAGACGGCGTTATTGCCCTTGCCCGCCTTATGCCAAGCACCCGACAGGCCGACGCCGATATCCCAGTTGTTGTTGAAGCGATAGCCGAGCATGGCCTTGCCGCCCCAACCATTGCCGGCCTTTTCCTTCAGCGCGCTGATCGTGCTCAGCGAACCAATGCCGAAGGGCAGGGTCAGGTTGTTGATCGGGAAGTCCTGGATCTTGCTCGAGTCATTGAAGATGTAGCGGCCTTCGACCGAGAGGTAGAACCCCGGACCGCTGGAGTACATCTGCGCGTTGGCGCTTTCCGGCGCCGCAACCGCGATGGCGGCCAGCGCGACGCTCGACAACAGCGCAGCTCTAAACTTCGAATTCATGGACAGGCTCCCCTTTGGCGCATTTCGACCACATAATTACTCTAATTCGCCGAACACCGTCAAACGAACTTCGCGGCATATCGCCCGAAAAACGATTTTCAAGTCAATTGGTTACAAGCATTCCCCACACTGTTGCGCAAACGCCACAGATTTCCCCGCCCAGAAATCGCCAAATACCCTAGACGGCGTGGGCGCGGCGACCGGCTGCGGGGTTGCGCAGGAATTGCTCTGCTTCCTTGAGGTACCCGAACCGGTCCATTTGTTCGCCATGGAAGTGTACCAGACGCTTGATCTGGTTGAGGGTAAGTTCGTACCGCCATTGACCTGCCTTTCCGGCGCGGAAAAACTTTTCCGCGTGGTCAGGGCGTTCACGAAAGCCTTTTTCCTTCTCCATTTCCTGCAGATTCTTGAAGGATGCCTTGCGAATGGCCCGATCGAGCCGTTCCATCTCCACCGGCAACTGCAGGAACTGGGCCAGTTCGCCGAAAACTGCGTGGGGCTGCTCGAGCATGTCCTCGTAGCGCATGACGTGCAGGGCCGAATTGGGCCGCTTGGTCCAGGAGTAGACGTTCTCCGACCATGAGCCCTGAATCTGGAACACCGCCTTCTCGTTGGTCTGCGAGGTGAAGCCGGTATCGCTCATGATCTCGGCGGTATCGTCGATGCTGCGGTTGAGATGATGCGAATAGGAGATCACCACATCGAGCGGATTGCGCACGATATAGACGCCGCCGGCCGTGTATTCGGGCGTGTGCAACGGCACATTGTCGTGGACTACCAAGGCGTTATGGGTCTTCAGGAAGATGAAGCCCGTCGACTTGTCGTGGATCAGCTTGTGGACTGCCGGCCGGGCCTTGGCGATTTCGTCGTGCGTCGCCTCCTTGACCGGCTTGCCAAGAATCTCCTCGTACCAGAGCAGCCCGTTGTCGGAGGTGCTCAGCACGTTCATCTTGTTGATGTCGTAGCTCTCCGGCGCCCCTTCATCCTCGCCATGGATGAAATTGTGCAGGAACGCGCGGGTCCAGGTGTTGCCCGACTTGGGATAGGACGCCAGCCAGATGATGCCACCCATGGTCCCGAAACTCCTCGTGAGATAGATGCGTCGTGCCGATCCGCCCGGCGGCGCGGACGATCGGCCGGAATCGAGGTAGAGATATAGCGCCGGCCGCGGTCTGGCAAACGCGCCGTCGCCGGCGGAGGGCGGGCCAGACTGCCGCATTGCATCGGCAGGCCGGCAACCGCCATATCCTGCCGGAGCCAACCGAGGCGGTGGCGCCGTTGCGGCACATGGGACGCGAAAGACGGGAAATGGAAAGCACCGGCGATTTCTTTGCGATGGGCGGCCACGGCCTCTATGTCTGGCCGGCCTTCGCCATTGCCATCGGCGTGCTGGCCGCCATGGCCCTGCAGGCCTGGCTGGCCCGCCGCGCCATGGCCCGCCTGCTCGAGGAGCGGGACGAGCGCTTGGGCCAGCGTCGCGCCGGGGGCCGTCCATGACGACGGCGCATCGCCGCGGCCGCATGAAACCCAAGCACAAGCGATTGCTGCTGGTCGGCCTGTCGCTGGCGACGCTGGCGATTGCCGCGGCCCTGGTGCTGCGGGCGCTGAACGAGAACCTGGTGTTCTTCTTCTCTCCCACCATGGTGGCCGAAAAACAGCCCGCGCCGGCGCAGCGCTTTCGCGTCGGCGGCCTGGTCGAAGCCGGCTCGGTGCAGCGCCAGGATGGACAGGCGCGCTTCGTGCTGACCGATGGCGCGCACACGGTGAAGGTGGTGTTCGCCGGCGCGCTGCCCGATCTGTTTCGCGAGGGCCAGGGCGTGGTGGCGGACGGCTCGCTCAACGCCCAGGGCGTGTTCGTCGCGAGCGAAGTGCTGGCCAAGCATGACGAGAACTACATGCCGCCGGAAGTCGCCGAGGCGCTGAAGAAGTCCGGCCACTGGAAGGAAGGCGAACCGCCGCCCTCCGGCGCCGCGCCGCGGAAGTGAAGCGGAAGAGATGATTCCCGAGATCGGCCATTTCGCCCTGCTGCTGGCGCTGGCAGTCGCCGTGCTGCAATCAATCGCGCCGCTGGTCGGCGCGCAGCGCAACGACGCGACCCTGATCGCGCTGGCCCGGCCCGCCGCCGTGGCGCAGTTCGCCTTCGTGACGCTGGCCTTCGCCTGCCTGACCTGGAGCTACGTCGTCTCCGATTTCAGCGTGCTCAACGTGGTCGAGAATTCGCATTCGGCAAAGCCGATGCTCTACAAGATCAGCGGCGTCTGGGGCAATCACGAGGGCTCGCTGCTGCTGTGGCTGCTGGTGCTGACCCTGTTCGGCGCCGCCATTGCCGTCTTCGGACGCAACCTGCCGCCTGCCCTGCGCGCGCGTGTGCTGGCGGTGCAGGCGATGATCGGCGTCGGCTTCCTGCTGTTCGTCGTGCTGACCTCGAACCCGTTCCTGCGCGTCGATCCCGCGCCTCTCAACGGCAACGACCTCAACCCGGTGCTGCAGGATCCCGGCCTCGCCTTCCATCCGCCGTTTCTCTACATCGGCTATGTCGGATTCTCCGTCGCTTTCGCTTTCGCCGTCGCCGCGCTGATCGAAGGCCGCGTCGATCCGGCCTGGGCGCGCTGGGTGCGGCCATGGACGCTGGCGGCCTGGTGCGCGCTGACGCTCGGCATCGCGCTGGGTTCGTGGTGGGCCTATTACGAGCTGGGCTGGGGCGGCTTCTGGTTCTGGGATCCGGTCGAGAACGCCTCCTTCATGCCGTGGCTGGCCGGCACCGCACTGCTGCATTCGGCGATCGTCGCCGAGAAACGAGACGCGCTGAAAGCGTGGACCGTACTGCTGGCCATTCTCGCCTTCTCGCTCAGCCTGCTCGGCACCTTCCTGGTCCGTTCGGGCGTGCTGACGTCGGTGCATGCCTTCGCCACCGATCCCGGTCGCGGCCTGTTCGTGCTCGGCCTGCTGATCGTCGCCATCGGTGGATCGCTGACACTCTACGCCTGGCGCGCGCCGCAGCTGAAAGGCGGCGGGCTGTTCGCGCCGATCAGCCGCGAAGGCGGGCTGGTGCTGAACAACCTGCTGCTGTCGACGGCCTGCGCCACGGTGCTGCTGGGCACGCTCTACCCGCTGTTCCTCGACGTCATCGGCGGCAAGGTCTCGGTCGGCGCGCCCTTCTACAACGCGACCTTCGTGCCGCTGATGCTGCCGCTGCTGCTCGCCGTGCCGCTGGGCGCCATGCTGCCGTGGAAGCGCGGCGACGCGCTGGCCGCTTTCAGGCGCCTGCGCATTGCCGCGGCGGCGACGGTGGCGGTGGCGATCGTCGTCGCTTTCGCCATCGATCGCCACGACACGCTGGCGCTGCTCGGCCTGACGGTCGCCGCCTGGCTGGTGCTGGGCACCCT
>JBDZUM010000045.1:4609-28943 GCA_040255215.1 Rhodospirillaceae bacterium
ACACGCTGGCGCTGCTCGGCCTGACGGTCGCCGCCTGGCTGGTGCTGGGCACCCTGGCCGAGCTGGCCGAGCGCATCGGCCTGTTCCGGCTGCCACCCTCAGATTCCTGGCGTCGCCTCGTCGGCCTGCCGCGCTCGGCACTGGGCATGAGCATCGCGCACGCCTCGCTGGGCATTCTGGTCGCCGGCGTCACCGCCGCGTCGGCCTGGCAACAGGAGCGCGTGCTCATCATGAAGCCCGGCGATACGACCGAGCTTGCCGGTTACAGCTTCACCCTGAAGACCGTGGCACCGGCGCAGGGGCCGAACTATGACGCGATGCGCGGCGAGATCGAGGTCCGTCGCGGCGAACGCGAGATCGCCACGTTGAGGCCGGAGCGGCGCATCTACGGCGTGCAGAAACGGCAGACGACGGAAGCGGCGATCCACACCACCTGGCTGGCCGATCTCTATACAGTGATCGGCGATCCCGACGGCGCGGGCTGGACGGTGCGGCTCTATCACAACCCGCTGGCGCCGTGGATCTGGGTCGGCGCAGTGCTCTGCGTGCTAGGCGGAATGGTGTCGCTGAGCGACCGCCGCCATCGAGTCGGTGCGCCATCGCGCCAGCGCCGCCTGGCGCCGGCCGCGGCTGAATAGGAAGTTTCGTCATGCGCGCCATCGTCCTGCTGCCGGTGCTGATGTTCGTGCTGATCGCCGGCTTCTTCGCCTGGGCCCTGCTCGGCCGCAACGACGCCAGCCTGCTGCCGTCGGCGCTGATCGACCGGCCGGCGCCGGCGATGACGCTCGACCCGCTGCTGCCCGATCTGCCGGGCCTCGACGTCGCGGCCCTCAAGGGCGAGGTGGTGCTGGTCAACATCTTCGCGTCGTGGTGCCCGCCCTGCCAGATCGAGCATCCGGTGTTCATGAAGCTGGCGCGCGAGAACGCGGTGCCGATCTGGGGCATCAACTACAAGGACAAGCCCGAGGCGGCGACGGCCTGGCTCCAGCGCCTGGGCAATCCCTACAAGGGCATCGGCGTCGATCCGCAGGGGCGCAACGCCATCGAATGGGGCAGCTACGGCGTGCCGGAGACCTACGTGCTGGACCGCGAAGGGCGCATCCGCCATCGCTATGTCGGCCCGGTGACAGAAGAAGCCTGGCGCGACACGCTGGCGCCGATCGTGCGGCAGCTGCGCCAGTGAAGACGCTGCGTTTCCTCCTGCTGCTGGCGATCGTGCTGCTGCCGGGCGCCGTCCTGGCGGTGCAGCCCGACGAGATCCTGGCCGACAGGGCGCTGGAGACGCGGGCGCGCGAGATCAGCCGGCATCTGCGCTGCCTGGTGTGCCAGAACCAGTCGATCGACGATTCCGATGCGCCGCTGGCGCGCGACCTGCGGCTGCTGGTGCGCGAACGCCTCGTCGCCGGCGACAGCGACACGCAAGTGTACGATTTCGTCGTCGCTCGCTACGGTGACTTCGTGCTGCTGCGCCCGCCGATCAAGCCGATCACCTGGCTGTTGTGGTTCGGGCCGGCGCTGATGCTGGCGCTGGGCGGTATCGCCGTCGTCGTCTGGTTCCGCCGCCGACCGACCGCGACGACGGCCGCAGCGCCGCTCGACGCCGAGGATCGGGCGCGCCTGCAACGGTTGATCGACGAGGACGGCGCGTGATGCTGGCTTTCGTTCTCGCCGCGTTGACCGCGCTCGCCATTGCCGCCATCGCCTTTCCGCTGCTGCGCCTGCGCACGGCGACGCCGCAGCGCCGCGCCTACAACCTTGCCGTCTATCGCGACCAGCTCTCCGAGATCGAACGCGACCGCGGTCGTGGCGTGCTCGACGAGGCGCAGGCGGCGGCGGCGCGCGCCGAAGTCGAACGCCGTCTGCTGGCGGCGGGACAGCAGAGCGATCACCCCGCCGGCGACAGCCGCACCCTGCGTCGCGCCTTCTTCGCGGTGGCGTGCGCGCTGCCGTTGCTGTCGCTGGTCTGGTATTTCGCCACCGGGCGGCCGGAACTGCCGGCACGGCCTTTCGCCGATCGCGATGCCGGGCAGGAAAGGGTCGAAAACGCCGAGCGCCTGCTCGACGATCTGCAGCAGCGTCTCAACGCCAAGCCGGACGATTTGCAGGGCTGGGTGCTGCTGGGCCGCACCGCCTTGCGCGTCGGCCGCTTCCAGCAGGCAGCCGACGCGCTGGCGCGCGCCATCGTGCTGGCGCCGGAGCGGGCCGATCTGCTCTCGAGCTACGCCGAAGCGCTGATCCTGCAGAACAGGGGCGAGGTTTCGGCGCGCGCCCGCGAAGCGCTCGACAGCGCGCTCAGGCTCGATCCCGCCGACGTTTCGGCCGGCTTCTATCGCGGCCTGGCGGAAGAGCAGGACGGCAAGCCGCGCGAAGCGCTGACACGCTGGCTGGCGCTGGAGGCCGCCGCACCAGCCGACGCGCCATGGCTGGCGGCGCTGCAGGAGGAGATCGCCCGACTGGCGCAGGCATCGGGCATCGATCCGCAGAGCGTTCGCCCCGATCGAAAAGCGCCGGAACCCCAGCGCGGGCCGACGGCGCAGGACGTCGAGCGCATGGCGGAGATGACGCCGGCCGAACGCGAACAGGCCATCCGGTCGATGGTCGACGGGCTGGAGGTCCGCCTGAAGGAGGCGCCGGACGACGCGACCGGCTGGCGCCGGCTGGGCCGGGCACGGCTGGTGCTGGGCGAAGCCGACAAGGCGGTCGCCGCCTTCGCCGAGGCGGCCAAGCGCCTGCCCGAGGATGCCGGCGCGCTGGGCGATCTGGCCGAGGCGCAGCTGCGAGCGGGCGGCATCGATGCGCCGCCCTCGCCCGAGGCCATCGCCACCTTGCAACGCATGCTGGCGCTGCAGCCCGACAACCCGCTGGCGCTGTTCTATCTCGCCCGCGCCGATGCCGAGGCGGGCGACAGGAAGGCGGCGCGCGAGAAGCTGGAGCGGCTGCTGGCGCAGATTCCGGCGCAGGCGCCGCAGCGGGCGCAGATCGAGGCGCTGTTGCGCAGCTTGCAGGACTGACCAGCCGAAAGCCGCTTGCCGGCCGTCGGGACCGGCCGTAAAACCGGGCGGAACAACCCCCGGGAGGAACCATGAAAATCGCTCGTCTTGCCGCCGTCGCGGCGGCCGCCCTGCTGTTCGCCGGCGGCGCGCAGGCGGAAACCCGCGTCACCCTGAAGTCGGCCACCGCCGGCTCGTCCTACTACCAGATGATGGTGCAGCTCTCCGAAGCGCTGAAGACCGGCAGCAAGGGCGAGATCGCCGGCACGGTCGAGGAGAGCCAGGGCTCGGTGCAGAACGTCAAGGAAGCGCCCAAGCGCACCGGCAACTACATCTTCACCTCGCCGCCCAGCCTGGTGAAGAACGCCCAGGCCGCCAAGAAGCCGTTCGAGGGCGAGACGGGCTACGACAGCATCCGCACCCTGTTCGTCATGCCCGGCATCACCATGCATTTCGTGGTGCGCGCCGATTCGGGCATCAACTCGATCATGGATCTGGCCGGCAAGAGCTTCATCGCCGGCGGCCGCGGCACCTTCACCGAGCGCCAGTCGCTGGCGCTGTTCAAGCTGTTCGATCTCGAAGGCAAGGTGAAGGTCGCCGAGGTCGAGCTCTCCGCCGCCGCCGGCGCGGTGCGCAACAAGCAGGTCGACGGCTTCGCGTCGGGCTCCTCGCACCCGACCGGCATGGTGCAGGAACTGGCCGCGACCCTGCCGATCAAGCTGCTGTCGCTGTCGGACGCCGAGCTGAAGAAGGTGCTGGAGAACGATCCCGGCGCCGGCGCGGTGACCATCGCCGCCAACACCTATGCCGGCCAGGACAAGCCGGTGCAGACGTTTGGATTGCCCGTCGGCGGCTACACGACGACGGCGATGGACAACGACACGGCGTACCAGATCACCAAGATCTTCTGGTCGCAGCGCGAGGCGATGGCCAAGGCCAACCCGATCTGGGGTTCGGTGGCGCTGGACCAGGTCGTGCCGCTGGGCGTCAAGCTGCATCCCGGCGCGGCCAAGTTCTATGCCGAGCAGGGCGTCAAGATTCCCGACCCACTGAAGTAGCCGTTCGGAGTCTTTCGCATCGTGCAAAAGACCGAGGACATCGCCGCCACGGCGGCGATGTCGCCGCGGCCCTTCACGCCCGGCGACCTGGCGGTGCTGACCTGCGCCGCCGCCTCGGTCGGCTTCCATGTCTACGTCGTGCTCGGCGGGCTGGTGCCCAACCTGATCAGCCGCCCGCTGCACCTGCTGTTCGCCATTCCCTTCGTCTTCTTTTTCACGGGCGCCAACCGCTCGACCTTCGACCGCGTCGCGTCGTGGGTCCTGGGCGGGCTGGGCGTGGCGGGCTGCCTCTATATCGTGCTCAACCGGCGCGATCTGGCCGACCAGTACGGCTCGCTGTCAGGCTGGTTCCAGATCGCGCTGGCCGTCGTGCTGATTCTGGTCGTGCTCGACATGGCGCGCCGCGCGGTGCAGCCGGTGATGCCGGCCATCGCCGCCATCGTGCTGGCCTATGGCCTGCTCGGGCATCTGCTGCCGGGCGATATCGGCCATAACGGCCAGCCGCTGACCAGCTTCCTCGGCACGCTGGTGATTTCCGAAGGCGGGCTGTGGGGCTCGCTGACCGGCACGTCGCTGGAGCTGATCGCGCCTTTCCTGATTCTCGGCGCCTTCGTCGCCGCCGGCGACGCCGGGGCGGGCTTCATGGCCATCGCGCAGCAGATAGCCGGTCGCTTCCGCGCCGGCGCCGCCAAGGTCGAGGTCGTGGCGTCGGCGCTCTACGGCACGATCAGCGGCAGCGCCTCGGCCAACGTCGCCTCGACCGGCACTTTCACCATCCCCGCCATGATCCGCAACGGCTATCCCGCGCCCTTCGCCGCCTCGGTAGAGGCCGTGGCGTCGACCGGCGGGCAGATCATGCCGCCGGTAATGGGCGCCGGCATCTTCCTGATGGCCGAGTTCCTGCGCATGCGCTACGAGGACCTGATGGTCATCGCCGCCCTGCCGGCGCTGGTGTTCTTCTTCACCTGCTGGTTCGGCGTCGACCGTTATGCCGTCACCCTCGGCCTGCACGGCATGAAGGCCGAGGAACTGCCCGGCTGGGGCAAGGTCGCGCGCACCCTGCCGTTCTTCGCCCTGCCGCTGGGCACGCTGATCGTGCTGTTCGTGCAGACCGACTACACGCCGCAGTTCTGCGGCGTGCTGGCGCTGTGCGTGGCGGCCGCGCTGCTGGCCTTCGACCAGTCGCTGCGGCTGCGGCTCGGCCTGTTCCTCGGCCGGCTGCGCAACGCCGTCGTCGCCGCCGCCCAGCAGGTCGCGGGCATCGCCGCGGTGATGATCTGCGCCGGCATCATCGTCGGCGTGTTCCACATCACCGGGCTGGGCGTGAAGTTCACCTCGCTGATCGTCGGCCTGTCGGGCGGCCAGCTCTGGGCCGCACTGATCCTGACCGCACTGGCCTGCATCGCGCTGGGCATGGAACTGCCGACCACGGCCGCCTACGCCATCTGCATCGCCGTCGCCGGCCCGGCGCTGATCGAGCTCGGCCTGCAGCCGCTGCAGGCGCATCTCTTCGTGTTCTGGTACGCGCTGCTGTGCACCATCACGCCGCCGGTCTGCGGCAACGTCTTCATCGCCGCCCGCATCGCGCAGACGCCCTGGCTGCCGGTGGCGTGGCGTGCCATGCGCCTGGGCGGCGCGCTGTTCGTGGTGCCGATCGGCTTCATCGCCAATCCTTCGCTACTGGCGCTGGGCAGCGATCCGCTGCTGGCGATCGCGGCCGGGGCCAAGATGACGATCGGCATGTTCCTGTTCAGCTACGGCGCCATCGGCCGCAACGAGGACTGGCTCAAGCGCATCGCCGCCTTGCTGGCGAGTGCTGCCGTCATCATGCTGTACGGGTTCTAGGTTTCAGTTCAGGCAAGCGTTTGGAGGCGGCCATGGTCGACGATCTCGATAAATACCGGCAATGGGTCGGCCGCAGCCAGACGCATATCGATATCGTCGGCCCCTTCCCGCCGCGCGCGCTGATCGCCACGCTGGATGCGCGCGACCCCGCCCCGGCCAAGGGCGATCCGCTGCCGCCCCTGTGGCACTGGCTCTATTTCCTCGAAGCGGCGCCGGCCTCGCGCATCGGCGAGGACGGCCATCCCCAGCGCGGCGATTTCCTGCCGCCGGTCAGCCTGCCGCGCCGCATGTGGGCCGGCAGCCGCCTGCATTTCGACGGCGACATCCGCATCGGCGACGAGATCCGCCGCGAATCGCAGATCGTGTCGGTCGAGCCCAAGACCGGCAGCAGCGGCGAGATGGTGTTCGTGGGCGTCCGCCACCGCATCTTCGCCGGCGACCGGCTGGCCATCACCGAGGAACAGGACATCGTCTATCGCCAGGCGGCCAGGCCCGGCGAGAAGCCGCCGGCGGCCAAGCCCGCGCCGACGGATGCCGCCTGGACGCGCGCGGTGAAGCCCGACCCGGTGCTGCTGTTCCGCTTCTCGGCGCTGATGTTCATCGGCCACCGCATCCATTACGACGCGCCCTACGCCACCGGCGTCGAGGGCTATCCGGGACTGGTGGTGCACGGGCCGCTGATGGGGCTGATGCAGATGGAGCTGGCGCGACGTTCCTCGCCCGGACGGACGGTCAAGGCCTTCGAGTTCCGCGCCATGAGCCCGGTATTCGAGACCACGCCCTTCACCGTCGCCGGCCGCCCCGACGGCAAGACCGCCCATACCTGGGTCGCCCGCGATCACGACGGCGGCCTGGCGCAGCAGGGCAAGGTGACGTTCGGGTGACACCTTCCGCTTGTCATCCCGGCCGAGCGTAGCAAGAGCCGGGACCCATAATGGTGCTTCTCAAGATCGTAGGTCGTTCCGCTTAGGCAGCGGCGTCATGGGTCCCGGCTCTGCGCCCCTGCGGGGCTTGGCCGGGATGACAGTTTTAGATCAATCGCCCAGCAGCGCGCCGTCCTGCGCCAGCTTCTCCTTGCCGGCGATCTTCATGATCCTTTCGCCGGCCCGCACCAGCCCGGGACGCGAGCGGGCGAACACCATGCCATCGGTGCGGGCGAGCAGCTGGGTGCGCGCCGTACCGGGCGCGGCCATCGGATCGAGGATCTCGCAAACGACGTCGCCCGCGCGCACGCGATCGCCGATGTCGCGGCGATGCACCAGTAGCCCCGCCTGCGGGCTGCGCACGAAGTCGACGGCGTCGAGGGCGGTCGCCTGGCAGGCGAGCGGCGGCAGGGTCGGCGCCTCGCCCGCCACGACGCCGCGACGGACCAGGAAGCGCAGCAGCGCGCCGGCATCGCGCCCGGCCTGGGCATCGTCGATATCGGCGCCGCCGCGCAATTCGACTGTCGCCGTCACCATGGACGCGGCCGCCAGCGCCGCGCCGGGATTAGCGTCGATCAGCCGCCACCAGGGGCGTGCCAGAGCCTCGTCGAACGGCTCTCCGCCGGAATCCTCCTCCAGCAGCACGGCGGCGACGCCGAGCAATGCCGCCAGATCCGACAGTTCGGGCCAGAGTTTCGGCCCGGCATAGATATGCGCCAGCGCCTGGTCGTCGCAATGCAGGTCGAGCGCGATATCGGTGTCGATCGCCAGCCGCATCAGGGTCAGGCGCAGTTGCTGCGCCTCGCCGGCGGCGCGTTTCTCGCTCAGCAGCTTCAGCAGGGTGGTGCGCACGAGCTTCGTGTTGGCGGCGGCGTCGCGGCCCAGCCGGTTGGCCATCGCCTCGACCAGCGCGGAAGCGAGGTCGGGAAAGCCACGGTTGAAATTGCCCGAGGCATCGAAGGCGAAGCGGCCCAGGAGCTGGCCGCCCAGATGCTGCGCCAGGCCGATCGGGTTGGCAGCCGGCACGATCAGGACCTCGCCGACGATGCGGTTGTCGCGCTCGGCCTGCGCCAGCAGCGCCAGCAGATGCTGCAACACCAGAACGCCGGGCAGTTCGTCGGCATGCAGCGCGGCCTGCAGATAGGCTTTCGGCCGCGCGCCGGGCGTGCCGAAGCGGTGCAGGGTGAGATGCCGGTCGGTGCCCGGGGCGGGCGAGGCCAGCGGCAGGTGCAGGGTGGTCGGCATCAGGCGGGCGACAGGCAGGGCTCCATTACCGCCGAACCTATCTTTCGGCCGCGCCCGAATCTAGAGTTCTGCGAAATTCCCATCGGAGCCCCCATGCCAAGCGACAAGGACATCATCGCCACATTGCAGACCGTGTCGACGGCGACGCTGACAACGGTGCTGCTGAAGAAGGGGCTGCGCAATGTCTGGATGCGCGGCACCCTGCCGCTGCGGGCGGGGCAGAAGCGGCTGATCGGCCGCGCCTTCACCCTGCGTTTCGTGCCGGCGCGCGAGGATCTGGCGACACCCGAATCCTGGACCTCGCCGAAATCGACCCGCGGCGCCATCGAGGCCATGCCGGAAGGCTGCATTGCGGTGGTCGACGCCATGGGCATCACCGATGCCGGCATCTTCGGCGACATTCTCTGCGCCCGCATGAAGAAGCGCGGCGTGGCCGGCCTGGTGACGGACGGGGTCGTGCGCGACCTGGCCGGCGTGCTGGGCACCGGCCTACCGGTCTGGTGCCGCGGCGCCGCCGCGCCGCCTTCCGTGGCAGGCCTGACCTTCGTCGACTGGCAGCAGCCGATCGGCTGCGGTGGCGTGGCCGTGTTTCCGGACGATCTGGTGGTGGTCGACGACGACGGCGCGGTGGTGGTGCCAAAGGCATTGATCGATCACGTGCTGGCGACCGCGCCGGAGCAGGAGAATCTCGAAGCCTGGATCATGAAGGAAGTCGAGGCCGGCGTGCCGCTACCCGGTCTCTACCCGGCCAACGCCGAGAACCAGGCCCGCTATGAGGCCAGCAAGAAGAAGAAATGACCGCCTCGCATGGCATCCGCGCTGGCCGTTCTTGCCCCCGTGCCCGCGCCAACCGACACTGATCGCATGAACAGGCTCCTGATCAACGCATTTTGCCGACGCCGCCCTATCCGGCAGGCGGGAGGAGCTGCGCGTTCGCGACGACGCTGAGCTTCGGTTCCTTCCAACCCTGCCGACCCGCCCGCCCTCGCCGGCGGGTTTTCTTTTGCCCGAGGCCTGTCATGCCCGATCAGCTCGAAATCCAGACCGCCACTGCCGACGATGCCGCCGCCATTCGTGCGCTGACGCGCAGCGCCTACGCCAAATGGGTGGGCCTGATCGGCCGCGAACCGCTGCCTATGCAGGTCGACTACGAGGAGGCCCTGCGCCGGCATCGCTTCGATCTGCTGCGGCTCGACGACGAACTGGTGGCGCTGATCGAGACCAGGCTCGAACCCGATCATCTGTGGATCGAGAACGTCGCCGTGTCGCCGTCGCATCAGGGCAAAGGGCTGGGCCGGCTCATGCTGGCGCATGCCGAAACCCTGGCCCGCTCGGCCGGTCGGACGCAAACGCGGCTGCTGACCAACCAGGCCTTCGCCGCCAACGTCGCGCTCTACCGGCGCGTCGGCTACGGCATCGATCGCACCGAGCCCTTCGGCGACGGCGTCACCGTCTACATGAGCAAACGGCTGCAGGAGCGGCGATGAGAATGGCTTCGGGCGTTTGGTGGAGCCGAGGGGAATCGAACCCCTGACCTCGTCATTGCGAACGACGCGCTCTCCCAACTGAGCTACGGCCCCGTCCCGAACGGCGCGGCATAATCCTCGCCAGCCCCCGCGCTGTCAAGGAAACAGAAAGCGGCGACAGATCAAGGCCTTGGCGCGGATTCCTGCATCCGGCCGGCCGGCTTGCGCCCCCATGCCGGCTTGGGTAGGGTGGCCGCCGTCCCACAAGCCGGTCCCGCCGCGACGGAGCTGACATGCTGGCCCTCATCAAGGTCCTCCTGATCGTCATCGACATCTACATCTACCTGCTGGTGGCGATGGCGGTGCTGTCGTGGCTGATCGCCTTCAACGTGCTGAACACGCGCAACCGCTTCGTCGCCGTGGTGATCGATTTCCTCTATCGCATCACCGAGCCGCTGCTGCGGCCGCTGCGACGGATCATTCCCACCATCGGCGGCATCGACATCACGCCGGCGGTGCTGATCCTGATCCTGATCTTCCTGCAGCAGCTCATCATCGACAATCTGGTGCCGGCCGTTCTCTAGCTTTCCCGCCATGCGGCCCCTTTTCAGCGCCACGCGCGACGGGGCGATCCAGTTCGCGATCCGGGTCAGCCCGCGCTCGAGCCGCCAGGCGATCGAAGGCATCGTCCGCGAGGCCGACGGCGCCAAGCTGCTGAAGATCGCCGTCAACGCGCCGCCCGACGACGGCAAGGCCAACAAGGAAGTGCTGGCGCTGCTGGCCAAGACCATCGGCGTCGCCAAGACCCGCCTCTCGCTGGTATCGGGCGCGACCGCCCGCAAGAAGATCGTGCGGCTGGAGGCGGTCGACGCCGCCCTGCTGACGCGGCTGAACGACTGGATCAACACGCTGGATCATCCGACATGAGCACATCGCCCGCCTTCGCCGAGAAACGCATCGACGGCAAAGCCTATGCCGAGCGCCTGCGCGCGCAGATCGCCATCGACGCCGCGAATTTTGCCGCCAGGGCGGGGATGAAGGCCGGTCTGGCGGTGGTGCTGGTGGGCGACGATCCGGCGAGCCAGGTCTACGTCGCCAGCAAGGGCAAACAGACCCGCGAGGCGGGCATGGAAAGTTTCGAGCGCATCCTGCCCGGCAGCACGACGCAGGAGGAACTGCTGGCCGTGGTGCGCGAACTCAACGCCGATGCCCGCGTGCACGGCATTCTGGTGCAGATGCCGTTGCCGGCCCATCTCGACAACGCCGCCATCGTCGCCGCCATCGACCCGGAGAAGGACGTCGACGGGCTGCACCCGCTCAATGCCGGCCGCCTGGCGCAGGTCGCCGCCGGCGCGCCGCTGAACTTCGCCGTGCCCTGCACGCCGCTGGGCTGCCTGATGCTGCTGCAGGACCGGCTGGGTTCGCTTGCCGGCAAGAACGCGCTGGTGATCGGCCGCTCGATCCTGGTCGGCAAGCCGATGGCCGCCCTGCTGCTGCGCGAGGACTGCACCGTCACCGTCGCGCATTCGCGCACGAAGAACCTGCCCGAGCTGTGCCGCGAGGCCGACATTCTGGTCGCCGCCATCGGTCGCCAGCATTTCGTCAAGGGCGACTGGGTGAAGGAAGGCGCCGCCGTGATCGATGTCGGTATCACCCGCATCGATCTCGGCAACGGCAGGACGCGGCTGGTCGGCGACGTCGATTTCGCCGCCGCCGCGCCGCGCGCCGGCGCCATCACCCCGGTGCCGGGCGGCGTCGGTCCGATGACGGTGGCCTGCCTGCTGCACAACACCCTGCAGGCGGCCAAGCGCCAAGCGCGGATCAGCTAGCCAGGGCCGGTATCGGATAGAGCCGCGCCAGCTCCTTCACCGCGCCGGACAGTCCCGTCAGCAGCGTCTCGTCCTGCGGCGCGCGCAGTGCCTGCACGATCCAGCCGGCAATGCGCCGCATCGCCTCTTCCTCCATGCCGCGCGTGGTGCAGGCCGGTGTGCCCAGCCGAACGCCCGACGGCCGCAACGGCGGCAATGGATCGTCGGGGATCACCTGCTTGTTGACGGTGATGCCGATGCGGTCCAGCGCCCGCTCCGCCAGCCGCCCGTCGATGCCGAAGCTGGCCACCGTGTCGATCACCAGCAAATGATTGTCGGTGCCGCCGGTAATCAGGGTCACGCCCTGCTCCAGTAGCGCCGCCGCCAGCGCTTTGGCATTGCGCAGGACCGCCGCGCCATAGGCCTTGAACTGCGGCGTCGCTGCTTTCGCCAGCGCCACGGCCGTCCCCGCCACGGCGTTCATGTGCGGCCCGCCCTGCAGGCCGGGAAATACCGAGGAGTCGATGCCGCCGGCATGTTCGGACTTGCAGAGGATCAGTCCGGCACGCGGCCCGCGCAGCGTCTTGTGCGCGGTGGTGGTCATGGCGTCGAAGCCGAAATCCATCGGGTTGTCCTTCACGCCGGCGGCGATCAGCCCGCCGATATGCGAGACGTCGGCCATGGTGCGCGCGCCGACCTCGTCGGCGATCGACTTGAAGGCGGCATAATCCAGATCGCGCGGATAGGAGGAGAAGCCACACAGCACCAGTTTGGGCCGGTGCTCTTTCGCCAGCGCGCGCACCTCGTCGTAATCGATGCCGCCATTGCCGCCGGGTTGCGTGCGATAGCGCACGAAGTCGAACAGTTTCCCCATATGCGAGACGGGCGCGCCATGCGTCAGGTGCCCGCCATGCGAGAGATCCATGCCCAGCACGGTGTCGCCCGGTTTCAGCCACGACAGATAGACCGCCTGGTTCATCGGCGAGCCGGAGAGCGGCTGCACGTTGGCGTGCTCGGCGCGAAACAGCGCCTTGGCGCGATCGCGGGCGATGGTCTCGACCGCGTCGGTGAATTCCTGGCCGCCGTAGTAGCGGCGACCCGGATAGCCTTCGGCGTATTTGTCGGTCAGCACCGAGCCGAGACAGGCCAGCACTTCGGGCCAGGTGTGGTTCTCGGACGGAATCATTTCGATGCCGGCGGCCTGCCGGTGCTCTTCGCCTGCGATGGCGGCGAAAATGGCGGGGTCGTTCTGCGACAGAAGGTGGAACTGGCGGTCCATGCGCGCTCCTGGGTCACGAGGTGATGCCCAGGCGAGCGGCTCCATCAACCCGCGCTTCCCGGTGGTCTCCCACCTCTATCGCCAGTCACGCGGGTGGCCGCACGCCGCATGGAGCGGCAGCGCGACGGGGCATAAATTAGCCCTGCCCGTCCCACCCCGCCAGAGGATTCCGCCATGTCCACCGAACACCAGCGCGCCTTGTTCCGCCAATACCAGGCCAAGGGCGATACGCTGGGCTGGTTCGAAGCGCTCTATGCCGAAGCCGGCGGCGACGCCTCGAAAATTTCCTGGGCCGATCTGCACGCCAATGTCCCTCTGGTGCGCTGGCTGGAGCGGCAGAAGCCGGACGGCAAGGGCAAGCGGGTGCTCGATGTCGGCTGCGGGCTGGGCGACAACGCGCTCGTGCTTCAGGCCTGCGGATTTGACGTCACCGCCTTCGACATTTCCGCCAGCGCCGTGAAATGGGCGAAGCGGCGCTTTCCCGAAATGCGTGTCGACTGGCAGGTCGCCGATCTCTTGCAGGCGCCGGAACCCTGGCGCGGCCGGTTCGATCTGGTGGTCGAGGTCTATACGCTCCAATTGTTGCCGGCCGAACTGCGGCCGCAGGCGATGGCGATGCTCGCAGGCTTCCTCAAGCCGGGTGGCGATCTGCTGGTGATCTGCCGCGGACGCGAAGACACCGACCCGCCGGGTCAGATGCCCTGGCCGCTGACGCGCCGCGAAGTCGAAGGTTTCACCGCGCTGGAGCTGCGGCACATCTCGTTCGAGGATTTCCTCGACGAGGAGACGCCGCCCGTGCGCCGCTTCCGCGCCCTGTTCCGCCGCGACTAAGCGCTGCGATCAGCCCGCTAGCAGTCCGAGCAACTCACGGCAGGCGACGGTCAGAAGCGCTACGTCCCAGACCGCGTGCGGGCCGCGGCGGCGCGCCGCTGCAAGTGCTTTACGATCAGTCTGGCCAGATCGTCGAAAGTCACGACCTGCTCCCATTCGGCGTCAGTGATCTCGTCGGAGAGACTCACCGCTTTCGCGAGATCCATTGCAAAATAACTGACATCGCCATGACCAAATCGCCGTCGGCCAATGAGCTCATCCGCCGGAACTATTTCTTCCCAAGCGGACACGTACTCTGACGATCGCTGACGAATCAGTGCGAAGACAGCATCGTAGTTCGCCTCCACCGGCGAGACGTCCTGCTGCATTCCAACCAGCAAGGTCCGTTTCGCCCATTTGGCTTTCAGACCCGAGATGACTTCCCTGATCATCACGATGTCTCGGCCCAATGAAAGACAGTGGGAGCTTGCGATGCTGCCTACCCCGCCAGCAGCCCGCGCAATTCGCGGCTGGCCACGGTCAGCATGGCAAGATCGACCGTCGCCTGGGCGCGCATGTCGGCGAAGAGGCGGTCGATGCGCTCCATCGCGGTGCGGCGCGGCGCCGCCCAGGCTTCCGGCAGGTCGGGCCCGCGCTGGCCCGCGGCCAGCAACGACGCGGCCAGTTCGCTCTGCTGGGTATGGAGATCCTCGGTCAGCGCCTGCATGGCCGCCGCCTGCCACGGCGTTTCGCGCGGCAGGCGCTGGGCGGCGGCGCGCAGCCAGGACAGGCCGAAACGGTCGCCGGCGGCGAAATAGACCATTGCCGCTTCCTCGACCGTCGCCTCGGCCCGTTCGCCCAGCTGCACCAGTTCGAAGCCGATGCCGAGATATTCCAGCGCCGCCACCTTGCGCGCCAGAGCGGCCGGCACTTTCTCGCCGCCCAGCGTGCCGGCGCGCGCTTCGAGTGCCGAACGGTCGGCCGCCGGCAGCAGCCCAGGTAAAGCGCCGACCAGCCGTTCCATGCCGGGCGCGAAGCGCGCCTGGGCCTGCTGCGCGTCGAGCGGCGGGCGGACGTTGCGCAGCAGCCAAAGCGTTGCCTGCTCGATCAGCCGCTGCGTTACGATCAGCATGTCGATCTGGGCGGCCGCCACCAGCTGCTCGTCCAGCGCCTCGATCTCGGCCCACAACGCGCGCAGGCCAAAGACGTCGCGCACCAGCGCATAGGCGCGCGTGATGTCGGGGCTGACGCAGCCGGTGCGGTCGTGCATCTCGTCGACGAAGGCGATGCCGACGCGATTGACCATCGAGTTCACCACCTTGGTGGCGATGATCTCGCGCCGCAGACGGTGGGCGCGCAGCGACTCGGCGTAGCCCTCGACCAAGGGTTTGGGGAAATAGAGGAAGAGCTCGGCTTCCAGCAACGGATCGTCGGGCAGATCGGATGCCTGCAGATCGTCGAGCAGGGCGATCTTGGCATAGGCCAGCAGCACGCACAGTTCCGGCCGGGTCAGGCCGCGGCCGGCGGCGCGGCGCTCGGCCAGCGCCTTGCCGTCGGGCAGATACTCGACGGCGCGTTCCAGACGGCCGGCAGCCTCGAGATTGCGCATCAGCCGCGCATGGGCGCCGATCATGCCGGCCGCCTGCGCCTCGGCGACGCTGATCGCCTGGCTCTGCTGGTAGTTGTCGCGCAGCACCAGGGTGGCGACCTCGTCGGTCATCGCCACCAGCAGCCGGTCGCGCTCGGGCATCGGCAGGGCGCCGGAATGCACCACGTCGCGCAGTGCGATCTTGATGTTGACCTCGTGGTCCGAGCAGTCGACCCCGGCGGAGTTGTCGAGCGCATCGGTATTCAGCCGCACCGCCGCCATCGCCGCCTCGACCCGGCCGCGCTGGGTGACGCCGAGATTGGCGCCCTCGCCAACCACCCGCGCGCGCAGCTCGCCGCCGTCGATGCGCAGCGCGTCGTTGGCGCGATCGCCGACCTCGGCATGGCTTTCGCCCGCGGCCTTGACGTAGGTGCCGATGCCGCCGAACCACAGCAGGTCGACGCGGGCGCGCAATATGGCCTTGATCAGCTCGGCGGGCGTCAGATGGTCGGAGGCGATGTCGAGCAGCGCCTTGATCTGCGGCGTCAGCGCCACGGATTTGGCGCTGCGCGGAAACACGCCGCCGCCTGCGGAAATCAGCGACGTGTCGTAATCCGCCCAGCTCGATCGCGGCAGCGCGAACAGCCGCTGGCGCTCGGCGAAGCTTCTGGCGGCATCCGGATCCGGATCGATGAAGACGTGGCGGTGATCGAAGGCGGCGACCAGCCGGATGCGCTCGCTGCGCAGCATGCCGTTGCCGAACACGTCGCCCGACATGTCGCCGACGCCGGCGACGGTGAAGGGCGTGGTTTGCGTGTCGATGCCCAGCTCGCGGAAATGCCGGCGTACGCATTCCCAGGCGCCGCGCGCGGTGATGGCCATGTCCTTGTGGTCGTAGCCGGCGGAACCGCCGGAGGCGAAGGCATCGTCGAGCCAGAAGCCGTAGTCGCGCGCCACGCCGTTGGCGATGTCGGAGAAGGTCGCGGTACCCTTGTCGGCCGCGACGACCAGG
Organism: Rhodospirillaceae bacterium; assembly: GCA_040255215.1. Taxonomy (GTDB): domain Bacteria; phylum Pseudomonadota; class Alphaproteobacteria; order Reyranellales; family JAQSWP01; genus JAQSWP01. Next base: position 20,634 of record JBDZUM010000045.1, read on the forward strand.
TAGGGATCGTCCTCGTCGAGGCGTACCACCGATGGCGGCGGCACGATGCTGCCGGCGACCAGGTTGTCGGTGATGTCGAGCATGCCGCGCATCAGCGTCTTGTAGCACTCGACCACTTCGGCCATCAGCGTTTCGCGATCGGCCTTGGCGTCGCCGGTCGGCGTCGGCGGCCGCTTGACGATGAAGCCGCCCTTGGAGCCGACCGGCACGATGACGGCGTTCTTCACCATCTGCGCCTTCATCAGGCCGAGGATCTCGGTGCGGAAATCCTCGCGCCGGTCGGACCAGCGGATGCCGCCGCGCGCCACCTTGCCGCCGCGCAGATGGATCGCCTCGGCGCGGGCGCTGTAGACGAAGATTTCGACCATCGGCCGCGGCAGCGGCAACTCGTCGACGCGACGGCTGTCGAGCTTGAAGGAAATCCACGGCTTGGGGTGGCCGTCCTCGCCCGGCTGGAAATAGTTGGTGCGCAGGGTCGCATGTATGGCGTTGAGGAACCGCCGCAGCATGCGATCGTCGTCGAGGCTCGATACCGCATCGAGCGCGGTGGCGATTTCGGCGTCGATGCCGGCGCACAGCGCGTCGACGTCGGCCTGATGCTGCGGGTCGAACCGGGCGCAGAAGCGGCGCACCAGCAGGGCCGCGATATCCGGATGCGCCGCCATTGCGGCCTCCATGTAGGCCTGGCTGAAGGCGATGCCGGCCTGGCGCAGATACTTGCAATAGGCGCGCAGCAGCTTGACCTCGCGCCATTGCAGCCCGGCCAGCAGCACCAGCCGGTTGAAGCCGTCGCTTTCCATGGCGCCGGTCCAGGCATGGCCCAGCGCCGTCTGGAACGCCTCGCGCACCCGATCGAGTTCGACGGCCGTGCCACTTGCCGTGGCGAGCGTGAAATCGTGCAGGTGCAGGACGGCGGCCTCGTCGCCCTGCTGGCGCAGCGGCCGCAACGTGTGCGGCACCTCGGTCAGCACCCGCAGGCCCATATTCTCCAGCAACGGCAGCACGTCGGAGAGCGGGATCGGCCCGCCCTCGCGCACCAGCTTCAGGCGCAGCTCATGCGGCCCGTCGCCGTTCTCGCGGTAGAGCGAGATCTGCAGCTGGCCCGTCTCGAGCGCTTTCTCCGATCGTTCGATATCGTCCAGCGCCGTCGCCGGCGGCACCGCTTCCTGATAGCCGGCGGGAAAACCATAGGCATAGCGCCGCGCCAGGGTCAGGCCGCGCTGCTCGCCCAGATCGGCGACCAGCCGCTCGCGCAGCCTGTCGCGCCAGGTGCGCGCCGCCTGCGCCAGCTCGGCCTCGATCGCGTCCGGCTGCCAGTCCTGCGTCGCCGCGCCGAGCCTGACGTTGAACAGCACGCGGGCCAGCGGCGATTCCTCGGCCAGGGTCACGGCGAAAGCCAGCACCGGCCCGCCGAAGGCGCTTTCGAGGATCTGCGCGAAGCGCTGGCGCAAGGTGCTGTCGTAGCGCTCGCGCGGCGTGAACACCAGGCAGGCGACGGAGCGGCCCAGCGCGTCGGGCCGCACGAACAGCGCCGTGCGCGGCCGTTCCTGCAGATGCAGAATGCCCAGCACCGTCTGCAGCAAGGTGGCGTCGTCGTACTGCAGCAGTTCGTCGCGCGGGAAGGTCTCGAGAATGTTGAGCGTCGCCTTGCCGTCGTGGCTGGTCGGCTCGAAGCCGGCCTGCTCGATGATGCGTTCGACCTTGCGGCGCAGCAGCGGAATGGCGCGCGGCGAGCGATTATAGGCGGCCGAGGTGAAGAGCCCGGCGAAACGGTGCTCGCCTTCGAGCCGGCCGTCGGAACCGAAATGCTTGACGATCAGCACGTCCATCGGCGCGCGCCGATGCACGGTGGCCTGGCGATCGGCCTTGGCGATCAACAGCACCGCCGGTCCGTGCAGGAAGGCGCGCACCGGCGCCGGCAGGCCGCTGACGCCAGGCGCCGGCTCGAACAGCAGCGTGGCATCGTCGCGCAGCACGCCCAGCGCCGAGCCCGGCATCAGCTCGTAGGCGCCGCCCTCGTCGCTTTCCGGAGCGACGTAGCGATAGCGCCGGTAGCCCAGGAAGGTGAAATGGTCGGCCGCGATCCATTCCAGGAAATCGCGAGTCTCGGCGACGTCGGCGGGATCGCTGAGCGGCCCCGGCGCGGCGAGCCCGGCGAGCGCCGTGCCGACCGCACCGCGCATGGCGCGCCAGTCCTCGACGGCGGCGCGCACATCGTCCAACACCCGGGCCAGCGCCTGCGCCAGCTCGTCGAGCGCCGTCGCCGGCTGGCGATCGATCTCGATCAGCATCATCGATTCGCGTCTGGCATCGGGGCCGGCGGCTTCGCCGAATGCCTGCAGCGAACCCGACGCGTCGCGCCGTACCGGCACGATGGGATGGACGATCAGATGGGCGCCGATCTCGCGCGCCACCAGCTCGGCCAGCACCGAATCAACGATGAACGGCATGTCGTCGTTGACGATCAGCACGGCGGTATGCGGCGAAGACCAGCCATGTTCGGTCGCCGCCGGATTGAAGACCGAGACTTCCGCCACGCCCGGACGGCGGGTGCGGGCGCGCGCCAGAAGAGAAAGCGCGGCACCCAGCCTTTCGTCGGCCGGCGCGGCGGCGAGGTCGGCCTCGTCGACGCCGGCGAAGATGCGACGGACGAAACGCGCGGCCTCCTCGGCCATGTCGCCGGCCAGCCGGTTTCGCGCCGCCGCGACGATCGCCTCCAACGCCTGCTGCCGGCGCGCTTCGCCGCCCGATTTGCCTGCCGCTGCCGTATCCATCGCTTCTCCCCGGTCCGTTGCGCCGGACCTGTCCGACCCTGTGGCCGCCTTGGACGCCAAGCCTAGGCGCCGCCATGGGCGAGCGGCTGTGGCCGGCGTCACAATTCCTGTCGCCGCATTCCCTGTCGCCCCATTCCCTGTCGCCGAAGAATGCGGTGGCAATGAGGACGCAACGCCCCTATCCGCCCCGCGTTCGCCTGGCTGGCGACGAGGCCTGAAGCGATTATAGGCCGGTGCCAATTACCGCGCCGTGTCGGTTCGTCGAACCGACCCCTCTCGCGCCTGTTGGTCGGGGTGATAGCGGGGATAAGGAGCCCGATGCCCGGTTTTAGGGGATCGGCGCACGCAACTCGTTGTAAGCGCCTCAATCGCAAAACATTTCTGAAATATACAGCATAAATTCGTTATTTATGCGGCCGTGCGGCAATTATGTTTCAGTGGTTGTTAAAGGCAAATAGAATAGCAAAAACAACGAATTATACTGTCAAGTTCATTCTCATAATCATGAGAAAATATCAGGCGTGACTCGAAAACCTCCCTGACTATCATCGACATCTGGTAGCCGCTTTGGGGGCAGCCACCCAACATCTAGCATTAATCCCCACCCTGTCCTTTGCACAGGTGTGGACAAGAAAGTCTAAGGGGGCCGCAAGTGTTTGACGTCATTCAGCTCCAGGAAGGCAGCCGGGTTGTTATCGATCCGAGCCGTGATGCCAAACTCACCAATTTCGGCAAGGCGACACTGGAAGACCGGTATCTTCTGCCTGGCGAATCGATCCAGCAGATGTTCGCCCGGGTCGCGTCGGCCTTCGCCGACGACGACGCCCACGCCCAGCGGCTCTACGACTACATCTCCAATCTCTGGTTCATGCCGGCGACGCCGGTGCTGTCCAATGGCGGCACCAATCGCGGCCTGCCGATCTCCTGCTTCCTGAACGAGGCCAACGATTCGCTGGAAGGCATCGTCGGGCTGTGGAACGAGAACGTCTGGCTGGCCGCCCGCGGCGGCGGCATCGGCTCCTACTGGGGCAATCTGCGCTCGATCGGCGAGAAGGTCGGCCTGAACGGCAAGACCTCCGGCGTGGTGCCCTTCATCCGGGTCATGGACTCGCTGACCCTGGCGATCTCGCAAGGCTCCCTGCGCCGCGGCTCGGCCGCCTGCTACCTGCCGGTCAGCCATCCGGAAATCGAGGAATTCATCGAGATGCGCCGCGCCTCGGGCGGCGATCCCAACCGCAAGGCGCTGAACCTGCATCACGGCATCCTGATCCCGGACGCCTTCATGCGCGCGGTCGAGAACGACGAGGAATGGGCGCTGACCAGCCCCAAGGACGGCGCCGTGCAGCGCAAGGTGTCGGCCCGCGAGCTGTGGATCCGCATCCTCACCGCCCGGGTCGAGACCGGCGAGCCCTACATCGTCTACATCGACCACGTGAACCGCGCCCTGCCCGAGCACCACAAGCTGGCCGGCCTGTCGGTCAAGACCTCGAACCTGTGCAGCGAGATCACCCTGCCGACCGGCGTCGACCGCGACGGCAAGCAGCGCACCGCCGTGTGCTGCCTGTCCTCGCTCAATCTCGAGACCTATTTCCAGTGGCACGACCATCCGCTGTTCATGGAAGACGTGCTGCGCTTCCTCGACAACGTGATGCAGGACTTCATCGACAAGGCGCCACCGGAATTCGCCCGCGCCACCTATTCGGCCATGCGCGAGCGCTCGGTGGGCCTTGGCGTCATGGGCTTCCATTCCTTCCTGCAGGCCAACGGCATTCCGCTGGAATCGGTGATGGCCAAGGTGTGGAACAAGAAGATGTTCAAGCACGTGCGCGAGCACGCCGACGCCGCCTCGCGCAAGCTGGCGCAGGAGCGCGGTCCGTGCCCGGACGCGGCCGATTTCGGCGTCATGGAGCGCTTCTCCAACAAGCTGGCGATCGCGCCCACCGCCTCGATTTCGATCATCGCCGGCGGCGCCTCGCCCGGCATCGAGCCGGCGGCGGCCAATTCCTTCACCCACAAGACGCTGTCGGGCTCGTTCAACGTGCGCAACCCGTATCTGGCGAAGCTGCTTGAGGAGAAGGGCCGCAACGACGAGGACACCTGGACCTCGATCACCGTCAACAACGGCTCGGTGCAGCATCTCGACTTCCTCGACGAGCACGAGAAGGCGACCTACAAGACCGCCTTCGAGATCGACCAGCGCTGGCTGATCGAGCATGCCGCCGACCGCGCGCCCTTCATCTGCCAGGCGCAGTCGCTGAACATCTTCCTGCCGGCCGACGTGCACAAGCGCGACCTGCACCAGATCCACATGATGGCCTGGAAGCGCGGCGTGAAGAGCCTCTACTACCTGCGCTCGATGTCGATCCAGCGCGCCGACGTGGTCTCGGAAGCCTCCGCCACGGTCGCCATGCCAACCGCGCCCGGCGCCGAGCTGCCGCTGGCCGCCATGCGCGCGCTCAACGCCGACCGCGAGCAGGAAAACACCAACAACTACGAAGAGTGCCTGTCGTGCCAGTAGGCCGACAGGAACGTCTCTGCGGAAAGACCTGACATGTCCCTCCTCGACTCGAAACCGATCTACAAGCCGTTCAACTATCCCTGGGCCTACGACGCGTGGCTGATGCAGCAGCGCATCCACTGGCTGCCCGAGGAAGTGCCGCTGGCCGACGACCTGAAGGACTGGCGCAACAAGCTCAGCGATTCGGAACGGCATCTGCTGATGCACATCTTCCGCTTCTTCACGCAGTCGGACGTGGAAGTGAACAACTGCTACATGAAGCACTATTCGCGGGTGTTCAAGCCGACCGAAGTGCAGATGATGCTGTCGGCCTTCTCCGCCATGGAGACGGTGCACATCGCCGCCTACTCGCATTTGCTCGATACGCTGGGCATTCCCGAGGCCGAGTACTCCGCCTTCCTCCGCTACAAGGAGATGAAGGACAAGTACGACTACATGCAGGGCTTCAACGTCGACTCGAAGGCCGACATCGCCAAGACCCTGGCCGTGTTCGGCGCCTTCACCGAGGGCCTGCAGCTCTTCGCCTCCTTCGCCATGCTGCTGAACTTCCCGCGCTTCAACAAGATGAAGGGCATGGGGCAGATCGTGTCGTGGTCGGTGCGCGACGAGACCCTGCACACCAACTCGATCATCCGCCTGTTCCGCACCTTCATCGCGGAAAACCCGGAAGTGTGGACCGACGCGCTGCAGCGCGAGCTCTACGTCGCCTGCTCGACCATCGTCGACCACGAGGACGCCTTCATCGACCTCGCCTTCGAGCTGGGCGCGATCGAGGGCATGACGCCGGACGACGTCAAGCGCTACATCCGCTTCATCGCCGACCGGCGGCTGGGCCAGCTCGGCCTGCAGGCGATCTACCGCATCGAGAAGAACCCGCTGCCCTGGCTCGACACCATGCTGAACGCGGTCGAGCACACCAACTTCTTCGAGAACCGCGCCACCGAATACTCAAAAGCCGCAACCCGCGGCACCTGGGAGGAAGCCTTCGAGTAACCCGTCCCACCGGCAGGTCTGCTTCCCTCTTCCTGCCGTCTCGCTCAGGTTCCTCCCCACCTTGATCGCCCCGCGCCCCGTCGCGGGGCGTTTCGTTTTCGCCACTGACCATATGGTCCGTTTATGACGCCATTCGCATAATAGGTGTAACGGCACATATGTTCACGGGACGTTCTGAAAATCTCTATTTGCAACCATAGTCGGAGAGCCAACGGTCGCCCCCCTACGAAAACGCCGTTGTTTTCAATGCAGTAGAATGAAATGCCCGGGCGGTTTTAAGCCTCCGATCCAGGAAATCGCCGCTCCGGGTGCGTGCCGAACCTCTTTCCAGTGGAGATCCGATAGCACTGCCCGGGAGCGTCATCGCTGCTCTATGATCGCTGCCGCTGATGCGAGAGGCGTGAATGGATTTCGTTCTGCTGGGCACCGGATGCCCCAATTGCGACCCGCTGCGGCTGGGGCCCTCCAACCTGGTTCGCCATGGCAATCACGCCTTCCTGGTCGATTGCGGCTCGGGGGTGACGCAGCGGCTGGTGCAGGCCGGCACGCCCGGGCGCGATATCGAGGCGCTGCTGCTGACGCATCTGCATTCGGACCATACGGTCGACCTGCTGCAGCTCATCATGTCGAGCTGGCACCAGGCGCGGCAGCGGCCGCAGCGCATCTTCGGCCCCAAGGGCACCAAGCGCTTCGTCGACGGGCTGATGGCGTTCTGGCAGCCGGAGTTCGAGCAGCGCATCGCCCATGAGCGGCGGCCATCGACCGTCGCTCTCCAGATCGAGGTGCACGAAATCGAGGACGGCGAGATCATCCGCCACGACGACATGGTGGTGCGCGCCGTGCGGGTCGAGCATTCGCCGATCAAGAACGCCTTCGGCTACGTCTTCGAGGCCGACGGACGGAAACTGGCTTTCTCCGGCGACACCGCCTTCTGCCCGGCGCTGATCGAGGCGGCGCGTGGCGCCGACGTGCTGGTTCACGAATGTTTTATCCATCGGGAGATGGCGATCGTCCCCGGCATCCGCACCAAGGAAGGCACCGATGCCGTCGCCTCCTACCACACGTTGAGCAGCGAAGTCGGCAAGGTGGCGGCGCAGGCGGGGGTAAAATGCCTGGTGCTGAACCATTTCGTGCCGACCCAGTTCGACCGCGCCGCCCTGCTGGCCGAGGTGCGGCGCGACTATGGCGGGCCGATCGTGATCGGCGAAGACCTGCTTGCCATTGATATCTCCCGTGCAGCGCTTACCTACAATCAGGCAATGATCGGGCTCGACGCGCTGGCGTAGCCTGTACTAGTTTCCGCGCCCTCGTTGCCGGCGGCTGTCAGTGGGGACATCCGCCATCCTGCTGAAGGCGTATTATCGACATGATCACCTCCCGTCTCCGTACCGCGCTGGTCGCGGGCGCCATCACCCTTTCCCTCGGTGCGCTTGCCGTGCCGGCGCTGTGCCAGGATCGGGCCGCCGCCGCGACCGGCAATGCGCTGGCCATGGCGCAGGCCGAACGGCCATTGCCGGTGCGGATCGATCCGACGGCGCGCTATCTGTTCATCGTGCCCGGCTCGACCGAGAAGGCGCCGGATCCGGCCGAAGCCCAGCGCATCCACGATGCGCTGGAGCGTCAGGGCTTCCGCATGGTGCACGAGCGCAAGGCGACCGCCCGCAACCTGGCCGACGGCGTTCGTCGCGTGATCGCCGGCGGCGTGCAGCCGGAGAACATCTCCGTGCTCGCGGTTGGCGATGCCGTGCAGGGGCTGATCGACGTCGCCCAGGAAGTCTACGACCCGCGCGTCAACTACATCGTCATCGCCGGCTGCACCAACCGGCCCAACTTCGCCAGCCGCGTGCCGCTCAAGGGCCGCGTGTTGTCGGTGCAGATGGAGAAGGCGGCCGGGCCGATGGCCTCCTGCCGCTCGGTATTCGCCGGTCGTGGCGCGGCGAGCGGCTTCGAGTTCGAGGAGATCGCCATTCGCAACCTCGATTCGGGCCCGGCCTATCCGGTCTCCGAACTGGTGGTGGTCGAGGC